>JANNRP010000198.1:0-18485 GCA_031401535.1 Hyphomicrobiaceae bacterium | reverse complement strand
TGGCCATTTTGGTCACGTCTCCGCAGTCCAGCACCCTCGACTGGGCGGTGCGCTGTCAGGGCGTGAACGCGTTCATGTGGCAATGAGTTCCGTGCGAACTCTGTCGAGCGTCAATCCCGCCATGTGGCGCTCGGTTGACTGTGTTCGGATATGGCTGAATCGCAATGCAACGAAACAGGACTTTGAGCGTTTGTAATTGGCCCTGGGCGTGCGGTGCCGCCATCACCCGCTTAACGGCACTAGTTACACCCCAGCCGTTGGGCGCGATACCTGAGGAGCTTTCGATGCCTATGTTTGCGGATTCCAACCGTGGTCTAGCTGCTACTTTGACCATAGCTGGCTTGATTGTCGCCGCACTCGTACTGGGCCGCGAAATCCTCATTCCATTTGCATTGGCAACGATCCTCGCATTCATGCTGGCGCCAATCGTGCGATTTTTGAGTAACCGGCGCGTGCCTCGCGGCGCGGCCGTAGGGTCAGTTGTGCTCGCCCTTGTTGCTGTGCTGATCGTGATTTCGCTCTTGTTCAGCGCGCAGTTACTGTCCCTAACAGCGAGCCTTTCCGGCTACAAGGAGAACCTAACCCAAAAAGTACGTTTGGTGACAGGCTCTCAGGCCGGTGACAGTGCTATTCGTAAGGCTGCTGAAAGTGTGGATATACTCGAACAGGAGTTCAAAAAGGAATCCAATGTCGGCGTGACGAGCGGCAAGGCCCCGTCCATTGTTGTGACCCAGGAGAAGACAAGTAGTTTGGGGGTGCTTTTCGATCAACTCCGAATCGCCGTGGGACCTCTCGCGGGCGCCGGCCTGACACTTCTGTTTGCTGGGTTCTTACTCGTACAGCATAATGATATCCGGGATCGCGTGGTGCGCTTGGCCGGCACCGATAATATGGCGGCCACGACGTCCGCTCTAGGCGAAGCTGCCAGCAGGTTGTCGCGCCTCTTTTTGATGCAAGCTGTTCTGAATGCTGGGTTTGGGGCGTTTATCGGCATCGCGCTTGCCGTGATTGGCGTGCCGAATGCAATCTTGTGGGGTGTGGCCACATTCTTGTTGAGATTTATCCCCTTCGTCGGTTCATTTCTGTCGGCAATACCCCCGATTTTGCTGGCTGCTGCCGTTGACCCTGGCTGGGGAATGGTAGGCGCTACCATCGCTTTATTCGTGATCAGCGAACCGCTGGTCGGGCATGTTATCGAACCCTATGTCCTCGGCGGTGGGGTCGGTCTGTCACCGTTTGCGATGGTGGTGGCTGCGAGCTTCTGGGCGCTGGTGTGGGGGCCAATCGGATTAATTCTGGCGGCACCCCTGACAATGTCGATCGTGGTACTGGGGCGCTATATTCCGCGGCTGGAGTTCATGAGTGTGCTGCTTGGTGACAAGCCCGCCCTTGCACCTGAGCATGAGTTTTATCATCGGGTACTGTCCGACGATGCGGCGGCGGCAGCAGATCAGCTGGAGCAGGCTATCATTGGTACGTCGGTAGTCGTTGCCAGCGATGACATAGTGCTGCCAGCCTTGCGCGTGGCGGCGCGCGACCACCGGGTTGGCCGTCTTGTTCGTACTCAAATTGATGCGATACAGCAGACGATGAACGGGGTCGTTGAACTCATGGTCGACCAAGGCGACGACACTGACGCGTCGGTCTCGGGCAGGGCAACGGCCGAGGATGCTGAACGAAGACAAATCATCGTTGTACCGGCGCGCGGCCCTATTGATTCGATTGCAGCCCGCTATATAGCGACGATCGTGCGTAACAATTCAGATTGGAGCTGCATCTCGGTCGAGCAGGCGACAGGGCTCATGGCACTCTCGGCCTGCCGCACCCTGGCATCCGGCAAACCGCTAGACACCGTCATCATTTCTACCGTTGGCGGTATCGATCAGCAACATCTGCGCCTACTTGTGGGGCGTGCCCAGAAGGACTTGCCAACGGTTCGTTTGCTGATCTGTGATTGGGGTGGTGTGCTTCAAGCCAATTCGACAGCCATCGAACCTCTTCAGCCGTTGGTGACCGCAATATCGCGACTAACTGACGTCGTCATGCTGCTCACTCATGACCGTGCCAGTGACGCCAGGGAGTTGAAGGAGTTGGAAACGGTGAAGTAAGGGTCCGTGCCCCCCTGCGGCGATAGCTCCAACATAGACAGCCGACAACGAGCGCTAATCCGTTACGTCAAGCAATTCAACATCGAACATCAACGTCGCATTTGGCGGAATCACGGCACCAGCGCCCCGTGCGCCGTAGCCAAGTTCCGGCGGTATCACCAGCGTACGCGTTCCTCCAACCTTCATGGTCGCGACGCCTTCATCCCAACCGCCTATGACTTGACGCTGGCCAATCGCGAACATGAACGGTTCCCCCCGATCCACGGAGCTGTCGAACTTCTTACCTTTTTTGCCGTCGATAAAAAGCCAGCCCGTGTAGTGCATAATGCAGGTCTGACCTCGCATGGGCGATACGCCATCGCCAATTCGGTGGTCGGTGATTTTTAAACCTGACGGCGTCGTGGTCATTGATGATCCCTTGGTTCGAATTATTGCGACGGTCGCAACCAAATAAGCAGCAGTTTTTATCAGCCCGGCGGCCGGAAATACAGTCACCAAGATTTCTGGCGTCGACAGGCATAGCCTCACGGTATGTGATCGTCATCTCATGTGCTGATTGCCGTGCTTCTTATCAAATGCTGCGATGCAAGGGTGGTGGCCGATCCGATGAAACGGGCATCGGTGATCCTGCAATCCGATCGTCGGGTCGTTTCACCCGGATCGAAGTCCGTTCGCGAACGGGTCTTCGGGGTCACGATGCAGCATCGCTTCGCCAACGACGTAGGCACAGCCGGTAATGCTTGGAATCACCGCGCCCCTCGCATCACGGCGATAGCGTGCTGTAAAGCTGCTGCCGATAATGCTCTCCTGTATCCAGTCGACGCCCGCGTCGAGTTTGCCTGCTGCAGCCAAACATGCGATTTTGGCACTTGTCCCCGTGCCGCATGGTGAGCGGTCGTAGGCTCCACCAGGACAGAGCACGAAGTTGCGGCTGTGACTTCCTGACATAGAGGGCGGACCGAAGAATTCGATGTGATCGATCGCCCCACCGTCGTCGCCGGTGATGCCGCTTGCGGCCAAGGCTGCCTTGATGGCCTCGGCGTTGCGGGTGAGTTCGCCGATGTTACCGATTACCAGAGCACAGGGTGCGTCGGTGACCAGAAAAAACCAGTTGCCGCCCCAGGCGATGTCACCGGTCACTGTCCCGACGCCTTCGACGTCCACTTTCACTGCTGATCGATATCGATAACTGGCAACGTTCTCGATCGTCACTTTGTTACGGCCGTTCAGTTCAATCGCGATTGTGCCGACCGGCGTTTCAAATCGATGCACACCAGCTTTGATTCGACCCATATGCGCCAGCGTCACAGCAACACCTATTGTGCCGTGACCGCACATGCCGAGAAATCCAACATTATTGAAGAAAATGACGCCAGCCGCACAGGTCGGGTCCTGCGGCTCGCAAAGCAGCGCACCGACAAGCGCGTCGTAACCACGAGGCTCATTGACTGCGAAGCTTCGATAATGATCGAAATCAGCAGCGAACCTTTGTCGCTGTTCGCTGAGCGGTCCGTTGCCAAGTGGCGGGCCTCCCTCGACGATTAGCCGCGTCGGCTCGCCCTCGGTGTGGGAATCGATGACGCGCATCGGCCGATCAAGCATGGGCAGCCAACCAATTGCGATACCAAGTTTTGAATAGTTTCAACTGGCTTTGGGCGTGGTGCTTCTGGCTCTGCGAGAGGGTGTCACTCTCGTTGAAATGCAACTCGTACTCGGAGCTGCCTTCCAGTACCATCAGGTACTTGTAGAACAGTACGAGATCGACCCCTTCGTCGAACGATGACAAGACGCCCAAAGCCTGCTCCAGCTCCAATGCCTGTCGCCGCGCATTTGGATCTCCTTTGGCGGCCTTCCCGCTAAGCGCCACGAGATGGAGCACCTCTTTCGGCAGCACGTTGCCAATCCCTGTAATCGCGCCTGTGGCCCCGCAGTTGACATAGCCATGGAATACTTGGGTATCAACACCGACCATCAGCGTCAGCGACGGATCACGGCCCGTAATGTGTTCGGCTGCGTAGGTGAGGGCATTGGCACCTCCGAATTCCTTGAAGCCGACGAGATGCGGATACCGCTGGCGCAAAGCAAAGAACAGATCAGCTTTGGTCTCATAACCATAGTAGGGACTGTTGTAGATAACGGACGGAAGATCGACGGCCGCTTCGAGAACGCCTTCGAAATGAGCGCGCTGCGCCGCTATCGAGGTGCCCCGCGACAGCACGCGTGGAATGATCATCAACCCCTGCGCGCCGACTTTTTTGGCATGGGCTGCCAACGTGGCCGCGCGCTTAGGGCTTTGGGCGCCGGTGCCGACAATCACAGGAATGTCAGCCGTCACCAGACGGGCTACTCCCTCTTGCCGCTGTTCGTCTGATAGCAGTGGCCAATCACCCATCGAACCACAATAAACCACAGCCGACATGCCTGCCTTGATCAGCTCTCGCCCCTTGCCAACCAACGCATCGAAATCGGGTTGTCGGGCCGCATTACACGGTGTCATCAACGCCGGGATCGTTCCTTGAAAAACATTCGGTGCCATCGGTTGCTCCCAGTTTGTCGCCTAGTTTGAGGACTGCGCTAGATTGATCGCATGCCATTTTTTCACAGAATATTGTGCCTAGGGCTCGGCCTCTGCACAATAGACAAGAGCATGACCCGATCTGGCTGTGGTCCGTCAAGGTCAGCTCAAAGTTGAACCGCGAACTTGCAGATATATCTTCTTTGAATGCTGAATGTGGTTGACAGCCAGTCGTGTCAGTTCCCGGCGATCGCCATTTTTTAGAGCGCGGATCATGCCCGGGTGTTCGTTACACAAGGTCTCAAATAACGCGCGGTCGACCAACGGATAGAGACGCTTTGCACGTCCCCAAGTCCACCGCCTTTCGGCTTCAGTCGGAGGCAGCGACCCCAAACCCGGGCAAAGCGGGGATACAGGTTCACTGTTAGCGTGCGCCAGTTAGCACCGCATTCGGCAGCCACGTCACGAGTGACGGGTACAGGACTAAAATACCAACGACGACGAGTTGCAGGCCGATGAACGGCCAGATGCCGACATACATATCGCGCAGTGTGATCTCGGGAGGGGCAATGCCGCGCAGATAGAAGATCGACGGCGCCATCGGCGGAGTAAGATATCCGGTCTGCAGCATCACGAGGAACAGAACGCAAAACCAGACGAGGTCGAAGCCTACTGCTGTGATCAGCGGCGCGGTGATGGGCACCACCATCAAGATGATCACCAGTGGCTCCAGCATGAAGCCAGCAATGAAAACGATGAACATCACCACGCCCAGCAAGGCGTATTTGCCAACGCCGAAGCTTAGTAAGAAATCCTGAAGGATCTGCAAGCCGCCGGAGCCGACAAACACGGCCGCGAACATTTGACCACAGGCGACAATTGTCAGGATCATAGCGGTGATGCGCACCGTCCGCATAGTGGAATCCACCAGCACCGGCCAAGACAACCGCCGATAGGCCAGCGCGAGAACGACCGTGCCCAGTGCGCCGGCCGCCGCCGCCTCGGTCGGCGTCGCGATGCCGGCCATCATCGAGCCGAGCACACAGATGATGACCACCACCGGGGGCACCAGTACCTTGAATGTCAACGCAAGCTTCTCGGCCAACGGCGGATCTTTCTCCGTCGTTGGTGTCCGCGGACCCATTTCAGGCCAGATCGTACATACGGTCACAATGTAAATGATATAGGCGATGGCCAGCATGAAGCCTGGGATAAACATGCCGAGCAGGATGTTACCGACTGACGCATTGGCGGTCGGTCCGATCACTACCGCCAGCACGGACGGTGGAATAATGGTGCCGAGCGAGCCGCCGGCGCAAATCGTTCCGCAAATCAATGGCTTTGAATAATTGTACTTCAGCATCGGCGGGATCGCGAGCAGCCCGACCACTGTCTCGGTCGCGCCGACCACGCCGCTTGTCGCTGCAAAAATCACGCACATGATCACCGTGCCGACCGCGAGACCACCGGGGATACGGCGGGTCCACATATGGATCGCATCAAACAGCCGCGAGGCGATACCGGACTGCTCGAACATCGCACCCATGAAGATGAATAGCGGCACTGCTGCCAGCACCTGAGCTGTCGCCACCTCCTCAATTTTTTGGATGAACTGGTAAAGCAGGCCCTCAACCCCAAACGAGCTTAGCCCGAAGAGCACCGCCAGCGACATCATCGTCAGTGCGACGGGAAAGCCCGTCAGAATCGCGACGATCAATGCAGGAAACATCCACAGTGGGGACATCAGACCGTCCTTTGGTAGAAGTCAGAGAGTTATGAGGAGACAGAAACGAGGGGCAAAAAGCCGGATGTTGGCCTACACGCCGTGATCGGAAGCAGCCTTGGTCTCAATCGGGTTGCCGACCAGCGACGACGCGCGCTTGATAATCTCGGCAACAATCTGGAGGGTGAGGATCATGAAGCCAAAAAACAGTACCAGGCGGAATGGCCACACGATCGGATTCCATCCTCCGGTGCCGGACCGTTCGCCGCTCTTAAATGCCTCAAGAAAATGTCCCAACAGCCCGGACGTGAGCCACGCAACGGTTGGCAACACCAGGAAGGTAAAACCGATCAGATCGACCACCCGCATGCGGTGTTTGGTGGCGTCGTTATACAGCAAATCGACACGCACGTGACTGTCGGTCGACATGGCGTAGGCGATCGACAGCACAAACGATGTTCCCATCAGCCACGTATTTATGTCATTGCCCCAACTCGTCGGCGCATTGAACATATAGCGCAAGACAACATCGTAAAGCATCAAAACCACCAGAACGATGACGATGGCCGCAGCAATCTGTCCAAACGCTAAGCTCAACCGATCAATGGCGCGAACCAAACCACGCATGCCGTCATCTCCAGGCGATCTGATGAAAATTGCGGAAACGCTGCTACCCCCAGATGAGGCTGGGATCAAAAAAGGCGGGGCACGCACGAGCCCCGCCTGGATCGATTATCGGAATTCCGAGCGGTACTGGCTCGCCGGAGCCCACTTTTTCATAAAGTCGCGCTGATGCTCGACGACTTTTTTGAACCAGCCACCTTCCGCTGCAATGTATTTATCCTCCCACTCGCGGGTCGCCTTGGCGACGCCGTCGATATAGGCTTGATCAACCCTGATGATTTCGACGCCTTCGGCCTTGTATTTCGTCAAAGCATCAGTATCCATCATATTAATGTTCATCCAAGACTCGATGGTTGCCTTCTTGGCCGCTTCTTCCAGCAGAATTTTGGTGACCGGATCGAAGGCCTCCCACATTGTCTTGTCGAAGATGCACTCGAGGACAGCACCGGGCTGGTGCACGCCTGGCAGGATGATGTACTTGGCAACCTTGTGAAATCCGAGGCCGTAGTTGATGCCAGGGGTCGCCCACTCGATCGCATCGACGACGCCACGCTCCAGGGCCGGGTAGACTTCACCGCCGGGTAAGATGACCGTTGATGCGCCAAGGTTAGTGGCGATCTCGGCCCACGCACCCGATGTCCTAAGCTTCAACCCTTTGAGATCCTCAAGCGTGCGGATCGGCTTGCGTGAGTGCATGTGAATCTCATCGGAGTGGGCGCCGCACGGGAAACCGACAACCCCAAACTTCTCCATGCGCCACTGCTTCCAAAGTTCAAGTCCGCCACCGGCGTAGACCCAATGCAGGATCGCTTCCGTGGGCGGGGAGCCGGTGTATCCGCCAAAAATTGCGGCCGCCTTATCGATGCCCCAGTCGTAGCCGGGCCACGTATGCCCCGATTGGGCAACCTTTTTCTGCACTGTTTCGGTAATCTTGAGCGCGCTACCTATGGTGCCGGCTGGGAAGGTCTGGAATTTGACTTTGCCGCCCGTCAGCGCATCGGCGCTTTTGGCAAAGCCGTTGGCGAACTGCTCCAAATGGATACCACCCGGCCAGCTCGTCGCCATTCGAACACTCTGCTGCGCGCTTGCCGAACTGCTGACCACCAACAACAATGCACCGACGATCGCAGAACTCTTGGCTAGACTAGACACCCTCATCCGTTCCTCCCTGGTTGGCCGTTTCCCTTTTGCGGTCGAGCAGGTCTTGCTGGCTTCTTGATCGACCAGCATTGAATGATTACCGACGCCCGCTCAACCTTCCGGCAATGGTGACCGTTCTGAGCAGACCTGACAAGCTGATATATCTGTTGCATATCTTTGAGGCGGCTCTCGATGCTGCTCACGAAACGTCGTCGGTATCGACGCGCTCGGTCAATGAAGCCGCCGACCTATTGCTCGCCGGTCAATCTGATATATCATGCACACATTCAGGGGAGTGGTCATGAGTGGCATGCTGATTGACTGCGATATCCACCCGGCGCTGCCGAGCAGCGCGGCACTGCTGCCGTATCTTGATGACCATTGGAACGAGCAAGTCACGACGCGTGGCATCGATGGCCTCGATCTGCAAAGTTATCTGCCCAGCATGCCATTGTCTGGTCGACCCGACTGGCGGGATGGTCATGAAAAGCCCGGCAGCAGTTTTGCAATGCTGCAGCGCCAAGCACTCGACGGGTTTGGCTCTTCCATTGCCATATGCAATTGCCTTTACGGAGGGCAGGCAGTCTACGATCCCTATCTCGCGGCGGCCTTTTGCAAGGCGACCAACGACTGGATCGCCAACGAGTGGATGGCCAAGGATGATCGCTTGCGGGCATCCATCGTTGTGCCGATGCAGGCGCCCGATCTCGCCGTCGAAGAGATTGAGCGCCGCGCTGGCGACAAGCGGTTCGTGTCCGTTTTGGTGCTTGCGCAGGGAGAGATGACGCTCGGTCGGCGCATCTACTGGCCGGTCTACGCGGCCGCCGAAAAGCACGGGTTACCACTCGCCGTGCATGCGGGCAGTGCCTACCGGCAGGCACCGACATCGGCAGGCTGGCCTTCCTATCGCCTTGAATACTACATCGCCGATGCGCAGGCGTTTCAGGCACAGGTGTTGAGCCTCGTGCTCGAAGGTGTATTTCGTAAATTCCCCGGTTTGAAGGTGGTGCTGATGGAGTCCGGCGTCAGTTGGTTGCCAGCCTGCATGTGGCGCGCCAATAAAACCTGGAAGGGCGTTCGCATCGAAGTACCGTGGGTCGACCGTCCACCGGCCGACATCATCCGTGACCATTTTCGGCTGACGATCCAACCGTTCGATGCCCCACCCGATAAAAATGGTGTTGAGCAATTGATCGATCAAATAGGTTCGGACCGGATGCTGCTGTTCTCGACGGATTACCCACACTGGCATTTCGAAGGCGATGCCGCGATGCCAGCGCACATTCCAAAAGAGATCGTCGATCGAATGCGCAGCGCGAATGCGCTGGAAACGTTTCCGCGTCTCACTCAAACCTCATAACGGAGGCACGTTATGGCAGATGTGCTCGTTCGTGACGTCCCCAGTCCGTCTGGCACAGCAAAGTCGAAATCACGACTGAAAATCATCGATTGTGACATCCATCCGAGCCCGCGCTCGAACGAGGAGGTGATCGCATTCCTGCCCAAGCGCTGGCAGGAACATTATGCGCTGTTCAACGATCATCTGCGCGTGCCATTCATGCTCAATCTACCCTATCCGCGCTCGGCACCACGCATCGCGCGTCGGGATGCCTGGCCGCCTGGTGGCGGCGTGCCCGGCTCGGATCTCGATTTCATGCGCCAGCAGCATCTTGATCCGCTCGACATCGAGTTCGGTCTGCTGCAGGTGCTCGATCTATTCGTCTATTCGCAACAGAACCTCGAGTTTGGGGCGGTCCTCGCACGTGGCATCAACGAGTGGCAGATCCAGTGTGTGTCAAAGCCCGAGCCAAGGCTGCGGGCGTCGGTCGTCGTTGGTCAGGACGATGCGGAGACGGCCGTAAAGGAGATCGAACGATGTGCGGCGACGGGTCTCTACGCGCAGATCAACATTGCGCCACGTTCCAATGAGCCGCTCGGTCGGCGCAAATACTGGCCAATATATGAGGCTGCACAAGCGGCCGGGTTGCCGGTTGGGCTGCATGTCGGCGGCTATGGAGGCCATGCGCCAACGGGTTCGGGCTGGCCCTCTTACTACAACGAGGAACACCATTCGAACGCTCACACCATGGCGTCACAACTGACCAGTCTCGTGATTGAGGGCGTGCCCGAGCGTTTTCCAAAACTGAAATTCGTGTTTATAGAGGCGGGCTTTGGCTGGATCCCGGGCATAACCTGGCGCATGGATAAACAATTCGAACGGTTTCGCGCTGAGGTGCCGCATCTCAAACGCCGACCATCCGAATATGTGCACGAACACTTCTGGTTCACGACGCAGCCGATCGACGAGCCGGAGAACCACAAGGATATGCGCAGCATTATCGACTGGGTCGGCGTTGACCGGCTGATGTTCTCATCCGACTATCCGCACTGGGACTTCGACGATCCCCGCTTTGCATTCCGGATTCCGTTGACAGAGACCGAACGCACCAAGATTTTTAATACGAATGCACGTGCGGTCTATGGGTTTAAGTAGGTAGACATGGTCGGCCACATCGTCGCGCGCACCACTGATATTCCAGCCGGTGGCAACAAGGTTGTCACAATAGAAGGGCGCGAGATCGCCGTGTTCCATATCAATGGCGAGTTCTTCGCGTTGCTCAATCGCTGCCCGCATGAGGGCGCGCCGATCAGCAAGGCGCAACCGGTGGCAAAGCTTGAGTCAGATGAGCCTGGGGAGTACCGCCGTTCGCGGGTCGGTGAGCTGCTGCGCTGTCCTTGGCACGGCTGGGAATTCGATGTCCGAAACGGGCGATCTTATTTTGATCCGCGCAACTGCAAGGTGCGCTCTTACGCCGTGACGGTGACGCCTGGCGAGGAACTGACCCAAGGCCCGTACGTTGCTGAGACCTTTCCTGTCACGGTGGACGGCAGTTACGTGATCGTGGAGGCGTAAGAACGGGCAGCGGCATCGCGGCCCCCCTCCTAAATGCTCAGTTGAGATGCTCCGTGTCGATCGCACCGATTGCTGCATCAATATCGCCACTGCTTAATATCCAATCGTTGTCGAGATTTGCGACAATCTTGCGCATGAAGGCTTTGGATAGACTGATCGCCCTTTCGGTGCTGCCGAGATGTTCAACCAGGATTGCGAGCGCTAACTGTTGCGGGCTGTCTCCCTCGTAGGTCCACTCGAAGCCCCAAGTGGTGAAGCGTTTCACAGCGTAGTGCTCGTCCAGTCGCCGACCGTCTTTGGTCACTACGAGCCCGTCGATCGTGCGCTTACCTTCGAATGTGCTCATGGTGCTTGCACCGCGTAAATCGCTGCATCGCCGATGCGTAATATATCAAAACTCGACATGCGTTTTACCCTCGGCTCTCAACCGTCCCACATCCACGGTGGCGCGGGTGAAACGCTCGACGTAGTCGATCAATTTATCTGAGATGGCCATGGCCCGCTCGACGTCACCTTTAGCGATGACGCGCGCCTGGGTCGCGTGCAGCCGCGCCATCTTCGGCAGATCGGCGGCCTGCTTGTAATGTAAATACCAGAAGCGGCGGGAGTGCCCGTTGAGAGCGCGCATGGCGCGTGATGCGTATTCGTTGTGCGCGGCATAGGCCAACAGGGCATTCAGTTCGCGATCGAGGCGCATGAAAGCGATATCGTCATTGGTGCGCGCAGCGGCATCCATGCCCTGGGCAATGGTCTCGAAGAGGGCGCGCTCTTCGGCGGTGGCGCGCTCGGCACTGGCGCGTGCGAGCAAGCGCTCCAGTTCGCGCCGCACTTCGAGCACTAGCAACTGCCGCCGCGGATCGGTTTCCGTGACGATGATCGCCTTGCGCGGCAGGACCTGGACAAGGCCTTCGCGCGCTAACCTTTGCAAGGCTTCGCGGATGGGCGTACGGCCGATGCCGAGGTCTGCGGAGAGGGCTTGTTCTGACAGGACGGATCCAGGCTGCAGTGCGAGAGTCACGATCAGTTCCTCAAGCCGATTGTATGCCTGCGTTGTGAGCGTGTCTGCCTTGTCCGCTACATTACGTGCGCGATTCCTGGGGAGGTCACCGTTGATCGTCATTCCCACAGCCAACTCTCGATCCCCTGTCCCGATCTGCCGATCGGAGACGGCCAGCACACCGATGGACAACTTGCTTCCAAATGCACATTCGACATCGGCATCAACGCATTGCCTCACCTTCCCTCGGACCACGGAGCAGCTCAAATAGCAGCTTCGTTCACCGCGCGCAGACTTAAATTTGACGGCGCTTTTGCACCAGCGCTGCAAATTTTTCATATTCTGTGTCGTTGACGGTATAGCTGTGATCGTCGTCCGGGAACGAACCCTCCTTCACTTCCTTGATATATTGCCGGATGCCGGTAACGGCCACGTCCGTGAGCTTAGCAAAGCGCTTTGTAAATTTCGGTTTGAAGTCAGTGAATACGCCGAGGAGGTCGTGGCATAAAAGGATCTGGCCATCGGTCCCGACGCCGGCACCGATGCCAATGGTTGGAATGGTGAGTTGCTGTGAAATCAGCGTTGCAATTTTTGCCGGAACTGCCTCGAATTCGAGCATGAAACAACCAGCATCCTCGATCGCCAGCGCATCTTCCAAGATCTTCATGGCAGCATCCGCTGTGCGACCCTGGATCTTGAAGCCACCGAACATTGCAATAGTGTGCGGCGTCAGTCCGATGTGGGAGGCAGTCGGAATGCCTGCATCAACCAAAGCCTTGAGGATATGCGCCTGGCTCTTGCCGCCTTGCGGCTTGACGGCATCGCTCCCGCCATCTTGCATAAAGCGAGTGGCGTTCATCAGGGCTCGATCAATCGTGTTGTAACTCTGATACGGCATACATCCCAGTACGAAGGTATTGGGCGCGCCACGCCGTATCGACTGGGCGTGCAACACCATCATGTCCATCGTAGCCGGAATAGTGCTCGCATGCCCGTGGGCGATCATCGCCAAGCTGTCGCCCACAACCGCCACATCAACGCCGGCCATTTCGGCCCACTTGGCGCTCGTGTAGTCAGGCACCGACATGTAGACCATTTTCTCACCGGTGCGCTTCGAGTTACGGATTTCGGTAATGGTCCGCTTCTCGCGCTTGGCATCCGTGGCCTTTGTGGCGCCGTCGGTCATCAGTCGAACTCCTTCAGCTGAGAAACACGCGTCCGAGCACAGCAATCGCGACCGAAAGGCCAGTGAGTGTGACGAGTCCGCGACGCCCATCAACGAAGCTGTTGGGCAGCGATTGAAGCACCAAAGGCGCGAATAATACCATGGCGCCACCACCGATGATGGATACGGCCAACGGCAACCACTGCCAAGCGATGGCAAGGGCTACTACCGCAGTGGACGTGGACACGACGAGCGTGCCCCAAATCAGCGCATTCCCCGTCGACGATTTCAGGGTCGGGGCGCGAAACTCGATTGGGAAATGCCCGCTTACCGTCAGTCCATAAAGCGCCAGCAGCAACACTAGTGCCATAAATACGCAGAGTTGAGGGATTGGGAGTATCGTCATGTCACGGCGATCCTACGGCAGTTATTGGGTCGACATCCCTGCTCGTGCTGCGGGCCGACCAGTGCCATCAGCCTCCGACTACGTTCACTGCTTCGGCTCGTCATAGGTATTTCGCGGCTTGCCCGCTGTCGCTTCGGGAAACACCCACATCGCGACGACAGCAAAACTTGCAAATATAATCACGAACCAGAACAGTTCAGGATTGCCACTGGACCGCTCCCAATAGGCGTAGGCTAAGCCGACCATCATCGTCACAACCGACAGAATGGCCTTGACGTCGTTCGGCATGGTGCGTGGTCCTGGCGGTCGTCCGTTCTACTGTTCAGAAATTGCCGAGCGGGGCGGCGGCCGCTTCGTCGGGTCGCTTTGGCTTACCGCGCAGCCCAATCTTGAGGTGATCGGTGTTGTATCCGTTGAAAATGTGCCCAAACAGACCGCGATTTAGATCCGACGTCCCAAACAGCCAATCGGCAATCGGGAAGGTTAGGTTCATATTGGTTTCCATCATCAAACGCGCGTTGTGGTGGGCGGTATGATGGCGGCGCAATGTGTTGACGAACGGGCAATTGCGCACGAACCAATTCTCGTCGACGTGGCAGCAAAAATGCATGAACTCGTAAATGAGATACATACCCGTCGTCGTGCCCATGAACAGCCACCCAATGTTGGGCGAGAAGATGCGGCCGAGAATGATGCCAGCGGGCAACGACATCAAAATGAACACAACCAGAGCGTAGGGTGGAAACACCGTGACTCGCCAATCCTTGTGATCACGGAACCGCATTTCGTCATCGGTAAAGAACTGATGGTGATTGAGCGTGTGCCGCTCGTAGACGGCTCGCAGCCCCTTGATGGCGACGGGACGGTGCATGACGTACTTGTGCACGACCCACTCAAAAATGTTCGTAAACAAAAATGTAATTGGGATTGCCAGCCACTCCAGCGGCCCCACATTGTGGATGTGCTGCACGTAGATGTAGAACGCCGCCGCACCCATGGCGTAAATGATGACGATGTGCAGGTAGCCGTCGTAGAAACCCATGATCCGGGAGCGGTATTCCTGGCGGTAAGATTTCTGACGTTCGGATATCATGTTACGTTGTTCCAGGTCATTGCGCCGGTCCCACGTCGTGGTCACCGGGTGAGCATCTGTGATATATCACAGATACACTTCCAGGTTAGCCGTCGTCAACCATCGAGCCTCATAGTCCAGCGTCGAATGCCTCGGCGTGAATTGTAGAAGTGCTCGATGTAGTCGAATACGTCGGTCTGCGTTGCATCTCTCGACCGGCAAACCTTGTTTGCCGGTCTAACAGCAGGCTGGATGCCAAACTCAAATCAGAACTGACTCACTCAACATACTTAGAGGGTCCCGACAGCTTTGGTGATTGAGAGGGCGCGAAGCAGAAATCGAAATCTTGAGTCTTCTTCTACTGCAAAAGAATCCAAGCGCTCAAGTTTTTGGAAGCATGAAGCCATCGAAGAAGGCCAAAAGGTCGGCATAAGCGTCGAGCGGAAGCACATGGGCGACATACTGGTCCGGTCGTACGACGACCAAGCAGCCCTGATCGCGATCGATATCACGCATGTCGAAAATGTCGTTGCCACCTGTCAGGTCCGGACAGAACATTTTCTCGTAATCGATAAGCTTGTACTGACCTTTCCTGGGCAGAAGGAATTGGGGCAAGGCCTCTAGGTTCAGCTCGCGATGACCTTGCTGGAATACAGCTCGGACATCGATTACGGAGTCGATATCCGCTTGTGCTAACGTGTATCTCCGGATCGGGGACTTAGGCGAATCGGCAAGAAACTCGCATAGCGCTCTCATTCGAGAGGAGTACGCCGAAGGGCTTTGACGATCGGCGAAAGCAAAAATACGCCAGCGGCCGTCTGCCTTAATTGTATGACCCAGATGAACCGGTTTGGCGTCTGCCAGACGAATGACCGGCGCCGAATGGAATCGCATGCCGATGACTAGACCTTTGGCCAGGTGCTGATAGACCGGTTCGGCGGAAATGAGCGACGGCTTGTATTTGGTCGCCGTACCCGCTGTATACTGTCCGTGCTTGATGAAATATCTCTGCACTTCGGCTGGCTCGACGCCGTCGCCGTCAGTCGTCGATCTTAGGGGCGCACTCAGCATATGCGCCCACTCGCGGTCGAAGTCGATCAACTCCTTGGCAATGGCCTGACGTTCCGCCGAGTAGGTATGCAGAAGTTTGGGGTTGCACTGTCCTTGTAGGACCGACGCCAGTTTCCAGCCCAGATTGAATGTGTCCTGCATGGATACGTTCATACCCTGACCAGCCTTGGGGCTATGAGTATGGCAAGCGTCGCCGGCTATGAAAATGTGGGGCAGGCGATCGGCGAACTCTGCATCGGGCACGTCGTCGAACTTGTCGCAGAGCCGCTGGCCGATCTCGTAGACCGACCACCATGCAACCTCTTTCACCTCGAGGGTGAAGGGATGAAGAATCCGCTGCGCGGCCGCGATCAAACTGTCAATGGTGATGTTCCGACTCGAAACTCGCTCGTTTTCATTGAGCTTGTCGAGTTCGACGTAGATGCGGGCCAGATAGCCACCTTCGCGAGGGATGAGCACGATGCTGCCCTCGAGCGCGGACTGTATCAACGATTTCATGCGGATATCGGGGAAGTCGGTGACGGCAAGGACGTCCATCACCCCCCACGCTTGACTGGCAGTATCCCCACGCAACGTGCGCCCGATAGACTGACGCACGGTGCTTCGCGCCCCGTCGCAACCGACGACATAGCGGGCCTTGATTGTCTCTATCTGTCCTTGGTGTGCGGGATCAGTCCGCTCGAGTCTGACCGTTACCGCCTCGGACGGCGTACCACCAGCGGAGTAGGCTGCGGTATCGACAAACAAGTCGACCAAGCGGCGCGAGTAATGGGGCTCCAGCCGGTTCGCCGAATTGCGCATCATCTCGAGGTAGAAATCATGCACGCGTGCCTGGTTCAGGATGACGTGCGGAAACTCCGAGAGCCCGTCTTCGACATCCTTTATCCTGCCGTGGCGAGCGATTTTGTTTTTGAAGGTGTCGTCCGGCTTCCAGAATGTCGTCTCGTTGACCCAATACGCCTCCTTCAACACACGCTCGCTAAAACTGAAAGCCTCAAACATCTCCATCGTCCGGCAAGCAATGCCGTCGGCTTGACCGAGCAGCAATGCGCCGGACTTCTGATCAACGATCCGGGTTTTGATGGCTGGAAAGGCCATGAGCTGTGCGGCCAATGTCAGTCCCGCAGGTCCGCAACCGACGATCAGGACGTCGACATTATTGGGCAGACTCTCGGAGTGGCATGCCGCTTTGTATCGTTCGGCCGGTTCTGAGATCTCTGGATTGCCGGTTCTGAACCCGTTGAGATGGAATTGCATTGGGGCACTTCCTCCGCACCATTCTTGCAGTACGATTTTTGCTCTTGCCCAAACCAGTATTTCTACCAGGGAGCTGCCTGGCAGCAAGCTCGTCCAGTGCTATTTCGGCTGTGCTGCAATTGAGCTTGACTACTTTCGTCCGTCGCTGCCGCTTCTTTCGGGCTCTAGCCCCAGAAGTTTCGCCTCCGGTCCATGTCCCTCCTCAGTCAGCATTTGGAGCCTAATCGTACTGTGTCACTAAATTAAGTTGGTTTGGACGTGTTGCTTCCGCATGCAGCATGGACATCGCGGGAGCCGGTTTGCAAGAGCAACGGCGATCATGGTTCTGAGCGTTGATATCGACTCCGGCGTGTGGCGCTCAGGGCGGATACGCACAAGGACGCCCACGGCCGCGTCACCGAGGTCGCGCGCTACCTCGGCAACGGCACCCAGGCCGGTGGTACGCCGAATCGGGTGCGCATGTGCTATGACTTGCAGGATCATCTGCTCGAGATCAAGGACGAACCCGGCAACGTCTGGGCCTACACCTACGACAGCCTGGGCCGTCGGCTGTCGGCGAATGACCCTGATCATGGGTTGTGGACATTCCAGTACGATGTCGCCGGGCGGCTGACACAGCAGCAGGACGCTAACGGTGCCGTCTCGTTGTTCGCCTATGACGGGCTTGGCCGTCATGTTCAGCGCACGCACCGGCCATCAGGCAGCACGGTTGCGACCGAAACGCACCTCTACCGCTACGACTTTGTGCTGACCGCATCGGGCGGCACCAACTGCCCGAACGGCGCGGGCTTCGCCAACGGCAGCAAGCTGTGCCGCACCGAGACGACGACGGCGTCGGCCAGCGGGGCGATCGCGACCGACCACAATCACGACGGCAACGGGCATAGAATCGAGGACCGCTGGCTGCTCGGCGGCACCACGTCGTCGATGACGCAGGCCCGCGATGCCAGCGGCCAGGTCATCGCCAAGGCGTGGAGCGATGGCGATGCGGTGGGGTCCTCCACCACACCCTGGACCTATGACGGCTGCGGGCGGCTGTATGCCATCCCCGGGCACATCACGAGCCTCGCCTACAACGCGCGCGGGCAGGTCACCCAGGCCGTCTACGCCAACGGCGTGACCACGACCAACACCTACAACGACGCGCGCGGCTGGCTGATGCGGGTTGCGACCGTCAAGGGCGCCACGGTGCATCAGGACATCGCGTTCACGCGCGATGCGGTGGGTCGGATTCTGACGGTCACCAGCGCCGGCCGTCCGAACGACAGCTGGACCTATAGCTATGACAGCCTCGACCGGCTGCTGACCTCGACCAACGCCGGCATCGCGGCGCTGTCGAACACGTTCGCCTGTGACAGTGCCCACAACATGCTGTCGAACAGCCAGATCGGCAGTTACGCCCAAAACCCTATGTTCCTCAAGCCGTCAACTGTGTCCCACAGATGATGATCTCGGTCACATTGACGTTGCATGTGATCACATCTAACATTCTG
>JANNRP010000197.1:0-1917 GCA_031401535.1 Hyphomicrobiaceae bacterium | reverse complement strand
GGCTCTTCGATCAGATGTGGTTTGAGGGGTCGCAGCGGTACAAGCTTCGAGCGGTTGCCGGGGATTGGGAAGCCAGCCTCTGGGCTAGTCCAGTCATGCGTGCGCGGCACTCGGTCGAGCCCTATCGGATAGATGGTTATCTGATCCGGTTCAAACTTGATCCGTAGGAAGTTTTTGTAATCCTTGATCCGAAGGGCTGCGAATGCGTCCTCGGCGTGCATTTGTCCGAATAGACCCGCGGCGACCCAGTAGCAGCCCCAGATGAAGCCGCCAAGCAGGCCGCCGAAAAGCGTCAACTCAAGTGGATACAGCAGGCCTACCAGCTCACGTACCGTCTTTGGTTCTGCGGTGCGAGCCGCCTCGCTTGAGCGGTTGACTGCGGGTGGCGCCGCCCTACCGCTCTTCGGGTCAGCCTGCCCGCGCTGCATCTGCCGCTCTTTTGAGAGTGGTTCCAGCGTCTCGCGCATAATGTCGCTCACGATGCCAGGCTGCGCATCTTTTGCACGCAGCAAACCGCCAACATGGGTCTCGACCATCGGGGCGATGTTGTTGTTCAGTGCGAGGAAGGCGATGAACAGCGTGAACATGGCGATCATGTGTACGGCGAAGTGTGTCGTGCCGACGCCGAACTTGACCAGGTAATGTCGCCATGTCGGTCTCTCGGGCGCGTCCACGTAGGCCACGATCGCAGCATAAAGTGCGATCAACATCAGTGCGAAGCTCATGCTGAGCGTCGCCTGCAAGACGTAGATCGGCATCCACGGAAGTAGTGACAACCAGGGGACCGTGAGACCTACGGCGTCGATCTTGCCAGCCGAAATGTCATACGATCGCACCACGGTATGGAATTGCCAGGTCATCAGCCAATAGATGATGCCGATGCCCATCGCGAACGGGAAATTGAAAATTGGGAACAGGAGATTGCGAAAGCTCAGCAGCAGACTGGTCGAACGCTTGGGGTAGACCTTCGAGGCGCGCGGTGGCAACTGTGGCTTGGCGCTGGCTTTGTCGATTGGCCTGGCAGGTGCAATAACGTGACGCTCAACACACCCACGACGCTGCCTTCGGTGCTTTGGCGTTTCAGCCGGACATCGTACTTCTGTGCATGCCAATCTGATTTCATCGTGGTGACGCCGCGCTCATCGCTTGCGACAACAACCGTTTCAGCCTCTGGCCACCGCACCGAGATCTCATTCTTCAAAACGTGCGTCGGATGCAGGAATGAGCCACCACCGCCGGCGGTGAAGAAGTGTACGCCAAGTTCAGCTGACGAATAGCGGTTATAGTGGTGCCAGTCGCCAGCCAGGACGGCGCACACTTTGGCACCGCGTTCACGCGCGATCGCCGTGATTTTGAAGAAGTTTTCTTCCTCATCGAGACCTTGGAAGTCGGCCAGCATCCAGGATGGTTCGGCCATGCAAATGATGATCTTGTCGTCAGGCCCCATCTCGGCGGCCACGGCCGAGAAATAGTTCACCTGGCTCGCATCCAGATACTTCGAAAATTGGATGTCGGCGCCCCAGATCCACCATTTGTGCGGCAGGCGCAATGCCCAATAACTGCGATGTTGCTGGCACTGCCATCCGCCGATGAGGTTGCCCTTGGTCTCGGATGACTTGTCGCGAGATGAGCAGAACAGACTGTCGAAGGCTTGCAGACCGTCATACCAGTCATGGTTGCCAGGGATCGCGAACAACTTGCGTTTTGGGCCGGTTTCGCTGAGTGCCATACCGTAGGGCAGTTGCAGTCGCTTGCGATATTCCTCGCGTGTTGCCTGCGGATAGCACTGGTCGCCGCCCATGATGAGAATGTCGCCATGAGGCAGTTGTGGAACGTTCTTGAACTCCAAACGCTCCTGCGCCAGCAGGTATGCCATCGCGTAGGTCGACTCGAACCCATCGCCAACGTCGCAGATAT
>JANNRP010000196.1:0-2349 GCA_031401535.1 Hyphomicrobiaceae bacterium | reverse complement strand
CCGGGGAGCTTGCCCGTATGCTGCATGGTACGCCCGTTCGGCAGGATGACCGTCAGACTGCCGCGTTCCAGATTTGCGAACAGCTTGTCCGGCAGCAGGCCCCAGATACGGTCCAGGAACCGCATTCCGCCATTGCCTGCCGCAGTCGATGGTACCGGACGCTCAAATCGACCCATGTGTAGTGCCTGCCGTTTTCGCTGTGGTTTCCGGGTGACGGGAATACGACACCGGGTGGGCTGGAGGCGGAGGTCGCTTGACGAGCCTGACGCCTTTCAGCCAGAGTTTCAGGGCTTCCCAATGGATGCCGGCGACCACTTTGATCGTGTTCAGCGGCACGGCGCAGAACGCGCGCAAAAGGGCAAGGTCGGTGAGATCACGTCGCCCGGCGCTTTGCCGAGCCGTCAACAACAACCCTTCTGCGTCATGGACGCCGATGGTCATGGCAAAGCGGTCGGCCGGCAATTTCAGGCGGAATTCGTAATGCATGTCCATTGCGATGAAGGGAGAGACGTAGAAGCTCTTGTCGCAGCTTTGACGGACCACGCCCTCGGGACTGGCTGTTGCAGGCAGCAGGTAGCCGTGACGCTGGCCGAAGGTATTGTCGACCTCCCAGAGGATGGCAGCGATAGCGCCATCCAGCCGGTAGCAGAGAAAGACGCTGACCGGGTTGAAGGCCCAGCCCAGCAGGCGCGGCATGGTCAGGACGCGGATGGCACCGCCATCGGGTGTGATGCCGGCCTGCCGCATCTTCTGTTCGACCTGCATCTTGAGAGGTGTCGCCGAGCCATCGCCGCGGTCCTTGCCGTGGAATGAGAACAGGTTGAACCGGTCAACCGAGAACAGGCGCAGGCGCTTGTGAAGAACCGGCAGCTCATCAAGATCAAGGAGCATCATAAAGGTGCGATAGTCGAGTTGATGGACATGCGGCTTCATTCGCTTGTGCATCACATCGCCAACGTAGAGCGCCGAGGCCGTCATTCGGCAGCCTCCGCGTGGTGGTCTGTCACAGGTGCGATATCGGCCTCACCCTGCAGGTAGATGCGATCGCTTTCGCCCTTGACATCCCATGGCCGGCGCACGGCCCCAAGCTGCTCGGTGACGGCTGCACCTGCCATGTTGACCGCCTTGTAACGGCCATCGGCGACGGCGCCGGTTGAATCAACGACGTCCGACAGCCCAACAATTGATCTGCGATCAATCGGCGTGAACACGCCCGCATCGACGACCCGCTCAAACTGGTCGAAGGGCTCCAGATCAAAAAACGAAGCCGCTGTTGTCATCGCTCGCCTCGCATGATGGCTGACCAGAAGGGCCAGTCCAATTCAATAAACGCCCCGGTTGACCAAAACGCGAGGGCCAGTTACGCCTAGTCACTCGGTCGTGAAAGCGGCCCGTGGTGATTTGGCCGGCCGGCTTGCAGCCACGTTAAACAACTTGCTAAAGGGCCGCAGGCGGACTGAAGGCAGCTCACTGCCTTTGCCTCCAACCGCGGTTTGGTCGGCTTTTCAGCCGGTCGTCCTCTTGTTCCAGAGGTACACCGCATCAGGAGAGCAGGATATGTCCAAGACCCTTTTTGAAAGCTTTAATACCTCTGGCGATGCGGCCTCCGAATGGCAACCCGAAACTCAACTGGTGCACGGCGGCACCTTACGCTCGCAGTTCGGGGAAACATCAGAGGCATTATTTCTGACCCAAGGCTTCGTCTATGACAGCGCCGAACAAGCCGAGGCGCGGTTCAAAAACGAAGATCCAGGCTTCCAATACAGCCGCTTCGGCAACCCGACCGTCGCCATGTTCGAGGAGCGTATGCGGCTACTCGAAGGCGCCGAAGAAGCGCGCGCAACGGCAACCGGCATGGCGGCCGTCACCGCCACGATCCTCGGTTACCTGCGCGCCGGCGATCACATTGTGGCGGCCCGGGCCATGTTCGGCTCCTGCCGCTATGTCGTGGAGGACCTCTGCCCGCGATTCGGCATCACGTCGACGCTGGTCGACGGCCGCGACCTCAACAAATGGCGGGAGGCGGCACGGCCCAACACCCGGGCATTTTTCTTCGAAACACCAGCCAACCCGACGTTAGAACTGGTCGACATTGCAGGCGTCGCAAAGATTGCCCATGAGCGCGGCGCCATCGTCATGGTCGACAATGTGTTTGCGACACCAATGCTGCAAAAACCACTCCAACTTGGCGCCGACGTGGTGATCTACTCGGCAACGAAACACATCGATGGGCAAGGTCGCTGCCTTGGCGGTGTGGTGCTGGCAAGCGCCCAGTTCGTCAAGGACCACCTGCACGACTTTATCCGTCAAACGGGGCCCTCATTGAGCCCATTCAACGCCTGGGTTATG
>JANNRP010000195.1:0-13996 GCA_031401535.1 Hyphomicrobiaceae bacterium | reverse complement strand
CGCGTAGTTGGATTCCATGTTGATGCCGGGGCCGGTCTTGTTGGCGGCGGCGGCTGGATTCCAGAACATGGCGCCAAGCCCGGTGCCGGCAGCGTTACCGGCGAACGATGCTCCTTGACTTTCAGTCGACTGTTCGCGGATTGCGAACCCGCCAGCGATCGCGGATGACGCCCCGACGGCCAAAACCCCGATAGCCGCCACCGTGCCCATCAGCACCGCGCGCAACTTTGACTGTGACTTCGACATTTCGACCCCTGTCGCTTGGTACGCCCCACGACGGATTAGCGCTTGATCGCACCTTGCCGCCTTTGTTTACTGATTATTAACGTAGCCGCACAATTGACATAGTTGCAATCGCCGCGACCGTTCCGGGGCAGGCATCAGCCTAGATTTTGAGCAAGCTGTGGTTCGTCGGCCACGTCTCTGCAGATTTGAAGAAACACTTGTGCGGACGATTGGCGATCGCACTGACGCAAAAAAACCGAGCCCGCAATGCTGGACAGGTTGGATATGGCCTGATCGCGAGGCCATTCTGCCACACTCGGAGTCCCCGTAGTCGTCAGCACTTGCCCAGGCTGATCGCAATCCGGGAAATATCAAAGCCCGTGGGTGTGATGCCGATCGTCTGCTTGCAATTGGTCGTCGTGACGGCCATCGCTGCCGAGAACGCAGGCCCCTGAATCGACAAATTGAACCCGGTGCCGTTCATCCGTCCGGCCACCGAACCTACTGCCGAGTAGGTCTTTTCTTCCCATTCGCCGGTCAACTGACCGTTGGCGTTGGATAGCTTTGCCGACGCGTCGATCTTGTAGCTCGTCGAGGCGCAACGCAGATTCTGCTTGACTGACGTTCCACCCGCTTCGACGAAATAGGTGGCAACACACTTTACCTGTTCCGAAGAGCCATTCGCCATGGTCACCGAACCCCAGCCAGACCAACGCCCTACGAGATCGTCGATTGGAGCAGCCCGCAATGCGGCTGCACCTGGCAGCAACAACGCCGCGCCGAGCACAGCAGCGCGAGCGAAACCAAAGGCCAAGGCCGTGCGCATAACAAACATCCTTCCTAAGTCGGAAGCGTGAAATTGACACCAGTACAAATAGCTTTGTAACCCATAGGGCCGTGGCAAGTCCGCACCACTCTTCCGACTTTGCGACAGATTCGCACCGAGCGCCCCACTCACATGGCTTGCGCTCCGCGGCCCATGGCGGCGATGCCGGTACGCGATACCTCCACCAGCCCCAGCCCGGTCATGATCGAAATAAACTGCTCGATCTTGCTGGTCTTTCCGGTCAGCTCAAACACAAAATGACCCGTCGACGCATCGATGACGTTGGCGCGGAAAATTTCAGCCAACCGCAACGCTTCGATACGGTCGTTGCCTTTGCCCGACACCTTGATCAAGGCCAATTCGCGTTCCAGCGGATCACCGAGCAGCGTCAGATCGACGACGCGATGGACGAGCACCATGCGCTCAAGCTGGTGCTTGATCTGGTCGATCGTGGCGGGCGTTCCGCGGGTGATCAGAGTGATGCGCGACAGGTGCTTTTCGTGCTCGGTTTCGGTCACGGTGAGCGAGTCGATATTGTAGCCACGTGCCGTGAACAGATTGACGACCCGGGCGAGAATACCCGGCTCGTTATCGACGAGCACCGACAATGTCCGCTGCACGGTCTCGACGTTGGCTGGCGGGTCCGAATAGTGCGACTGTTTCTGGGTCTGGGGCATGGTGCTCTCAAGCCTTCTTTGAACGCAGATCTTGGATCAGGGTTTCGGCGTCGTTGCCGTTGTCGGCCAACACCCACGGTTCGGCAACGGCTTGCGCGAGCCATGCCTGGTAGGCTGGGTGCGCGAGTACCGCATCGACGTAAGCCTGGGCGACCGGATCAACAGCGATGCCATAGGTCCGTATCCGCGTGCACACCGGCGCATACATACCATCGGCGGCCGAAAACGCACCGTACAGAAATGGCCCCGCGCCACCGAACTTAGTGCGTGCTTCACCAAAGATCGCGCCGATACGAGCGACATCGGCAGCAACGGCGGCGCCACGATCCTTGGCCGCGAACTTCTTCGTCACCTCCATCGCGCAGGCGCCCCGCAGCGATTGGAAACCCGAATGCATTTCGGCTGACACGCAGCGCGCATGGGCGCGGGCGATGCGGTCTTTGGGCCAGATCGCGTGCTGCGGAAAGCGATCGGCCAGGTACTCCATGATGGCGAGACTGTCCCACACGAGCGCATCGCCATCGATGAGCGCTGGCACCTTGCCCGATGGCGAATGCGCCATGATCCGATCGCGCGTGTCGCCCGCCCGCAATTGTACCAGCGTTTCCTCGAAGGGCACGCCAAACGCCGTCATCACGATCCAAGGCCGCAACGACCAGGACGAGTAAACTTTGTTGCCGATGACGAGGCGCATGGTTTTCAATCCAAAATTGAGTGCAATCTGGTCTCAGGCCTTTTGATCAAGCAGCCAACACTTCGATACCAAATCAGCCGTGTCTTCGTAGGTTGGGGTAGCGCCTCTTCACCCGTAACCCAACGGTTCGCGGGCAGTGGAAGCGGCCACCGCGCCGCGCCAACCCTACCTACGCGATCAAACCCACACCCCTACACCAGCGCCTTGCCCTCGCGGCTGATGACGCGCCCGATGTTTTCGTCGGTCGTGTCTTCGCCGAGGATCATCTCGTTGTGCGCCTTGCCCGACGGGATCATGGGGAAGCAATTGGCGAGGCTCGACACGCGGCAGTCGAAGATCACCGGCGCTTTGACGTCGATCATTTCCAGGATCGCATCATCGAGATCGGCCGGATTATCGCAGCGCATGCCAACGCCACCGTAGGCCTCGGCAAGCTTGACGAAATCGGGCAGCGATTCGGTGTAGCTCTCGGAATACCTGTTGCCGTGCAGCAACTGTTGCCACTGGCGCACCATGCCCATGTACTGGTTGTTCAAGATGAAGATCTTGACCGGCAACCGATACTGGATCGCCGTCGACATCTCCTGGATATTCATCAGGATCGAGGCATCGCCGGCGATATCGATCACCAGTGACTTTGGATGCGCGATCTGCGCGCCGATCGCCGCCGGCAGACCGTAGCCCATGGTGCCGAGCCCGCCCGACGTCATCCAGCGGTTCGGTTCTTCGAAGTGGTAGAACTGGGCCGCCCACATCTGGTGCTGGCCAACCTCGGTCGTGATGTAGGTGTCGCGGTCCTTGGTCAGCTCATAGAGACGCTGCACCGCATACTGCGGCATGATCACGTCGCTGCTGTTTTTATAGGATAGCGACTTCTTTGCACGCCAAACGTCAACCTGCTTCCACCACCCCTTGTGCGCTGCCTTGTCGGTCTGCGGTGCGCGTGCCTTCCAGGCCTTGATCAGCGCCTCGAGCACGTACGCCGCATCCCCAATGATCGGAACGTCGACGCGGACATTCTTGTTGATCGACGATGGATCGATGTCGATGTGGATTTTCTTCGAATTGGGCGCAAACGCATTGAGCCGCCCCGTGATGCGATCGTCGAACCGCGCGCCGACGTTGATCATCACGTCGCAGTCGTGCATCGCCCAATTGGCCTCGTACGTGCCGTGCATGCCAAGCATGCCGAGCCACTGCTTATCGGCAGCCGGATAGGCGCCGAGCCCCATCAAGGTAGACGTGATCGGGAATCCGGTGAGCCGCACCAGTTCGCGCAACAATTGGCTGGCCTTCGGACCCGCATTGATGACACCGCCGCCGGTGTAGAACAGCGGCTTTTTCGCCGTTGCCATCAACTCAATCGCCTTGTCGATGCCGTCCGGAGCCGGCTTCAGCACCGGCTTGTAGGTTTTGTGTGCGACGCCCGATGGCCCGGTATAATTGCCGCTGGCGAACTGCACGTCCTTCGGAATGTCGATGACGACGGGGCCTGGACGGCCACTCTTGGCGACGTAGAACGCCTCATGGATGACGCGCGACAGATCGTTGACGTTCTTCACCAGCCAGTTGTGCTTGGTGCAGGACCGCGTAATGCCGACCGTATCGCATTCCTGGAAAGCGTCCGAGCCGATCAGGTGCGTCGGCACCTGGCCTGTGAAACAAACAACAGGGATGGAATCCATCAACGCATCGGTGAGACCGGTGACGGCGTTCGTGGCACCCGGTCCCGAGGTGACAAGCACGACGCCGACTTTTCCTGTTGAACGCGCATACCCCTCCGCGGCATGGACCGCGCCCCCCTCCTGCCGTACCAGGATGTGCTTGACCTTCTCCTGTTGGAAAATTTCATCGTAAATCGGCAGCACCGCGCCGCCTGGATAACCGAAGATGACGTCGACGCCCTGATCCTGCAGCGCCTTGATCACCATTTCGGCACCGGTCATCATCCGTGTCATGGTCACGACATCCTTCTATAGCGAGCAAACAGAAGAGCACTGTGGTAGCGATGCTCCGTCACGAGGTCAATCATGATAGCTTTACGTTTATTACAATTTTTGCTAAAATATCTTCTATTTCATGCGTTTTAATCCAATTCCACGCAATCATTTTGCGATTGAGCCAAGTCATCTGTCGCTTGGCAAATTGTCGGGTTTCAAGCTTTGCCAGTCGACCCGCTTCATCGAGGCCGATCCGACCCTCGATATGGTCCACGAGAGGGCGCACACCAAGCGCCCGCATGATAGGTAGATCGGGCGGCATCCGGGCATCACGTAACGCTGCCACTTCCTCAAGCGCGCCGGAGTTCAGCATGTGGTCGAAGCGTGCATCGCAGCGCTGCACGAGCGCTGCACGCTCTGGCGCCAAGACGATGCGTATCGTGTCCGCCTCTGGCACGACCGGTTGGCCCTGCTCACTCTGCCAAGCACTGAGCGAACGTCCGGTCGCGTCGACGACCTCGAGTGCCCGCGTGATCCGCTGGGTATCGGTCGCAGCCAACCGTGCCGCCATGATCGGATCGCGATCGCGCAGCATCCGGTGCAACGCTCCAGCCCCGATGCGATGCGCCTCGGCCCGCCAGTGGGCACGGAGGTCGTAGGGCACAGTCGGGATCGGCGACAAACCCTCCAACAGAGCTTTGAAATAAAGGCCGGTGCCGCCAACGACAATTGGAAGTGCACCGACCGAAGCGGCATCACTCATAACCTGGCGCACGTCGTCGATAAAGCGCGCCGCCGAATAGGGATCGGTGCCAGCGACCGTTCCGAACAGCCGGTGCGGCACAAGCATTTCCTCGGCTTGCGTCGGCCGCGCCGTCAGCACGCGCAAATTGCGATAAACTTGCATGCTGTCGGCGTTGATCAGCCAGGCCAGACCTATTCGCTGAGCCAGATTGAGCGCCAATGCCGACTTGCCGCTGGCGGTTGGTCCAGCGATAAGTACGGCCCGGATAGAATTCTGTTGGTGTGGCATTTGATTGGTGTTTTGACCGTTCCTGATGTTCCCGACAACCATTTCGCAGGATAAAGACCACACGTGATGAAGCACAGTTATGCGCTTGTTCTCACCAGTTCACCCACCAAACCGGCGCTGAGCGATTTTGCCGTCGAGCGGGCATGGCAGGCGATTCCTGATACGGACCGGATCGATTTTCAGTGGCTGAGCCCGATGGAAGCGTGGTCGGCACGCTTCGTGTCTGATGCACCGGTGTCACACATCATGGGCTTGCGCGACCAGATCGCCACCGCGCTCAACGGCATCACGCTCGACGTCAACATCGTCGCCGATGATATCGCCACCCGTCGCAAGAAGCTGCTGATAGCCGATATGGATTCAACGATCATCAATCAGGAATGCATTGACGAAATGGCCGATGCGCTTGGCCTCAAGGCGCAAATCTCGGCGATCACCGAACGCGCGATGCGTGGCGAACTCGAATTCGAGAGCGCCTTGCGCGAGCGCCTCGCCCTGCTGTCCGGTTTGACGACCGCCGACCTTAGCCGGGTCCATGACGAACGCATCACTTTGATGGCAGGCGCCCGCACGCTTGTTGCGACGATGCGGGCACATGGTGCCCATACGGCACTGGTCTCGGGTGGCTTCACGTTCTTTACGGCGCTCGTTGCCGCCCGCGTTGGGTTTGACGAAAATCACGCCAATACGCTCGACTTCGACGGTGGCCGGCTGACGGGCCGCGTCCAAGGCGCCATCCTCGGCCGGGAAGCGAAACGCGCAACGCTGCACCGGTTGTCGACCGAGCGCGGCCTTGCCATCGCGGCCACGCTGGCGGTCGGCGACGGCGCTAACGACCTCGCCATGATCGGTGCAGCTGGCCTTGGCGTTGCCTATCATGCGAAGCCGGTGGTTGCGGCCGAAGCTGCTGCCTCGATCGTCCATGGCGACTTGACCAGCCTGCTGTACCTGCAGGGTTACCGGCGGGAGGACTTCGTCAACGGCTAGCGGACACACCGCGTCTGTCAGCTGAGCCCCGCCCCCAACTCAACGAGGCTGGATCAGTTCAGCTTGAACTCGTGGTCGATGAGGCGCAGCTCGCTGGGTCGAATGAGTTGCTGATGCGCCACCAGCACTTTGTGCAGGCGCCCTTCCAGATTTTGCATCCAGAATTCCAGAAAGCCTTGCAGCTTAGGAAACCGTGGATGCAAATCGTAGTCCTGCCAAACATAGGTCTGCAGCAGAGACGGATGATCGGGCAGGCGGTAGACAATTTCAGCGGTTGTCAGGCTGAATCCACGGCATAAGCGTTTGAAATCTGTATCGGCCATCCGGTGATCCTCTTTGGTCGGAGTCATCGAACTATCGTCAATCACGCACCTCTGCCGATCAGGCTACTCCTGATTCGGCGGTTTGGCAGTTGAAAAAGGCGGCGTTTCATAGCGTTAGCAGCACCAGCATGGCGCTGCTCGCAACCGTCTCCGCGTAATTCACTTGACCCGGGCCGGGCAAACCCCAATGACTGCGACACCAGTCGGCCGGGCGGTCGCTGCCCGTGTGTCTGCCTTTCGGGGCTCGCGCGCGGGTGGAGGAAAGTCCGGGCTCCATGGATGTACGGTGGCGGCTAACGGCCGCCGAGGGCGACCTCAGGGAAAGTGCCACAGAAATGAAACCGCCGGCAGGTGCCGCAAGGCGCTGAGCCGGTAAGGGTGAAATGGTGCGGTAAGAGCGCACCGCGGCTCTGGTAACAGCGCCGGTCCAGGCAAACCCCGCCGGGAGCAAGACCAAATAGGGGTGGCCGGATGCGGGAGTAATCCCGGCATCAGGCTCGTATCCAGGCCCGCCACCCGGGTTGGTTGCTCGAGGTCCGCAGCAATGCGCGATCCAGACGAATGGCCGTCGCGGAGACGACGCCCGCAAGGGCCAAGTCTCCTGACAGAACCCGGCTTACAGGCCGACTGGTATCAATTTCCGCCAAATGGCGAAGGATAGTGCGCCTATCCTTCGCCATCCTCGGCCGCCTTCTCTGGCCCAGACATACCCTTGAGCTTAGCCAGCACGCGGGCCTGCTCTTCGGCCTCCGTCTCGGCCTTGGGTGCTTCCCGTTCCTTCGGCTGCACAATTGACGCGCTCGGACTGAAGCCAGTCGTCGCAGCCGTTGGCAGCAGCGTGCCGCCGCGCTCCGGATCGGGAATGCCAGCCTCACGCCGTTCCTTGGCGATGCGCGCCGCCGCCTTGTTGACTTCCGCATCGAGATCCACCTGCGAGCAGAGCCCCATCGCTACCGGGTCTTGCGGTGTCAGGTTCGGTGAGTTCCAGTGCGTCCGTCCACGAATCTGCGCGATCGTCGGCTTGGTCGTGCCAACAAGCCGCATCAACTGGCTGTCCTTCAATTCGGGATGATTGCGCAGCAACCACAACACAGCGTTTGGCCGGTCATGGCGGCGTGATACGGGCGTATACTTCGGGCCACGCTTGGTCTTGACCGGCGGCACTTCGACCTTCGAGGCGGCTAGCCGCAGGTGAACCTTATCGTTCAACTCGGCGCGCTTGATTTCCTCGCGGGTCAACTGACCCGAGGCGATCGGATCCATGCCCTTGATGCCGGCCGCCACGTCGCCGTCGGCGATACCCTTCACCTCAAGCAGATGCATGCCGCAAAATTCGGCTATTTGGTCAAACGCCAACGACGTGTTCTCCACCAGCCAGACGGCTGTCGCCTTCGGCATCAGCGGCTTGCGATCGCTCATGTGACATCTCCTGCGGCCCCGCTGGTTTCCCAACAGCAGCCCTTTTTCCAATGAATTAAGGGGTTTGACAGCCTTATACCGACGTTGTCGCATGTTTGCAACAATTCATCGGTCAACGACCTGTGACCTGAAATGTCAGCGCCACCAGCCGTTCACGAAGGCCTGGATCAGCCCGCGCGCGATCGCCTGCTGACCCGGCACCCAGAAGTTCTCTGGATGACGTTTTTCCAGCATCGCCAGCGCTTCCGCCTTGGTGAACCAGCGTGCTTCTTCGATCTCGTTGGGATCGATGTTTATATCTGTGTTGTTGGCCATCGCCAGCGCACCCAGCATCAGAGAATGCGGGAACGGCCACGGCTGGCACGAGTGATACCGCACTTCGCCGACATCGATGCCGGCTTCCTCGAAGATCTCGCGACGCACGGCGTGTTCAAGATCCTCGCCGGGTTCGATGAAGCCAGCCAGCGTCGAATACATCCGCGGTTCCTTCTGGAAACGACCCTCGTGGCCAAGCAAACAGCGGTCTCCGTCGGTCACCAGCATGATCACCACCGGATCGGTGCGTGGAAAATGTTCTTGCCCGCAGGCCCAGCACTTGCGCTTCCAGCCGCCATCCTTGACCATTGTCGTGCCACCGCAACGGCCGCAGCAGTGCGTGCTTTCATGCCAGTGAGTAAGCGATTTCGCCTGTCCGATCAGCGACACGTCATCCGCGCTCATCACGCCTTGCATGGCGAGCGTCCGCAAGTCGACGATCGGGCGCATCATTTCGGAGCCACCCGGCGCACCCTTGGCCCGGTGTTCGCTGACGGCGATTGCAAAATGGCCCACGCCGGTCGCACGGTCGACACCGAGAAACAGGGCGTCGCTGGTTGGCAAAGCCAGCCCTTTCAGCTCCGCATTGGAGAACCAGCGAATTGCCGCCTCGGTCTTCGCATCGTTCGAGCGAATAACGGGTTTGGTATCCGCCAAGACGAGGAAGCGCGCGTCCGGTGACCCGCGCAAGGCCTCCAGGAATGCGTCGTCACTGCGTTTCAACCCTAAGCGATCGAGCGTGGTTGTTGTGCGCAGTGTTGGTATCATTGGATTGCCTCCTCAGGACTGCCGCGTATTGAGCACAGCCGCCCGTCGCTCGCAACATGCGCGATTGCCGACCTGATACCGGCATTTGTCTCAAGCTCCCGCTTCCACTATGGCGGTGTGATGGAACAGAAACCAGCCCCCGTGCCACAGCCCGATTCCGTCGAATGGACGGAGCATCGCGCCGCACTGCGCTCCCTTCTTACATGGCGCCGGGACGTGCGGCGGTTTGCGGCGACCCCAATCGCTCGCCCCCTCGTACTCGAGCTGTTGCGCGTTGCTCAACTGGCGCCCAGTGTTGGCAATGCGCAGCCGTGGCGCTTTGTGCTGGTTGACGATCCGGTCAGACGGGCCGTCGTACGCGCGTCATTTGTTGCGTCGAATGCAGCGGCAGCGACCGCACAGCCGGACGAGCGACGAGAGCTTTATACGTCTCTCAAATTGGCAGGCCTCGACGACGCGCCGGTTCACTTGGCGGTCTTTAGCGATCACGCGGTTATCGAAGGGCACGGTCTTGGTCGCGCGACCATGCCCCAGACACTGGATTATTCCGTCGTTTGCGCCATTCACACGCTGTGGTTGCTGGCACGCGCGGAAGGGCTAGGACTGGGGTGGATTTCAATCCTTGACCCTGTAGCCGTAACCGCCGCACTCGATGTGCCCGCACATTGGGCGCTGATCGGCTATTTCTGTTTGGGTGTGCCGGTCGCGGACCATGACGTGCCCGAACTCGAACGCAGTGGCTGGCAGTCGCGCCTTGATCCACTGGTGACGATTTTCAATCGCTGACGATCCCGCACTTGCCTCTCCCTGCATTCCCCGCCATATACCGATCGGGAAGTTGGCTGCGGACGTGTCCCTCGCCAACCGGGTCAGGACCGGAAGGTAGCAGCCCTAACGAATCGGATATGGGTCGTTGGTCAGCTTCCTACTTGCATGTCGCCGTATCGTCGGCACTGCACCGCACCCAGTTCGGCTGGGGCTGACCCGTGGTGGTCTTGCGATGCTACGATTGGTCGGGTCCGATGGCGCCTAGAAAAACACCCGATACCGAGCCCGCTGCCATCGCACCTGTGGCGAAACCGTACGTTGTTCTGGCGCGCAAGTACCGACCCGAGACGTTCAAGGACCTGATTGGCCAGCAGGCCATGGTGACAACGTTGAAGAATGCGTTCGCCACCGACCGCATCGCGCAAGGCTATATGCTGACCGGCGTGCGCGGCGTCGGCAAGACCACCACGGCGCGAATTCTGGCGCGCGCCCTCAACTATTCGAAACCGGGCGTCGCCGATCGCCCGACCGTCGAACTCGATGACTATGGTGTGCATTGCGCGGAGATCATCGCGAGCCGCCACCCCGACGTGCTCGAGATGGACGCCGCCTCCAATACCGGCATCGACAACATGCGCGAGATCATCGAGAGCGTGCGCTACAAGCCGCTGCTCGCACGCATGAAGGTGTTCATCATCGACGAAGTCCACATGCTGTCGAAAGGTGCATTCAATGCGCTCCTGAAAACGCTGGAAGAGCCGCCCGAGCACGTTAAATTCATCTTCGCAACGACGGAAATTCGCAAAGTGCCGGTCACCGTGCTGTCACGGTGCCAGCGCTTTGATCTGCGGCGGGTCGACGTACCCGAGTTGTCCGCTCACTTCGATCGCATCACCAAGGCGGAAGGCGCGACCGCTGAAACCGAGGCGCTGCTGCTGATCGCACGCGCGGCCGAAGGTTCCGTGCGCGATGGACTGTCGATCCTCGATCAGGCCATCGCGATGGGTGCCGGTACAGTCACTGCGGCGTCGGTTCGCGCCATGCTGGGGCTTGCCGACCGCGGGCGCATCTTCGATATGCTGCAGGCCTTGCTCGGCGGCGATACACCAGCGACGCTGGCACAATTCGCGTCGCTGCATCGCGACGGCGCCGAGCCAATCCAGATTCTGGCGGACCTTGCCGATGCCGTGCACGTCACCACGCGGGTCAAAGCGGCGGGCGAGACCGCAGCCGGCGAGGCGCTGTCGGCAGAAGAGCAGCGCCGCGCCATTGATCTTGCGCGCGGTTTGTCACTGCCGCTGCTGTCGCGCTGCTGGCAAATGTTGCTGAAGGGCATTGAAGAGGCTGGACGGGCGCCCAGTCCGTTGACAGCCGCCGAAATGGTCCTGATCCGTATCGCTCACACCAGCGACTTGCCGACGCCGGACGATATCATCCGCACGCTGGGTGGCGGCGCAACGCAGCGCCGCTCTCAGGTGCCGCGCACCACCGACGCACCACCAGCGACCGAACACCGCGCACCGCTGAACCAGACGACCGTCGCGCCGACCGCCGCCGACGATAGTGCGGCTTCACCTCAGGTCGACCTGCGCTCGTTTCAGGATGTCGTTGCATTCATCGGCGGCAAGCGCGATGCCAAACTCCGCGTGCATTTGGAAGAGCACGTCAGCTTGCTCAAGTTCGAGCCGGGCCAAATTGAACTCCGCCTGCTCGATGGGGCACCGGCCGGGCTTGCCGGTGAACTGGGCGACAAATTATCGAAGTGGACGTCCCGCCGTTGGGTCGTCGTCGTCGGACGTGGAACGGGTGAGGCAACGCTCGGTGAAACGCGCCGTACCGAGGAGGCAAAAACCCTGGCTGGCGTCAAAGCACGGCCATCGGTCGCGGCCATTCTTGCCGCATTCCCCGAGGCTGAGGTCAGCGGTGTCCGGCCATTGACGCTGAGCCAAGACCGCAGCGACGACAGCGCGACGGGGTAAGCACCAGTCCCGTCAAGAGTTCGGACGGGAGATTTGACAGCACGCAGCCGCCATACGCGTAGGAGAAGCACGATATGAAAGACATCATGAGCATGATGAAGCAGCTGGGGCAGGTTCAGTCCCGGATGCAGGCCATGCAGGATGAGTTGGCAGCGCTCGAGATCGGCGGTCAGTCGGGCGGCGGCCTGGTGCAGGTCACGCTCGATGGCAAGGCCAGCCTCAAGCGCATCAAGATCGATCCGTCGCTGATGAAGCCCGACGAAGTCGAGATCGTCGAAGATCTGGTGCTGGCCGCCATGCAGGATGCCAAGACCAAAGTCGAGGCTGCCATGCAGGAAAAGATGCAGGCGGTGACCGGCGGTCTGCCGTTGCCGCCGGGCTTGAAACTGTTTTGATGTTGATCGGCTCACTGCGAAATGACCAAGAAGATTGCCGGGCCTGAGATCGAGCGCCTGATCCAATTGCTATCGCGCCTGCCGGGCCTCGGACCCCGATCGGGTAGGAAAGCCGCGCTCGCCTTATTGAAACGCCGACAGGACTTGCTCGTGCCATTGGCGCAAGCATTGAACGCGGCGGCCGATAAGCTCACCGAATGCGCGGTTTGCGGCAACATCGATACCGTATCCCCATGCATGATCTGCGAAGACCCGCGCCGCGATCAGACGCTGATCGTCGTGGTCGAAGAAATCGGCGACCTGTGGGCGCTGGAACGGGCTGGCGTGGTCAACGCCCGCTACCATGTGTTGGGCGGACACCTGTCGCCGCTCGATGGCATCGGTCCGGAGCGACTGAATATCGCGAGCCTCGTCGACCGGGTGGCATCGGGCGACGTGCGCGAGGTACTGCTGGCGCTGAACGCCACCGTCGAGGGGCAATCAACCGCGCACTACGTCACCGAGCAACTGGAAACAGCAACCGCCGGCGGCCTCGCCGTGTCACGGCTGGCACAGGGCGTGCCCGTCGGGGGTGAACTCGATTATCTGGACGAAGGCACCTTGGCGGCGGCGATCAAATCCCGGCGGCGGGTATAGCCGATGTCGACAGAACCTCCGTTGGGCAGTGAGCGGCCAATCGTTGCCGCCGCCGTTGCTGACGCGCCCGGCCCGAAATTTGTTACCGGCTCGATCATGCGCCATCTGCTGATCATGACCAGCACCAGCGCCGTTGGTCTGATGGCGATCTTCATCGGCGATCTTGCCAACATCCTGTTCCTCAGCCGATTGAACGACGTCGAGATCGTGGCCGCCGTCGGCTATGCCAGTTCGATCCTGTTCTTCGCCACCTCGATCGGAATCGGCCTCGCCATTGCCGTGACTTCACTGGTGTCGCCAGCTTTGGGTGCCAATGACCGCCCGCGCGCACGCCGCCTCTCGACCAACACCCATCTGGCGACTGCGGCGATCAGCGCCGTCCTGGCCTTCGTCCTCTGGCTGATGATACCGTCGCTGTTGTCCATACTGGGCGCGGCGGGGCGCACCCACAGCCTTGCCGCCGACTACCTGCACATTCTGGTGCCGGCCCTGCCGCCGTTGGCGTTCGGCATGGCGTCCAGCGCCGTGCTGCGTTCGGTCGGCGACGCCCAGCGCGCGATGTACGTGACGTTGGCAGGCGCGGTCGTCAATATCATTCTCGACCCGATCTTCATTTTCGGCTTCGGCATGGGCATCCACGGCGCAGCGTGGGCGTCCGTGCTCGCTCGCTTCGCCATTGTGGGCTTCGGCCTCTACGGCGTGGTCCGCGTGCATGACCTGATGACGAAGCCAGAATGGTCGACACTCGTCTCCGACGGCCGCGCGATCGCGGCCATCGCGGTGCCAGCGGTCGTCGGCAACATCGCGACGCCTGTCAGCAACGCCTATGTCACGTACGCGATTGCGCCCTACGGCGATGATGCGGTGGCCGGCTGGGCCATTATCGGCCGCATCATGCCGGTGGCCTTCGGCGCGATTTACGCGCTGGCGGGCTCGGTTGGCCCAGTGCTCGGACAGAACCTGGGGGCCGGCGCCAATGACCGCGTGCGCCGCACGTTTCTGGATGCGCTG
>JANNRP010000194.1:0-12911 GCA_031401535.1 Hyphomicrobiaceae bacterium | reverse complement strand
CAATACGTATATAAGCCGTAGCTATTGAAAACAAAAGTGGTCATCGCGAGGAGAATTCATGCCGCTGCCGGATGTCGTTGCCGCGCCCGCGCGTTTTCGCGCGGAAAGCCGGTGGAACTCACTGTCGGCGTGTATCGCGACCTTGGCGATTGTCGTGGTAAGTTTGGGCGTTCCGGTCGCCATTGCGATTGTGTTGATGAGAGTTGGTGGTAGCCCGGAGAGCGGGTCGGATGGCATGGACGTATCGTCTTTGAGTGCCTGGGGGCCGCTGCTGCTGTCACAGGTATTGATGTCTGCCGGTGCGATCTGGCTGGCTGGGTGGTATCGGAGCCCGCGTGCTGCTGTGCTGTCACTTGAGCCGCCGCATCCGTCGGTTCGCAATATTGTGATCTGGTTTCTGGCAGTGGGCACAGTATCGCTGGTTTATACGGCGGCTCTTTACGCTTGGCGACCCGAGATTGTCCGAAACGACATCGCCTCGTTCATGCCGATGATCAGGTCGAATGCGTGGCCAGCCTATGCGCTGATCATCGCCGTAGGCGCGCCGCTTTCCGAAGAGTTGCTATTTCGTGGGTTCCTGCAATCGGCACTGGCGAAATCGCCGATTGGCTATATCGGGGCGAGCGTGCTTACGACCGTGAGCTGGACGCTACTACACATCCAGTATTCGATCTTTGGGCTCGCCGAGATATTTTTCGTAGGCCTGTTCTTGTGCTGGGTGCTGTGGCGTAGCGGCAGCCTGTGGGCGACGATTGCGATCCACGGACTGTTTAACGGCATCCAGTTTGTGGGCGCACGTTTCGGCTTATTTCCTTGGACGTGAGCGCCGCAGTGGACGTCTGGTCCACTGGTCTTTAAAGGGCAGTGGAATCGGGGTAATTAACCGGCCATGCAACCTTATCTCGATCTCATACGGCGTGTGCGCCAGCACGGCGTGCGCAAATCAGACCGCACTGGCACCGGGACGTTGTCGGTATTTGGTCACCAGATGCGATTTGATCTGGCCCAGGGATTTCCGCTGGTCACGACCAAGAAGCTGCACGTGAAGTCGATTGTGCATGAACTGCTCTGGTTCCTGAAAGGCGATACCAACATCGCCTATCTGAATGCCAATGGCGTGCGTATCTGGGATGAGTGGGCCGACGCCAGCGGTGATCTTGGTCCGGTCTACGGTCGACAGTGGCGCAGCTGGGCAGCGCCAGATGGTCGGACCATCGATCAGATTTCTGACGTGCTGCATCAGATAAAGGCTACTCCCGACAGCCGTCGGATGATTGTCTCGGCCTGGAACCCGGCGGACGTGCCGGCAATGGCACTGGCACCTTGCCATTGTCTGTTTCAGTTCTATGTCGCGGACGGCAGACTTTCTTGTCAGCTCTACCAGCGGTCGGCGGACATTTTCCTAGGTGTGCCGTTCAACATCGCGAGCTACGCGCTGCTGACGCTGATGATGGCGCAGGTGACCGGCCTTAAGCCTGGCGAATTCGTGCATACGCTTGGCGACGCGCATCTTTACGTGAACCATCTGGAACAGGCGGATCTGCAACTCACGCGGGCGCTACGACCGTTGCCCCGTCTTTGGCTCAACCCGTTAGTGGCCAATATCTTCGACTTCAAATTCAACGACGTGTCATTGACCGACTATGATCCCCACCCCCACATCGCGGCGCCCGTCGCCATTTAGGATCGGCTCTGTCGGTGCAACTAGCCGACACGACGCGACTCAGCTGCAACAGCTGCCCGCGTAAGCTGAGCAAACTCGAAAAAATTCCCAATCGCGCTAGGGCCAGGGTGCGAATTCTGTTAATTGATTCGTGGGGCAACTTGTTAACTGACGGGAATCGATTGGGGCGGAACTGGGGCGCCGCACACTGACCGGTATCAAGGATGCGCAGCTTGGGCAGCTGCGTGTCCTCGTTCATCAAACACAATCAGCACAATTGGGGTCTGCGCTTCTGGCGCAGCTCACAGCTTAACTGTGAGCTGCACCTGTTATTACGGCTGACTACCTAACCCGGCTCGATCGTCTCGTAATGCGCAAATAATTCAGACTTCTTAAAGCCAAGATTAGAGTTTGTTAACTACTTGGCGATAAACCCTAACAATGATTTATCTCAAGTATCAGTGCGTGCTCTTCAAAAATCCAGGGCAGCAGCCGAACTACAGGCTGGGGACAAGAGGCGGCTTATGAGAGTTCTACTGATCGAAGACGACAGTGCCACGGCACAAAGCATCGAATTGATGCTTCAGTCGGAAGGTTTCAACGTTTACACAACTGATCTTGGCGAGGAAGGTGTCGACCTTGGCAAGCTCTATGACTACGACATTATTCTGCTGGACCTCAATCTGCCAGATATGAGTGGCTACGAAGTGTTGAAGACTTTGCGCGTCAGCAAGGTTGCCACACCCATACTCATCCTGTCGGGTCTGGCTGGAATTGACGACAAGGTTCGGGGCCTGGGCTTCGGTGCCGACGATTATATGACGAAGCCATTCCACAAGGATGAACTCGTCGCTCGCATTCAGGCGATCGTCCGCCGGTCCAAGGGCCACGCTCAATCGGTGATCGATACCGGCGAGTTGCGCGTCAATCTAGACACCAAGACGGTGGAAGTGCATGGCGCTCGCGTGCATTTGACCGGCAAGGAATATCAGATGCTGGAGCTGCTCTCGCTCCGCAAGGGTACGACCCTCACCAAAGAGATGTTCCTCAACCATCTCTATGGCGGCATGGACGAGCCCGAACTCAAGATCATCGATGTGTTCATTTGCAAGTTGCGCAAGAAGCTGCAGACGGCGACGGGTGGTAAGCACTACATCGAAACTGTTTGGGGGCGTGGTTACGTGCTGCGCGATCCGGCTCACGAGGGCACGGTCGCCGCATAAGCTGCCGTTACGCACTGGATTTCTACTCTCCAACTTTGCGGGGGCCCTCGGGTCCCCGCTTTTGTTTTGGTGTGCACGATGGGGCTGTTCAGAATTTTATTGCAGTGCACCTAAATGGTTTAGAAGCTACATGCATCATTGCGCATGAGATGCCCACGCGCTGGGCGCATTGTGACAATTGTTGGAGCGAAATCAATGCTGACCATGCGCTAACCGCAGGCCAGATGGGCAGCATTTCGACTTGTTCGCAACTGCAGCAATCGCCATTCTCTGACGTGTCGGGAAGGTGCCCATCATGAGGTGCTACCGACCACACAGTTGAGATCAGATCCTGAGCAAGGAGACTACACCATGGCGACCTTATTCGACGCCTCCATCGATTCTTCATTTGTCGACACTGAAGTGTCGGCACCCAAGTCCAAGAGCATTCTGGCGCGCATCTACGCCGCTATGATCGCATCGCGTGAGCGGGCAGCCGAGCGTGAAATTGAGCGCTACATACAATTGAACGGCGGCACGCTGACCGATCATCTGGAGCGCAACATCAGCCGTAAATTTGGCCACCACGCCGGTTAATCCCGACGAAATAGTTAGTATAATATACGCGCACCCGGTTGACGCTAGGTGCGCGTTTCTGTGTCGGCATTCTTGCCAACCAATGAATGCTCAGGCCGCCGTAATCTTCTTCACGACCGCCGACAGCTTGTGCCGAATGGCATGGAAGCCCTTTGAGCCTTCGCTGGTCATCCAATTCATCTGCAGTGATCTGCGAGGGCCATCGAACGGGTGATGGCCATGCCAGGAGTTGTCCGAGCGCTTGAAGACAAGCAGCGTGCCATTGTCCGGCGGGACCTCGGCGATATAGTCTTCGACGTCATGGCTATTTTTCAGCAGCCGGAGCCGACCGCCTGAGTGTTGCCAGTTCTCATTCAGATAAAGCAACACCGTAATGATCTTATCGCGCGAATCAGTATGAATTTGACCGTCCTTGGCGCGCGTATAGCCACGCAGCGAAAACATTTTCGGCCGACCAGCGAGTTCAACCTGGAATTTTTCTGCAACGAGCGCTTCGAACGCGGGTTGGTCGAGTTCATCGATCACGGCTTTGATTGCCATGCTCTGGTCGAGGCTTTCGACTGGGTAGGAACCACCCTTATCGATTTTTGGATAAGTTGCGTTAATCATCGCTACTGTTTCGGGACGAATGAACCCAGGAACGATCGTGTAGGAATAGGGCGCGGTCTCGATCCGTGCCTGTTTCAGCTTATCCAGTTCCAGAGTTGCCATCGGATCCTCGCAGGTAAAATGCCGCGTCACCAGCCGATATTGTCCCGCCGGTTGAGCCAACGCCGCTCAACTTCAGCAGCAATGGTCTCCGCTGAGTCCAACGGTTGATAGGTCCAGTGTTCTAGCGTCATAGGCCGGTCCGGCAAGGGACGCGTTGCCCCAGTCCTGCGCAGTGCTTCGTGAAACCGCCGGAATTTGTCACTGCCGCCCTCGGGTTCAAACACGTAGACGGGTTTGCCAGTGGCGCAGGCTTCACCCGTCATGTTGACGGAATCGGCCGTCACCACGAGGATATCCGCCTGTGCCAGGAACTGCGGATAGGGATTGTCACCAGTCCCGTTCCAAATCAGGCGTGGGCGGCCTTCGGTCGCAGCCTTGACAGCGCGGATCAGACGTTGGTGGCTGCGTCGCGACGGGGTGATCATGAAACTGGCCCCCAGTGCTCCGAACGCGGTCAGCGATGCTTGCAATCTGTCATCATCGGCATCCGAGAACCGATAGATGCCATTCTTTCCACCAAGAATCACGGCAACGCGAGGGCTGGGCAAGGCCGCGATATCGGGCGGGCACATACAGCGCAACGTGGCCAACTGGGCTTGCGAGTAACTGTGAGGTGCCGTTGGCGTTGTGATCACGTTAGCGCCGCGCCGCCGATCATGTTCGGGAACCCAGATCAAATCAGCTGTGTTCATGCCGGTTTTGGGATCTTGCAACACTACACAAAAAGTATGCGCGCCAGCTTTGCGGCGCAGCGCCCGGATAAAAGGAATGCTGGCCCGACCGGTCGCAATGGCGACTGCTGGCCATGGCGGAGCAAACAATGCGCTATCCGGATGCCCAATTCGGGCTTTTGGGTCGGGCGGGCCCCAAGGTGCTGTAAACTTCCAAAGGCCGGTCGGATCGACGCGCTTCATCTGGTAGTCAAGGCCAAGGGCGTCAGCAAGACCACGCGCCTGAACGTCCATACCCATTTTTCCATCGGTGATCAACCAACCGGGACGCCCAGCTAAAGGGCGCTGGTGGCGCAAGAAGGTCTCGCTCACGTGGTTGCTCGCGGTCACGTTCATTTGTCGATTTGGGCCCTGCAAGTCCTCGCTGTCGATAGGCTTTGCCGCCGCAGGTAATGCGCAATCAACATTCATTATCGAGGGCGCTATGTTTTCGAATATTGCGCGACGCTTGAGTGATCGTTAGGGTGTGCACGCAACAACGGTGGTAACGGGAAGTCCTCATGCGCGTTCGGCTCGACCCCATAGATTGGCGCATTCTGAAAGAGCTTCAGATCGATGGTCGCGTTACGAATATTGCGCTTAGTCAACGGGTTGGACTGTCTGCGCCGCCGTGCTTGAGACGGGTGCGGGCATTAGAAGACGCAGGCCTCATCACCGGTTATACGGCGGTGGTTGATGAAAAAGCGCTGGGTTTCGAGTTGACCGCATTCGCGATGGTTGGCCTGCATGCTCAGTCAGAACCCGATCTGCGCAACTTTGAGAATCGCGTGCTGGGTTGGCCGCTGGTTCGCGAGTGCTACATGATGTCCGGCGAGACCGACTATATTTTGCGCTGCGTTGCGCCTGATTTGACCGCATTCCAGGAGTTTGTGCTCAAGGAATTGACGGCTGCACCCAACGTCGCGAGCGTCAAGACGTCACTCGCCATCCGCCGGGCCAAACTCAGTCCCGGCGTGCCGATCGGATTTGGTGTCGACGGACCGTGAGGCAGACGCCGGGCGCTTACTTCCACTCGATCTTCATGATCTCGTAGGACTTTGAGCCTTTTGGCGTCGTCACCTCGACCACGTCGCCCTTCGATTTGCCAATCAGCGCGCGGGCGATGGGTGAAGCAATCGACACCTTGCCATTACGAACATTGGCTTCAAACTCGCCGACGATCTTGTATTTAACCTTCTCGTCGGTGTCTTCGTCATGCAGCGACACGGTTGCGCCGAATTTCACAGTGGTGCCGGACATCATCGCGGGATCGATCACGTCGGCACGCGACAGCTTGTCCTCCATATCGGACACGCGGGCCTCATTAAGTCCCTGCTGCTCCTTGGCCGCGTGGTACTCAGCATTTTCCGATAGATCACCATGCGCGCGTGCTTCGGCAATGGCCTGGATGATGCGCGGGCGCTCCTCAGACTTGAGGCGCTGCAGTTCGGCCTGCACCGTTGCGTAACCCTCTGCCGTCATCGGCACTTTTTCCATAGCCATGTTCTAACGTCTCCACTCATGCTCCGGTCATGTCCCGGCGCCTGTTTTGTATAGTTTCACGCAAATTTTCGGGGTTTACCAGTCCCCAAGGGGCGAACCTTGGATTTCGCGTTCGATTGTTCACTGCGAATGTGGCGGTACGACACGACAGGGGTGCAACAGCACTCCTCATGCAGTTTGTCGCGTCGCATAGCTTTGCAAGGGTGCGACCTTTAAGCTATCGGTTGCTAGTGCACCTATGGCTTTGGAAACGGCGATGGCGCCAGCAAGGGTCGTGTAGCACGGAATATGGTTCAACAGAGCCGTCCGTCGAATGTCCCGGGAGTCGGCCAGAGCAGTAGCGCCGTCGGTGGTATTGAACACCAACGATATATCGCCGTTTTTCATCATATCGACGATGTGGGGACGACCCTCGAGCACCTTGTTCACGCTGTCGCATGGGATGCTGTAAGCGTCAAAATGACGTTTGGTTCCCCTGGTCGCCACGATTTTGAACCCAAGATCGGCGAGCTCCCGCACCGGTCCGAGAATGCTGTCTTTGTCGGCATCGCGCACAGATACGAACAGCGTGCCTGACAGCGGCAGTGGTGTACCGGCCCCGATCTGGCTTTTGCCGAATGCGATCGCAAAGTCGCGGTCGAGGCCCATGACCTCGCCGGTCGAGCGCATTTCAGGCCCGAGCACAGGGTCGACGCCGTAGAAGCGTGCGAACGGGAACACGGCTTCTTTGACCGCGATGTGTTTGAGCTTCTGCGACTGCAGACCGAAGGCCTTCAACGGCTTGCCTGCCATGATCTCGGCTGCAATCCCGGCCACTGGATACCCAATCACCTTAGCAACGAATGGCACCGTGCGGGATGCGCGTGGGTTGACCTCGAGAATGTAGATCTGCCGGTCCTTGATGGCGAACTGCACGTTCATCAGACCAACCACTTTCAGGGCAATCGCCAGATCACGGGTCTGCTTTTCGAGCCGCACGATGGTCGCGGTATCCAGTGAAAAGGGCGGTAGCGAGCAGGCGCTGTCGCCCGAGTGGATACCAGCCTCCTCGATATGTTCCATGATGCCAGCGATGAACGTATCTCGACCGTCGCACAGGCAGTCGACGTCAACTTCGACGGCGTCGGTCAGGAACCGGTCGATCAGCAATGGACTTTTTGCCGACACGATCAGCTCGGATGGCCGATCCAAGGTCGCCGAAAGGCGGGCGACATAGCGCTCAATATCGGCGCCGTCGTGGACGATCTCCATGCCGCGTCCACCCAGCACGTAGGAAGGCCGGATGACAATTGGATAGCCAATGCCGTCGGCGATGGCGCGCGCTTCGCGCGGACTATTGGCGATGCCGCTGTCGGGCTGCAGCAGTTTCAGATCCTGGATCAGTACCTTGAAGCGGTTGCGGTCTTCGGCCAGATCGATGGCATCCGGCTGGGTGCCAAGGATCGGGATGCCCGCGGCTTCGAGCGCGCTTGCCAGCTTAAGCGGCGTCTGCCCGCCAAACTGTACGATAACGCCTTTGAGTTTGCCGCTCTGTTGCTCCACCCGAATAATTTCGAGCACGTCTTCGGTCGTTAACGGCTCGAAGTACAACCGATCGGACGTGTCGTAGTCGGTCGACACCGTCTCGGGGTTGCAATTGATCATGATGGTTTCGTAGCCCGCCTTGGTCAGAGCGAAGCAGGCATGGCAGCAGCAATAGTCGAACTCGATGCCTTGGCCGATCCGGTTTGGTCCGCCGCCCAGGATGATGATTTTCTCTTTGTTCGACGGTTGCGCCTCGCAAACGGGAGCGTCAGTCAGCCCGCGTTCATAGGTCGAATACATATAGGCGGTCGGGCTGGCGAACTCGGCTGCGCACGTGTCGATGCGTTTATAGACCGGCACGACATCGAGTGCCTGCCGATGGCGTCGAACCTCCTCCTCGCTCAATTTTGCGAGTTTGGCGAGCCGTACGTCGGAAAACCCCATCGCCTTGAGCCCCCGCATCTGATCGGCGGTCTTCGGCAGGCCGTGGGCGATGACGCGCGCTTCTTCGTCGATGATGCCCTGCAGTTGCGCAATGAACCACGGATCGTACTTGCATGACGCGTGCACCTGCTCGGCGTCGACGCCTAGGCGGAGGGCCTGGGCAACCGCCAGGATACGGTCTGGCGTCGGGCGGCCGAGGGCTGCGCGAATGACGTTCTTGTCGTCGCCTTGACCCAACCCTTCGAGCACGATGTCATCGAGGCCGCTCAACCCGGTTTCGAGGGAGCGCAGTGCTTTCTGGAAGCTTTCGGCAAAAGTGCGCCCGATCGCCATCGCTTCGCCGACCGACTTCATCGACGTGGTGAGCGTTTGGTCGGCGCCGGGGAACTTCTCGAAGGCAAAGCGCGGGATCTTGGTGACGACATAGTCGATCGTCGGCTCGAAGGCTGCCGGTGTTGCCCCGCCGGTGATGTCGTTCTGGATTTCATCGAGTGTGTAGCCGACGGCCAGTCGTGCTGCGACTTTTGCGATCGGGAAGCCGGTTGCTTTTGACGCCAATGCCGATGAGCGCGACACGCGCGGGTTCATCTCGATGACGACGAGGCGTCCGTCGGCCGGATTGACGGCGAATTGCACGTTCGAACCGCCGGTTTCGACACCAATCTCCCGCAGTACGGCGAGCGAGGCGTCGCGCATCATCTGGTATTCTTTGTCGGTCAGCGTCAGGGCCGGTGCGACCGTGATCGAATCGCCGGTATGCACGCCCATCGGATCGAGGTTTTCGATCGAGCAGACGATGATGCAATTGTCGCTTTTGTCGCGCACCACCTCCATCTCGTACTCTTTCCATCCCAGCACGCTTTCCTCGACCAGAACCTGGGAGGTCGGCGACGCATCTAGCCCGCGTTCGATAATCTCGAAAAACTCGGCGCGGTTGTAGGCAATTCCACCGCCCGTGCCGCCCATTGTGAACGATGGCCGAATGATTGCGGGCAGCCCCACGGCATCGAGCGCTTCGGCGGCTTCCTGGCGATTGTGCGCCATGCGCGACTTCGGCGTCTGAAGGCCGATCTTGGTCATCGCGTCGCGGAACAGTAGGCGATCTTCCGCTTTGTGGATTGCGTCTGCCTTGGCGCCGATCATTTCGACGTTGAATTCCTTGAGCACACCCATCTTTTCGAGTGCTAGGGCCGTATTGAGCGCTGTTTGCCCCCCCATCGTCGGCAGCAGTGCGTCGGGCCGCTCTTTGGCGATGATCTTGGCGACAATTTCGGGCGTAATCGGCTCGATGTAGGTCGCGTCCGCCAGATCCGGATCGGTCATGATGGTGGCGGGGTTGGAGTTGACCAGAATGATCCGGTACCCCTCCTCGCGCAGCGCCTTGCAGGCCTGTGTTCCCGAATAGTCGAACTCGCACGCCTGCCCGATGACAATCGGGCCCGCGCCGATGATGAGGATCGACTTGATGTCTGTGCGTTTTGGCATGGTGGCCGCTTCTTAGTGCAGGCGGGCACGCTTGACCAGCCGGTGTTGGTGAAGGCAGTGGATTAACTCACTTCTTCATGGCCTTACGCATGGCCTCGCACGGGTCGGTGCGCTCTGCGGGATTTGCAAATACGACATAATCTGTCGCGGGCTTGCCGGCAGGATCGCGTGGGCCATAGGTTTGCGGATCTGTTTTGTCGACAATGATCTCCGCAAACGTGACCGAAATTACGGTGCGGTCAGGTGCCATGCGCCGCAACTCAGCGCCCATGCCACGATCGGTTCGAACATGCCCATTGCCGGCAAACATAACAGCGCTGCCGTGCCCGTTGGCAGCCTTTAGTGCCGCCTCGGCCATATAGGCGTCCTTGTAGCGCTGGGCTGCGCCCATGTTGCGAAATGCGGTCTTTGGCATCAGCCCACAGTGACTGGCTTCGAGTTCGGTGAGCAACGCGTCGTTCAGGTCGGCATCGAGCGACTGATCGAGGCCCAGTTGGCGCACCTGCTCGGATGGCAATGCCGACAAACCTTCCCGCGCAATCCGGCGCACCGGGTCTTTCGACGGGCTGCCGACAACGATCGGGCGTCGACTGCGTACGACCTCCTGCATCAGCGGCATGAATATGGTTTGACTGGGCCAGCCTGACTTGTCCCACTCAATGAAGCGAAACAGGTCGTTGACGGTCGCGAGGCGGGCGGCGCTGCGGTCAAAGTGATAAAAGTGTTCCAGCCCGGCTTGCTGATCGGCACTGATATGCTCAAAAACGAACGCACCGCGCCGACAATTTGCTGGCAGCGCTTGGCTTCCTGAGGCTGTGGCCTTCAACAGGCCGCCGCGCATCTGGTGATGCTCGGGATTGTCATGCACCTCACCGAGTAGCGTGATTGCGTTGCACGGAAACAGTGCGGCGACCAGCGCCCGATCAGTCAGTTCGACAAGCACGCCAGTCCGTGTATCGAGAACCTTGCCCACCAGCGGATGCACCGGTGTCTGCGCCATCACGGGGGGCGCTAGCGCCAGCCAGCCCGCAAGGCCTGCAACGATCAATCCAGTCGACGTCATGCTCATGCGGATTGGTCCGTTTATGCCAATAAAGGTACACGATCTAACCGCATCCAGAGGCGTGATCCCCAGCGCCAGTCGGGATGACGGAGTGATGGCGACATTACGGACTACAGCTATCCAATGTGGCAATCAGTTATTGGTCTGCCCTGCGAGCCATCCATCCAGCGCCTCAACCATGCCGTCGACGGCGCGGTAGCCATTCGTGACCGTGGCGTATTGATTATCTTTGCCGACAAGAAGGCACGGAAAGCCTTCGACGCCCATGTCCTTGGCGGTCAGGAAATCGCGGGTGGTCTCGTTGCGGATGTCGGCCAAATGGAACGTTTCGAGAAAGGCTTGGCGATCCACATCAGATTCGGCGGCAATGTCGGCCAGCACGTCGCCTGAAGTTGTGTCTCGGTTCTCAACATAGAACGCCACCGAGATCGCAGCCTTAAAGGCGAGTGTTTTTTCAGGATGCAGGGTGCGCATCGCAACGATCGCGCGACAGGCGGGCTCGGTGTCATAGACGAAACCGTCGCGGGCAAAGAAGGCATGGTTGAACGGCTGTCCTGTCGCCGCGTTCACGCGCGTCCAGGCGTTGGAGATGTATTCTTTGTCTGATGCAGCCATCGCGCGGGTGTTGCCTGCCCGCAAGCCGCCAACCATGATCCTGACGGGGAGCCGATCACCGAAGTGCGCGGCGATTGCGCCGATCACGGGGGCAAAGCCGTAGCACCACGAGCACATCGGATCGGCGATGTAGAGCAGGTGAGAGGAAGACGGGGTGGTCATTTGTGCTATGCCTGAAATACTGAGGGCGCATCAATTAGTGCTTTTGCCAAGCGTCGAAAGGATACGTCGAGCCGTTGCTTTCAACGCTTGAAGTTGCCAGATCAATTCATCGATATCCCGGTCAAATTCGTCAGACGTGATTGCTTCCATGGTCAAGCAATGCACACCAGTCTTATCAGCCAAACTCGCTGGACGGATGCCATTTGAAACTCCAACCGATATTCCCTTCCATCCAGATCAGTAAGTTGCAATCCGCACTTCAAAAGCATCATCAATTTCTGCCATTTGCTTTAAGCTCCTATGCAATCCAGTGATTGCAATACTTATAGCAACGGCTGGGGCAATAGCGATTGCCCTGGGTGTAAATAGTCGCGCAGTTGAGCCGCGCCCATCCTTCCGCTACAACGCCGCTCAACTCAATCCCTTACACCCAATCGTAGAGGCGCCCCCATGGCAGCAGCCCACCAATACGTCTACCACATGCACAAGCTGTCCAAGACCTATCCCGGCGGCAAGCAGGTGCTGAAGGACATTTCACTGTCGTTCCTGCCGGGTGCCAAGATTGGAGTTGTCGGCTTGAACGGCTCGGGCAAATCGACGCTGCTGAAGATCATGGCCGGCACGGTCGATGATTTTCTGGGCGAAGCATCGCCTGCTGAGGGCATCCGCGTCGGCTATCTGCCGCAGGAGCCCGAACTCGACCAGACCAAGGACGTTCTCGGCAACGCCATGGAAGGGGTCGCCGAGAAGAAGGCGATGCTCGATCGCTACAACGAGATCGCCGCCAACTACACCGACGAAACTGCCGACGAGATGGCGACGTTGCAGGACGAGATCGACGCCAACAACCTGTGGGATCTCGACGCCCAGGTCGAACAGGCGCTGGATGCCCTGCGTTGCCCGCCGGGTGACTCAGGCGTGTCGAAACTGTCGGGCGGCGAAAAGCGACGCGTTGCGCTGACCCGACTGTTGCTGTCGAAACCGGACATCCTGCTGCTCGACGAGCCGACCAACCATCTCGATGCCGAAAGCGTAGCGTGGCTCGAACGCTTCCTCAAAGACTATACCGGCTGCGTGATTCTGGTGACACATGATCGCTACTTCCTCGACAACATCACGGAATGGACGCTCGAACTCGATCGCGGCCAGGGCGTGCCCTATAAGGGCAACTACTCGGGGTGGCTCGAACAGAAGGCGAAGCGCCTTGAAACCGAGAAGGGCCAGGAGGAAGG
>JANNRP010000193.1:0-4165 GCA_031401535.1 Hyphomicrobiaceae bacterium | reverse complement strand
GGCGAGTTCCGTGATCCGCTCCATGCGGTCCCATTGTGTTCCGAGCTTCTCGTGAAAAGTGATGCCTTTGAGTTCGAAGTGCATCGGCTCAAGGCGGCGCTTCAAGTCCTGTTCCCAGAAGAACTTGGCGTCGCTAAGCCTCGCAGCAATGACTTTCTGGTTGCCGTGGACAATGGCCTCACCGCCGTCGGCCGCCGTGATATTGGAGACCAGCAGGAAGCGATTGGCGAGTCGGCTGGTCTTCGGATCGCGCAGCGAAAAACACTTCTGGTGCGCGCGCATCGACGTCGTGAGGCATTCGGCGGGCACGGTCAGGAAGCTCTCGTCGAACGTGCCGATGAGGACCGTCGGCCACTCATTCAGTCCGGCGTTCTCAGCCAGCAGGCCGTCATCCTCAACAAGTGTGAGTTTATGCTTCTTGGCGAGTGCCTGCGCCTGCTCTGCGATCATGCTCGCGCGCGCCGCTGGATCGATGAGGACGTGCGCTGCAGCTAGCTTCCTCTCATAGTCGGCAAAATCCTTCACCTTGAACCGGCCCGGTGACAGGAATCGATGACCTTCAGTCGTGTCGCCGCTGGTCAGTTCACCCACCTCGAACGGCACCACTTTACCACCGAGCACACACAGGATGGATTGCAGTGGACGAATCCAAGTCAGGCTGCCGCCCCCCCATCGCATCGACTTCGGCCACGGGAATTTGGTGATCACATCCGGCACGATGTCAGCGATGATGTCGGTCGACGCCCGGCCCGGTTTTTCGATCACCGCGATGTAAAAATCGCCCTTCTTGGCATCCTTGACAAGTGTCGCTTCGTCGAGCGATTTGAAGCCTGCGCCCTTGAGAAAGCCCTGGATCGCCGCATCCGGTGCGCCAACACGGGGGCCTTTTTTTTCTTCCCGCACCGCGGCTGAGCCAGTCGGCACGCCCTCGATGACGAGCGTCAAACGCCGTGGCGTCGCGAACGTGCGGAGCACCCCCATAGCCAAGCCATGCGCCTTCAAACCCTCGGACACTAGGCGGGCCAGATCGTTTGCAGCCTTGGCCTGCATGCGGGCCGGGATTTCCTCGGAGAACAGTTCGAGCAGCAGTTCAGACATGACCGCGGTCTTTCGGAGTTCGGTTTAGATCGGGCGGCCCATCACGAGCTTGGCGAGGCCTTCGGGCGTCGGTGTGGTGGCGAGATAGCCAAGCCCCATGACGATCAGTGCGGTTGCGAACAGAAACAGCTTGCGCTCGCGACGGAAGGCAATCCACGCCAGCAGGACGGCTGGCAGGCCCATGATCAGACAGCCGAGCAGGGTTGGGATGAATGTGCTCATTGATGGCCTCCGTCAGCCGTTGGCAAGCGCCATCAGTAGCCAGCCGAGCCGCATGATTCCAGTCTAAACGTGCATAGATCGGGTTATAAAGTTTTGGTGGCCGGAAGGTTGTCACTAATCCACCGGGCCAGCCCCTCTTCGGCGATCTCGCCGCTGGCGAGGCCGCGAATCATGACAACAGCCTCGGCATTGTCAGCGACAAAGTCGATGCCGTTCAAACCGAGGAATACGATGACTGCCAACAACGCCGCTCGCTTGTTGCCATCGACGAACGGATGGTTCTTGGCAATTCCATAGGCGTATGCGGCAGCAAGGGTCGACAGATCGCCGCCTTCATAGGCAAAACGGTTCTGCGGTCGACCTAGCGCCGACTCAAGCATCCCCATGTCACGGATGCCCGCCGGCCCGCCAAACTCGCGCAATTGCTCGTCGTGGAACGCAATCACGAGTTCCACTGACAACCAAACCGGTTCATTCATTTGGCCAGTTCGGTGAGCGCCGCCCGATAGGTCTTCATCGCCTTCCGTGCGATCAACATACCCTCTTCCAGATTGCCCGTTGCGCGGCTGATACGAAATCCTTCCGGTGTTTCGGTCGCTACAACCTCATCGCCCTGTGATAGCCCCAGCCGCGTCAGCAGGTCCTTGGGCAGGATCAGGCCGGTTGAATTGCCGATTTTCTTGAGTTCGAGTTTCATGGGACAGCTCCTGGATCGTTATGTTAGACGAATTGTATAACATGCTTTGCAGCGATGTTCTACGGTTTGTCTAACAATCCAGAACGTCACCCCATCGTCTCCAATTCGTCGATCATCCCTTCGATGACCTTGAGACCTTTATCCCAGAACGCGGGACTGGAGGCATCAAGCCCGAACGGTGCCAGCAGCTCGGTGTGATGCTTCGAGCCACCGGCTTTCAGCATGTCGAAATATTTCCCCACAAACCCCGGATGCGCCTCGCTGTAGAGGCCGTAGAGCGAGTTCACGAGACAATCACCGAATGCGTAGGCGTAAACGTAGAACGGTGAATGAATGAAATGCGGAATATAGGTCCAGAACACCTCATAGCCGGGCTTGAAGTCGATGGCTGGCCCGAGGCTTTCCGCCTGGATGCTCATCCAGAGCGCGTTGATCTGATCCGATGTCAGTTCGCCCTCGCGACGCGCCAGATGCAGCTTACGCTCGAAGGAATAGAACGCGATCTGCCTGACGACGGTGTTGAGCATGTCCTCGACCTTGCCCGCGAGCAACGCTTTGCGTTCTTTTGGCTCGGTTGCGTCGGCGAGCAACGCCTTGAACGTCAGCATTTCGCCGAACACGGACGCGGTTTCGGCCAGCGTCAACGGGGTCTGCGCGAGTAGCGGGCCTTGCTTTGCGGCCAGCACCTGATGCACGCCATGCCCCAGCTCGTGCGCGAGGGTCATAACATCGCGCGATTTTCCCTGATAGTTGAGCAGCACGTAGGGGTGTGCCGATGGCACGGTCGGATGCGCGAACGCACCAGGCGCCTTGCCGGTGCGTGTCGGCGCGTCGATCCAGCCCTTGTCGAAGAAATCATGCGCAATGCTGGCCATCTCAGGAGCGAACTGGCCATAGGCGCCGAGTACCATCTGCCGGGCTTCAGCCCACGGAATGAAGCGCTCGGGCCGATCGGGCAGCGGCGCGTTACGATCCCAGTGCGCCATGCGATCCATCCCCAGCCATTTCGCTTTCATCGCGTAGTAGCGATGCGACAGCCGCGGATAGGCCTTGGTCACGGCGGTCACCAGTGCATCGACCACCGGACCTTCGACTTTGTTCGACAGATGCCGCGCATCCGCTACATCGGTGAAGCCGCGCCAGCGGTCGGAAATCTCCTTGTCCTTGGCGAGCGTGTTGGTGATCAGCGTGAACAGCCGCACATTGTCCTTGAATGTCACGGCGAGCGCTTCGGCAGCCGTCTTCCGCTTCCGACCGTCGGCGCTGGTCAGCATGTTGAGCGTCGGCTCCAGCGTCAGCGGCTCAGCCTCACCCGCCACGTTAAACCGCAGTCCAGCCATCGTTTCGTTGAACAGCCGGTCGAAGGCACCCCGCGAGGTCTGGCTCTTTTCGTGAAACAACTGTTCGAGCTTTTCATCGAGCTGGAACGGCTTCTCCTTCCGCAGATCCATCAACCATGGCTTGTATTTGGCGAACGCTGGAACTTTCAGGGCGGTATCGAGCGCCGCATCCGGGATCTGGTTCAATTCGAGTTCGAAGAAAATCAGATCAGCCGAGATGTTGGTCAGCTGCTCCGAGGTGTCGCCATAGAACTTCGCGCGTGCTTGATCCGACTGATCGCCCGCGTAGAGCAAACCGGCGTAGGAGCCGAGGCGGCCCATCAGATCGCCTAAGACCTCGTAGGCGATCACTGCATCTGCCAGCTTGCCCCCATCGCTGCCAATGCCCACAAGCTTGCCCTGGTATCGCTCCTTGATGCGTCGCGCCTCGTTCGCTGCCTTCGCCAGATCAGCCTTGACGGCAGGTGCATCGGGACCCGGATAGAGATCAGTCAAGTTCCAGACGGGCATGGTGCCAAGATTGGCTTCGGGCGTCGACTGCGGCATGGGGTGTTATCCTTGGCGTGAGTACATCGTGCCGCAACTTGACCTAGGCTGACTGCTGGATCAAGGCGCGGCGGCGTCGCGGATATGTGCTCATGTTGAGCACGAAATGAGGTGCGCTCGTCTGCTCGTGTTGTCGCGTCACAGTCTCCAGACTGCTCACTTATGGATCATAAAATCAGAGCGAATAGACAGCCCAAAAACCAGCGAATCAATTTAGTAAGTGATCGTATGGATCTGGGTACATCCGTTGAAAACGACAACC
>JANNRP010000192.1:0-3600 GCA_031401535.1 Hyphomicrobiaceae bacterium | reverse complement strand
CGGTCGGAATCGAGAAAGCGCACTGCACTCCGACCATCCTCGACCGCACGCTCCAGCAACACCAGCGGATCTGTGCGAACCAGCGTGCCGCCGACGTTGCCGTAACGATCGCAGGCACCGGTTTTACCCGGACGGATGCGGCATAGCACCGGGCAGGCGTCGCAGCGAATGGGCTCGTCGGTTTCCATTGTGACGCTCTCACTCATCGGTCCTGCCTCGTGCGTTCACGCAGCGCGGCCAACAAACGATGCGGCAGCACCGGCACTTTGTGGACGCGCACGCCGACCGCCTTGTAGATGCCGCCGAAGATCGCTGGCGCGGTCGAGATCAACGCCGGTTCGCCGACACCCTTGGCTCCAAAGGGGCCATCCGTTGCCGGATCTTCGATGATGATCGCCGTCATCTCCGGCATGTCGCCGACGGTTGGAATCAAGTAGTCGTGCAGGTTCTCAGTGCGGCCGGGAATGTATTCCTCCATCAAAGCGAGGCCGATGCCTTGCGCCGTGCCACCATGGATTTGCCCTTCGACCTGCTGCGGGTTGATGGCGCGGCCGACATCGTGGGCCGCCGCGATCCTCAGTACGTGGGTCGTACCCAGTTCTTGATCGACCTCGACGAGTGCCACCTGTGTGGCGAACCCATAGCAGGCATAGGGATTGCCTTGGCCATTCTTATCAAGCGGCGTGGTCGGCGGATCGAACCGGCCGTTGCCCATCAGCACAGTGCCGTCGGCGTCGGCGTCCAGCTCTACCAGACTGCCGCGATGCGTGCCGGACAGGGTCTCGATTGCGATGCCGCCACTGTCGAGCGCGATCATGATCGACGCATCCTCGACCAAATCCAGCGGTGCACCCGCCCGCAGGAACAATTGCCGTCTGAGATCCCGCGCCGCCAGTTGACAGGCACGCCCCGAGACGAACGTCTGCCGCGAGGCGCTAGTCTTGCCTGCATCCGGCGTGAGTTCGGTGTCGCCCGCGACCAGACGGATCGTTTCGGACGCCACGCCAAGCGCATCGGCGGCGATCTGCACCATTATGGTGTTCGACCCTTGGCCGATATCGACGGCACCGCTGTAAAGCGTCACCTGGCCTGCCGCATCGACGCCGACGCGCATCTCGGACGGGTTTGACAACGAGGTGTTGCCGATGCCGTACCACGAGCACGCGATGCCGACACCACGTTTCAGATAGGTCGACGAGGCGTTGAACGTCTCCGCGGCACGCGTCCATTCGGTCCAATGGGGGGTAACCGCATCGATGGTGGCGACAATGCCAACCGACGTATCGAGGCGTTGACCAGTGATCGTGGTGGCACCTGCCACCAAAGCATTCCGCCGCCGGAAGTCCAGCCAATCCATGCTAAGACTGTCAGCCAGCAGGTCCATCGCCGCTTCGCTGGCGATTGCACTTTGCGGCACGCCGAAGCCTCGAAACGCACCCGACGGCGGCGCGTTGGTGAAATAGGCGACGCCACGGGTTGCGGCATTGGCCACAGCATAGGGGCCAGGTGCATGCACTGGTACGCGGTTCGCGACCGTTGGTCCCCAACTGGCATAGGCGCCGGTATCGAGTTCGGCATTTGACTGGAATGCCGTCAGTCGTCCCGCCGCGTCGCACGCAGTTTTCACATGCACGCGGGCCGGATGCCGCTTGGTCGATGACGCCATGCTCTCGGGCCGCGTGTAGGCGTATGCGACCGGTTTTCCAGTGATCCAAGCCGCCAGCGTCACGATTGGATGCACGCTGAGATCAAGCTTGCCACCGAACCCGCCGCCACAGGCCGACGCAACCAATCTGATTTGCTCTTTCGGCACCCCTAGAACGCGCGCCGTCTCGTCGCGATGCTGATAGGGTGTCTGCGTCGATACATGCAGTTCCAGGCCATCGCCACGCCGCACCGCCCATCCCGCTTCCGGCTCGATGTAAGCGTGCTCGACGAAGCTGGTTTCATACATGGTCTCGACACAGTGTGCTGCCCGAGCGAAAGCCGCCTCCACATCGCCGCATCGGACACCGCCATCGGTCAGCACATTGCCCGGCCGGTTAGCATGCAGGTGCACGGCACCATCGGCCTTCGCTGCATCGATGCCGGTTACCGGTGGTAGCGGCTCGTAGACGATCGGCAAGCCAGCTGCGTCACACGCTTCGAGTGCGGCTGGCGGCCCCACGAGCGCCAGGACTGCCTCGCCACGATAGCGCACGTGGCCATCCGCCAGCACCGGTTGGTCCTTGATGTCCGGATAAATGCCGTGACCATTATTTGGCACATCGGCAGCGGTCAAAATCGTAAGTTCAGGATGCAGCATCTTGAACCGGGCCAGATCACCCAGGTGAAACGCTGCCCGCGCGTGCGGCGAGCGGATCACGTGAACCCGCAGTGCACCCGCTGGCACTCCGTCGTCGCCAAAGCGCTCGGTCCCGGTAATTTTGGCCACTCCGTCCACCTTGGCAAGCGACGTGCCGACGCCACCTGACCGCAGTGCCTGTACAGTGCCGCTCGACGCCGCGTCGAGCACCGCTTCGACGATTTTCTGATAGCCGGTGCATCGGCACAAAACACCACCAAGCGCGTCTTCGACCTGGGATTTCGTCGGCTGCGCAGTGCGGGACAAGAGGCCGGTCGCCGCCATCAACATGCCGGGCGTGCACATGCCGCATTGAGCGGCGCCGTGGGCGTGGAATGCTTGTTGCAGTGTCGTCAATGCGCCGTCGGCCGCCAACCCCTCGACGGTGACGATGCGTGCGTCCGTACATTGACCAACGGCGATCAGGCAGGCGCACACTTCCTCACCATTAAGCAACACGGTACAGGCGCCGCAATCGCCGGCGTTGCAGCCAACCTTCGTGCCGGTCAGCCTCATTTGATCGCGCAACGCATCGCTCAACCGCGTCATCGGATCACCGACAAAAGCCACGTTTTGCCCATTGATCTCGAGGCGGATGGACGGCTGCAAGCTGGTCGGTTTGATAATGAGATTCATGCCCCGCTGCCCAATTCCGACAGCAGCCGGGAGACCAGCACATGTGCGGTCTCCCGGCGATACTCGGCGTCCGCGCGAATGTCGTCGATGGGCGCAAGTTTGCAAAGGTGTGTGGATGTTACCACGCCGCCAAGTGCCTCGGTGCAGGCACCCCCAATCAGTGCTGCTTCCAACTCCGGCAAGCGCAGCGCTACCGCCGAGCACGATCCGACTGCCAACCGTGCGCGAGTGACGCGTCCACCGACCCGCTCAACCACGCCGGCCACCATGACGATCGAGATCAACTGATAGCGGCGCGCACCCAACTTGATGAAGTGTGATCGTGCATCTCCCGTTGCATGTGGAACGATGACGGCGGTCAGCAGCTCGTCCGGCAACAATGCGGTACGGCGGGGGGCTTGCAGGAAGTCAGCGAGCGCCAATCGCCGCGTGCCCCGCAGGCTCGACAGCTCCACCTCGGCATCAAGCGCCAGAAGTGCTGGAACACCGTCGGCGGCCGGCGATGCGTTGCACAGGTTGCCGCCAATCGTGCCACGGTTCTGGATCTGCCGTCCGCCGACCTCGAGCGCCGCCATTTGCAGACACCGGAACTGCGGCGGCAACGTCGCATCGGCGAGCGC
>JANNRP010000191.1:0-13505 GCA_031401535.1 Hyphomicrobiaceae bacterium | reverse complement strand
TAGGAGGCAAACGCCTTCACCTCGAAGCCGCCTGCCGTGATGGCGGCTGCCACGCCATCGTTGACGGCCCGCAGATACGGCGTCAGCACGGCGACGCGGCGGCAACCGAAGGCTGCGAGGCCGGCAAGCCCGCCGGTCATCGGGTTGGTGACGCGGGTTTTGGGGTGCACCGACTTCACCAGTCGCTCGACCTCCCCCGCGCCAATCACCATCGAACCCGAGGTGCAGGCGTAGGCGATCGACTTGAAGCCCCAGTCGACGGGCAGCAGCTTGGCTGCCTCCGGGATCAGCGGTTTCATCGCCATCAGAGTATCGCGCGTGATATTTGACTCATTGAACAGGCGCGCATGGTGCAGCGTGACGCCCGGCACGTGCGCCAGCGCCTGCCGCGCTTCGAACTCGACGGTCTGGTCGGTTTTCAGAACCAGCATCCCGATGCGGGCGCGGGCTCCAAGTCCGGCGTCGGTGCTGAGTGGAATGTGCTCGTAGCGCATGGCAGGACTCCGGCTGACACTGGTGCGTTGTTCTTGACGGTGCGAACAATACTCCGAAATCTGGCACCGGACGTATCGGTCGGCAAGCACGGAGTGGGCATATGAAGGTTGCGGTGCTGGGGGCGGGCGTCATCGGTGTCACGACGGCCTATGAACTGGCCAAGGATGGCCACGACGTGACGGTGATCGAGCGGTTGCCGGAGGCTGCCGCCGAGACCAGCTTTGGCAACGCCGGGCTGTTTTCGCCCGGTCACGCTTACACCTGGGCATCGCCCAAGGCGCCCAAGATTCTACTGCAATCGCTCTACAAGGAAGGTCAGGCATTGCGCTTCAAACCGAGCCTCGACCCGCACCTATGGCTGTGGTCGATGCAGTTCCTGCGCAATTGCACGGCGGAGCGCGCACGCATCAACACCAAACGCAAGGTGCGGCTGTGCATGTATAGCCAGGTGCGATTGCAGGAGGTGGTGGGCGACACGGCCGTGCCCTACCACGCGCTGAAGGGCGGTCTGCTGTATCTCTATCGCAATCCGCAGAGTTACGAGCGCGGCGCTCTAAACACCAAAATTCTCACCGAAGAGGGTTTGGAGCTGCGCCCCATCAGCGCCGACGAAGCCGCGCGCCTTGACCCGGCGCTTGCGCCGGTGAAGCATAAGTTCGCTGGCGCCATACACTGCCCGTCGGACGAGAGCGGTGATTGCCGCATGTTCACGCAAGGGCTGGCCACGCACATCGCGCACAAATATGGCGTCACCTTCAAGTATGGCACCGAGATCACAGGCTTCGAGACAAGCGGCGATCACGTGTCGGCGATCCGGACGATGGCTGGCGATCACAAGACCGACGCCAGCGTATTCTGCCTCGGCGTGTTCGGGCCGAAGATCGCTCGCCAACTTGGCGTGCGGTTACCGATTTATCCGATCAAGGGATATTCGATGACGCTGCCGATCGATGGCCGCAACAACCCGCCGACGATCGGTGGGGTCGACGAGGACAATCTGACCGCCTATTCGCGATTTGGTGACCGGATGCGCGTCACGGCAACGGCCGAGTTCGCGGGCTACGACAAGAGCCACAAGCCGGACGATTTCCGGCACATGCTGGCTGCGATCCGTGATCTGTTTCCGAACGGGGCCAACTACGAACAGCCGTCTCATTGGGCGGGTCTCAGGCCGATGACGCCCGAGGGCACGCCGCTGTTTGGGCGGGACAGGTTTCGCAATATGTACTTTAACACCGGTCATGGCCATATCGGCTGGACCATGTCGCTCGGTTCCGCGCGGATCGCGGCGGACATCATAAAGGGCGTCACGCCAGCGCTGGCGCTCGACGGCATGATGGTCGGTTGACCCGACTACTCCGCCGCTCGGATGCGTTCGCGGATCACATTTGGGATCACGAAGTTGGGCTGCGTTTTGTAGACCGATAGGATCTCCGCGATCATCGCCTCGCGACTATCGAAACGGGCTTCCTCATAGCAGCCGAGCGGGTTTTTGGGTGCGTTGACGAGGCACTTGTTGCAATAGGTGCAGGGGCGCACCGGCAGATCACGGCCACTGCGCCATTGATCCAGCAGGTCGATATTGGCGATCAGTGGTCGCGCGATCGAGACCGCATCTACGGCGCCCGAAGTGATGGCGTCGCGGATCACGGATGCGGTCTGATAGCCGCCCGTGCTGATCACGGGGATCTTGACCGCAGCCTTGATGGCGCGGGCTTCGGCAAGGCTGACGCCCTCGATCGGTCGACCCTTCTGTAAGCGGAACCAGGCCCAGCGGAAGATCGGTCGCAGCGCCCGGAACCTGAATACAGTGAGGTTGCGCCACCCGTGATCACCCCATGACGCCATGGCGTCATAGGTCTTGGCAAGAACCTCGGCCGGCATATCACCAGGCGGATTGAGCGGATGCGGGAATGCCGAGCCGATCGATACGTGCAACGCGTCGACACCGGCCGCCTCGCACCAACGTGCGACCTGGATGGTATCGTCCAGCGTGTTGCCCCGGCGCTCTGCGGGATCGATGTTGTTGTAGTCGATGGCGCCGAGCTTGACCTGCAGGTGGAAATCGCGACCGACGGTGCCACGAATGGCGCGGATCACCTCCAGCAGAAAGCGGGCGCGGTCCTTGAGGTCGCCGCCCCATTCATCCGTCCGGGTATTGATGCCGGAACTCAGGAACTGGTTGAACAAATAGCCGTTCGAGGCGTGCAACTCGATGCCATCGAGCCCGGCCTCGCGGGTGCGCCAAGCGGCACGACCGAACTGCTGGATCAGGTCTTCGATCTCGTGAGGTGTCATGGCGCGTGCTCGGAAGCCGTGTATCGGCTCGCGGTCGCTGGTGACGGCGGCTGTAGGACGGTGCTCGTTCCAGATGCCAGGCAGGTCCATCTGGCGGCCGGAATGGCTCAACTGCATGATGTATTTGCAGTCGTGGGCGTGTACGGCTTGGCCCAATTGTATCCACTGCGGGATCATCTCGTCTCGGTGGATGCCAGCGTATCCCGACATGATCCGGCCATCGAGCGTAACCGGCGCATAGGAGCCAAGGATCGCGCCGACGCCGGACGCTGCAAACTTGGTTTCCCAATTGATGCGGGCCTGGGTCATCGACCCGTCTTCGTTGTCGAAGCGGCCCGAAACGTTCGAACGCAGGATTCGGTTCTTGACGATCAGGTGAGGTCCAAGCCGCAACGGCTGGAACAGGATATCGGGGCTCGGGTGCGCCATCGTGCGGTCTCCGCAATACAAACGCCGTTAACGCTTTACACATGGCGCTGCAAGAATTGCACCAGCATTGTATTGCTCGCGCCGTTTGCGGAGAAGTTATCAGGCAAAAATGTTACAGATGAATGAGTAAGCGGCGCGCCGCGTCCGCAAACCAACCGATACTACTCGATGGCTCAGTAGGCATAAGTCTTAAATACGGCGTCAGTCTTGCCTTTCCACGCGCCGTGGAAACGCTCAAGCATTACGTCGGCGGTGGTGCGACCCGAGGCGACGACCTCCTGGATACAGTCAAGGTGCATCGTCTCGTCGCGGCCCTTGGCATCCAAGCGGCGCCGGTTCTTCAGGCCATGGAGCGAAATATCCAGGGTTTCGCGTGCCAGATCATGCACCTTCATGCGCCGGAACCGGGCATCGAGCGCCAGTTTAGGAGTGTCGTCGCGCAAGCCCTGGCGTTCATCGTCGGACCATGACTTTACCAGGTCCCAAGCAGCATCCAGCGCTTGGTCATCATAGAGCAGACCCACCCAGAATGCTGGTAGCGCCGTTATTTGAGCTTCACCGCCGCTATCGGCGCCACGCATTTCGAGGAAGCGCTTCATTCGGACTTCCGGGAACAGGGTCGTCAGGTGGTCGGACCAGTCATCCACCGTCGGCCGTTCGCCAGGCAATTGTTTCAAGCGGCCAGCCAGGAACTCGGTGAACGAGGCGCCGGCCACGTCGATGTAGTTGCCGTCACGATAAACAAAGTACATCGGCACGCCGAGCGCGTATTCGACGTAACGGTCGTAACCCATGCCGGGTTCGAACACGAATGGCAGCAATCCAGTGCGGTTGCGGTCAGTATCACGCCAGACTTCTGAGCGCATCGATTTGAAGCCATTGGGCTGGCCCTCCTTGAACGGCGAGGAGGCAAACAGCGCCGTTGCGATCGGCTGTAGCGCCAGCGATACGCGGAATTTCTTGACCATGTCGGCTTCGTCTTTGAAGTCGAGATTCACCTGTATTGTCGATGTCCGATACATCATTTCGAGGCCGCCCTTGCCGACGCTCGGCATATAGCGCGTCATCACGCCATAGCGCTGCTTGGGCATGCGGGGCGTCTCGGGTAACGTCCAGTTCGGTGAAAATCCGAGACCCAGGAAGCCCAACCCCAATGTTTCGCCGACGGCCTTGACTTCCTCCAGATGCGTGTGAGTTTCGGCTGCGACCTCGTGCAGGGTCGACAACGGTGCGCCCGACAGCTCGAATTGACCCCCGGGCTCGAGTGATACGGTTTCGCTGCCTCGTCCAACCGGTCGCTTGAGCGCGATGATGTGGCGCCCCTCCATGATCGGCTCCCAGTCGAACCGCTCCATCAGGCCTTCCATCAGGGCGCGGATGCCAGCCTTGCCTTCGTAGGGTACGGGCGACAGGTCGGCCGTGTTGAACACAAATTTCTCGTGCTCTGTGCCGATCAACCACTTGTCGGCGGGTTTCTCGCCCTCAGCGATCCAGCCGATAAGCTCGTCGCGCTTGCTGATTGTAGGGCTCTTGGCCCCGTCCTGACGGGTCGACATGGTGTCCTCGCGCGTTTGTAGGGGTTGGGGCCGCGCAGGCCCTCGTTCGCTTGTTCGGATATTTCGAAGCGATCGATTGCTGAGTTATGGCGATGCTGTCTGAAACACACAAGAGCTACATCGGCGCTTTGCTATGCGGCAAACACCCAGCACAGACGCGGCATCAACCGTAGGCAAGTGCCGCCGCACCGCCGCCACGATACACCCTAGGTGGTCCCTCGCCTGTGATACTTAGCGCCACCGCTTCTGCAACTCGAATGCCATCGACCCCGGCAGATAAAATCCCGCCGGCGTATCCGGCACCTTCACCGGCTGGGTAGAGGCCCGCTGTATTGAGCGATTGCCAGCTGGCATCGCGGCCAATCCGGATTGGCGCCGAGGTGCGCGTTTCAACGCCTGTCAAAATGGCATCGGCCATGGCATAGCCTCTGATCTGACGATCGAATGCGGGTATGGCTTCGCGTATCGCCGCAATCGCATAGTCTGGCAGGCACGTCGACAGGTCAGTTGGCGTGACGGCCGGTTTGTAGGACGGCACAATGCTGCCAAGCGCGGTCGATGGGCGGCCAGCCAGGAAATCGCCGACACGCTGCCCCGGTGCCGCGTAAGTGCCGCCGCCAGCTTTGAACGCCTCCTCCTCCCAACGGCGCTGGAATTCGATACCGGCGAGTACATTGCCTGGATAGTCGGTGGGGGTGATGCCAACGACGATGCCGGCATTGGCGTTACGTTCGGCGCGTGAATATTGACTCATGCCGTTGGTGACGACGCGGCCGACTTCGGACGTAGCCGCAACTACAGTACCGCCAGGGCACATACAGAATGAATAGACGCTGCGACCGTTGCTCGCATGATGCACGAGCTTATAGTCGGCCGCCCCAAGCAAAGGATTGCCGGCATAGTCGCCGAACCGGCAGCGGTCGATCAGCGACTGCGGGTGCTCGATGCGGAAACCGATGGAGAATGGTTTTGCTTCCATTGCGACGCCCTGCGCGTGCAACATCTCGAAGGTATCGCGGGCACTGTGACCGACCGCCAGCACCACGTGGTTGGCGGCGATTGTCTCGCCACTGGCCAGAACCACGCCGTCGACTTCACCACGCCCATCCGGCCCCCGTCTGATCGCAATGTTGGTCACGCGGTGCTCGAACCGGTATTCGCCGCCCAAGGCTTCAATCTTGGCGCGCATGCGCTCGACCATCGTCACCAGCCGGAAGGTGCCGATGTGCGGTTTCGCGGCATAGAGGATTTCGGGTGGTGCACCGGCTTCCACGAACGCGGTTAGCACCTTGCGGCCTTGGTGCTGCGGGTCCTTGATCTGGCTGTAGAGCTTGCCGTCGGAGAACGTACCGGCGCCACCCTCGCCGAACTGGACGTTCGATTCAGGTTCCAGTACGCCGCGCCGCCATAGTGCCCATGTGTCCTTGGTGCGCTGGCGAACCGCCTTGCCGCGTTCGAGAATGATAGGCCGAAATCCCATCTCGGCCAGGATCAGGCCGGCGAATAGGCCGCAAGGACCGGCGCCGATCACGATGGGGCGAGGGGCATTTTTTGGTTGCGAGCGCGTGACGAGAACATAGGCCGTATCAGGTGCTGGGCTGACGTTGTGATCGGTGGCGAACCGCGTCAGCACCGCGGCTTCGTCACGCACCTCAACGTCGAGCGTGTAGACCAGCAAGATTGCAGAGCGTTTGCGGGCATCGTAACCGCGCCGGAAAATCGTCAACGCCGTGAGGTCGTCAGATTCAATCTTGAGACGACGCAACAAGGCTGCCCGCAGGTCGGCCTCGGCATGATCGAGCGCCAGTTTCAATTCGGTGACGCGCAGCATTGCAACGTTATTCCAATTGTAAGTTATACCGTCGGACCGCCGGTGAGTGCGAACCGTTTTTTGATTTTCAAGAACAGCAGATCTCGCACTTGTCGATAGGATGACAGCACTTGGTCGCGGTTGCCGGTACCGACCATCAGCGAGGCATCGAACGTCGGCCAGTACTCGACATCTACCGCCATGGTGCGGGTCAATTCCAACGCTTGATGGTGCGCTTCAGGCGACAGACTGACGATCAGGTCGAACGATGTATCATTCAGGTCAGCCAACGTCTGCGGCTGATGTGTGGAAATGTCGATGCCGATTTCTTCCATCACCGCAATTACGAACGGATCGGGCTCGCCGGCCCGCACGCCAGCAGAGGTCGCATAGACGCGACTTCCAGCAAGATGGCGCATGATGGCACTCGCCATGGGTGAGCGAACGGCGTTCATCGTGCAGGCAAATAGCACAGCGCCGGGCAACTCCTTGGCTGGCTCCTGTGGCCGTTCGCTCGTCTCCACCACCGCGTCAACCTCGCCAATGGAGCGCGCAGATCAGCGTGAACAGACGCCGGGCGGTATCGTGATCAACGGCAATTTTTCCGTCGAGGCGTTGGGCCAGCAGCTTGCTGCCTTCATCGTGGAGGCCGCGGCGACCCATATCAATTGATTGAATCCGCGACGGCGGCGCCGTACGGATGGCCTGATAATAGCTGTCGCAAACTAAGAAGTAGTCTTTCATGATCCGCCGCAGTGGGGTGAGCGACAGCATATGCGTGACAAGCAGCGGCTGCGTTTCGTTGCCAACGCTGAATACAAGTCGGTCGTCAGCAATCGCAAGCGTCAGGCGATAGGGGCCATCGTCGCGTCCCTCCAGCGCAAAACTGTTACCGTCGAGAATGTCGAAAATTGCGACCTCGCGCTCGTGATCGATATTTGGATTGGCGCGGCTTATCGAGCCCTGATCGAGGTCGATCGCCATCAATCGTGCCCGTATCTCAGGTGGCGGCGCCTGTTCTTGCGTCATGCGTAGTCTCGTTCCGCTGGCGAAGGGGTTGTCACGCTGGTAGCACATTTTTTCACAACCTGGTCCTCAGGCTCGGATATGGTCATCGGCATCACCTTGCAGCCTAAGAGTTCGTCATGCTCAACTTCAAGAACATCTTGGTGCTGACTGGCGCGGGGCTGTCCGCCGAGTCAGGCCTCGCAACCTTCCGGGACAAGGACGGCATCTGGTCCAAAGTGAAGGTTGAGGATGTTGCCACCCCCGATGCATTTGCGCGTGACCCCACCCGGGTCCAATCGTTCTACAACACGCGGCGCCGCGATCATGCAGCAGCAAGGCCAAATGCGGCACACTTGGCGCTGGCCCGCCTGGAAGCGCAGCACCGCGGATCGGTCCTGGTCGTTACCCAAAACATCGATGCGCTGCACGAGGCTGCAGGGAGCCATAACCTCATTCACATGCACGGCGAGCTGCTAAAGGTGTGGTGCCTAAAGTGTGATCGCCGCTCCGCGTGGATTGCCGATGTAACCGATGCCTCCGTTTGCCCACACTGCGGTGCGGTTGGGCACCTGCGCCCCGATGTCGTGTGGTTCGGCGAGATGCCCTATCATATGGACGCAATTCAAACGGTGCTCGGTGATGCCGATCTGTTCATTTCAATCGGCACCAGCGGCAATGTTTATCCAGCTGCAGGGTTCGTCGCAGCGGCGCGGCGTCGTGGGGCGCATACGGTCGAGCTCAATCTCGAACCGTCCGATGGCGCTAGCCTGTTCCGCGAGGCGATTCATGGTCCGGCGACCGAGGTGGTGCCAGCGTTTGTGCGCCAGCTGATCGATCCACAATGAACCTGACGCTTGTCCTTGCCTTTCACAAAGTGGCCGTGGCCGGGAGCTTCACCCATGCCGCCCGCATGTCGGGCGTTAGCCAGCCGACTTTATCGGCCCAGGTTCGCGCCTTGGAGCGGTCGATCGGCCGACGGCTGTTTGAGCGCAGCGGACGCCGCATTCGTCTTACCGAGGCTGGCGAAGCGCTATTTGTGACGACCTCCCGGCTCGCAGAAGCGGCGGATGCCGTCGATGTCGTTCTGATTGGAAATCCTGCGACGGCGCGCGGAACGTTGCGGGTCAGCGCCGATAGCGCGGTGCACGTGATCCCAATTCTTGCGAGTTTGAAGCGGGCGGCTGGCGATTTCAATTTCTCGATCCGTATCGACAATTCGGCGGGTGTCACGGCGCAGGTGCTGGCTGATGATGCCGATATCGGCGTGATGGCGCGGGCGACCACCGATCCGCGGCTGTTTGTAATTAAGATCAGGCACGACCGGCTGGTGCTGCAGGTCGGGCGCCGGGATGCCTGGGCGCAGCGCAAACGTATCAAGCTTGCCGAACTCGCTACGCGCGATCTGGTAGTGCGCGAAAAGGGCTCGATCACCCGCGAGGTCGTGGAGACGCGGTTGCGCGATGCCGGGATCAAACCGGGGCAGGTGTTCGATGTGGCGACGCGCGAAGCGGTGCGCGAGGCGGTAGCCGCGGGCTTCGGTGTCGGCGTGATCTTTGCGAGCGAGGCTGGCAACGATGCGCGGGTCACGACGCTCGCCATTCAGGGGGCGGATATGAGCGTCGGCGAATATGCGATCTGCCGGGTCGACCGCCGCCGTATCCCGCTGATTGGTCAATTCTTCGATGCCGCCGCCAGGTTGGCGGCCCAGCATCGGTGGTTGGGGCAATGAGGATGGCAGCGCTGCATGGCTGACGCTCCGAAAAACTAGCGCAATCGCAGCCGACCCGGCTTTCGCAGAAAAGGTCGGGCTGTTATGGTTCTGGAACCAACTCGTTTTGATCCGGCAGGCAAACCTGCTGCCCAATCGCCCGATGGCAACACCGACAGGAGCATCTCCATGGCGCCGCTTGATATGAAGCCGAACGAGCTTGAACCCTATTGGATGCCGTTTACGCCCAATCGCGCGTTCAAGAAAAAGCCACGCATGTTCTCGGGCGCCAAGGACATGTATTTTCTGACCCCTGATGGCCGCAAGGTGCTCGATTCATCCTCAGGGCTGTTCTGCGTCAATGCGGGGCACTGCCGCGAGCCAATCGTAAAGGCGATCCAGGAGTCGGCAGCCAAGCTCGATTTTGCGCCGCCTTTCCAGTACGGCCACCCCCAAGTGTTCGAATTATCGTCGCGGCTTGCGATGATGGCCCCAGGCGACCTCGATTACGCTCTGTTCGCTAATTCGGGATCGGAAGCAGTTGATACGGCTTTGAAGGTGGCTCTGGCCTACCACAAGGCACGCGGCGAGGGCGGGCGCACCCGTTTCATCGGTCGCGAGCGCGGCTATCACGGTGTCAACTTCGGCGGCATCTCCGTTGGCGGCATGGTGAATAACCGTAAGGCTTTCGGCAATATGCTGCAGGGCGTCGATCATCTGCCGACCACTTACGATCGTTCCAAACAGGCCTTCTCGGTGGCCGAGCCCGAGTGGGGCGCGCATCTGGCGGACGATCTTTTGAAACTTATCGCGCTGCACGATGCCTCGACGATTGCGGCCGTCATTGTCGAGCCGATTGCCGGTTCCACAGGCTGTCTCGCGCCGCCCAAGGGTTATCTTGAGCGCCTGCGCAAGATCACGGCGGACCATGGAATTCTGCTGATCTTCGACGAGGTCATCACCGGTTTCGGGCGTATCGGTCATGCCTTCGTGGCCGAGCGCTATAACGTCGTGCCGGACATGATCACCTTTGCAAAAGGCATAACCAACGGCGCTGTGCCGATGTCAGGCGTGATGGTCCGCAAGGGCATTTATGAAACGCACATGAGCGGCCCGGATTATCTGATCGAACTCTTTCATGGCTATACCTACTCGGGCCATCCGCTGGCTGCGGCTGCGGCGATCGCAACGCTAAATCTTTATCGCGATGAAGGGTTGTTCGAAAAATCGCGTGACCACGAAAAGCTGTTTGCCGACCTGATGATGAGCCTCAAGACCGAGCCGAATGTAGCCGATATCCGCCCGATCGGCTTGATGTGCGGCATCGACCTCAATCCGTCGAACGGCAAGCCCGGCGAGCGCGGCTACGAGGCGATCGAACGTATGTATCACGAACACGATCTCTACTGCCGGGTGACCGGTGACACACTAATCGTGGCGCCACCGTTGATCGCGACCGAAAGCGACCTCACCGACGTTCGCGACAGAATTGCGACCGTGCTGCGGGCCGTCGGCTGAGACCTGATGACCGGCAACGATGTCAACGGGGGCTTTGCGGCCCCCGTTTTCGCTGGTGGCCGTGCCGCGTGCGGCATAAATCATTGATCGGCGAATTCCCTTAGCCGTTACTGGTTGCTATGTAGGCGGCGTGCGAATCTGCGAAAGAGGCGGCGCCATGACGGCCAATGGATCACTCAAATACAAGCGCCTGCTCCTGAAGTTGTCTGGCGAAGCACTCATGGGCAAGGGTCAGTATGGCTTCGACATGAGCGTCGCCATGCGGCTTGCCGGAGATGTCGCCGAGGCCAATCGTGCTGGCTGCAGTATCAGCGTGGTTGTGGGCGGGGGTAACATTTTTCGCGGGCTTGCGGGGGCAGCTAAGGGCATGGACCGCGCCACTGCCGACTACATGGGTATGTTGGCGACCGTGATGAACGCGCTGGCGTTCCAGAACGCACTGGAACAGCACGGCACCAAGGCCCGTGTGTTATCGGCGATCCCGATGCCGACCGTGTGCGAAAGCTATGTGCGGGCGAAGGCGCTGCATCATCTGGAGCAGGGCCGCGTCGTGATCTTCGCGGCCGGCACCGGCAATCCGTTCTTCACGACTGATACGACGGCGGCATTGCGCGCCATCGAGATGGGTTGCGATGCGGTAGCCAAGGCAACGCAAGTCGATGGGGTCTATTCCGCTGATCCGAAAAAGGACCCGGCCGCAATCCGTTACGATCGTTTGACCTATGCCGACGTGCTGGCGCGCGACCTCAAGGTGATGGACGGGGCCGCGATCGCGCTTGCCCGCGACAATCATCTTCCGGTAATTGTGTTCTCAATCGAGGAGCCGGGCAATCTGCTCAAGGTGCTGCGCGGCGACGCGCGTGCGACGATCGTGAGCGATGCTGTTTGAGGTGCCGCTTCCGGACCATTCCGCGGTAGCGGCGAAAGGAAAGACGTCATGGCCGAGAAAACTGCGTTTGATATCAATGATCTCGAAAAGCGCATGCGTACTGGGCTCGATGCTCTGAAGCGCGAGTTGCAGGGACTGCGGACAGGGCGCGCCAGCGCCAACCTGCTCGATCCGGTTATGGTCAACGTCTACGGCCAGCGGATGCCGATCAACCAGGTGGCGACAGTTTCGACGCCGGAGGCTCGGATGATCACCGTACAGGTTTGGGACAAGTCGACGGTGCCAGCCGTCGATAAAGCGATCCGCGAAGCAAACCTCGGCGTTAATCCGATCATTGACGGCAACATGCTGCGGCTGCCGATGCCCTCGCTCACCGCCGATCGCCGCAATGAACTGGTTAAGCTGGCGCGAAAATACGCCGAAGAGCATGGCAAGGTCGCAGTCCGCAACGTGCGCCGCGACGGCATGGACTTATTGAAGAAGCTGCAAAAGGACAGCGTCATCAGTGAGGATGACAGCCGCAAGAACTCTGACAAGGTGCAGGAACTTACCGATAGAATGATCAAGGAGATTGATCAGACTCTGGCCGCCAAGGAAGCAGAAATCACGAAGGTCTAATGTTGAGCGCATCAGCCTAGCGTGGCCACCGCGCTTGATCTATGCCATGGGTATTCGAGTCTTTGCCGTCAATCTGAAAGCGCCGCCACCTTGGCAGATTCCACCACAATCGACGCTGATGACGGCACCGCGTTGTGGCGTGGCACGGATCAGATGCTGCACTCCGCGCAACCTGTCCCGCATCACGTCGCAATCATCATGGATGGCAATGGCCGCTGGGCGAAGTCGCGCGGATTGCCGCGCACCATGGGACACAGCCGGGGCGTCGATGCGGTGCGGCGCACAGTGCGTGCCGCCATGGAAATCGGCATTTCATACCTAACGATCTACAGTTTCTCGTCGGAAAACTGGTCGCGGCCTGCCGACGAGATCGACGATCTTATGGGTCTGATCAAGCGCTTCATCCGGCGCGACCTGCAAGAATTGCATCGCAATGGCGTTTGCATCCGGGTGATTGGCGACCGGACCACGCTCGAACCGGAAATGCGTGGGTTGATTGAGGAAGCCGAGGGGCTCACCATCGCCAACACGGCGCTCAATCTGGTGGTGGCGTTTAACTATGGCGCACGCGCCGAGATCACCGAGGCAGCGCGCCGACTGGCGGTCCAGGTGGCGAGCGGCCAACTGCTGCCAGAGCACATTACCGAGGGCCAGTTTGCCGCCTGCCTCGATACCAACGGCATTCCTGATCCCGACCTGCTGATCCGCACGAGCGGCGAGCTTCGGCTATCGAACTTCCTGCTCTGGCAGTCAGCCTACACGGAGTTCGTGTTCATGGATGCGTTGTGGCCCGAGTTTGGCCGCGATCTGCTGGTGCAGGCTATTGCCGAATTCCACGCGCGTGATCGTCGCTTTGGTGGACTGTCAAAACGGTCGACGGCGTGAGGCGCCCCCCCAATGACCGCTGATCAGCCAATCAACCCACCGGTAAAAGGTGCAGCCTCCGCACCATTGCCGGGCAAGCTCGCTCGTGACCTGCTGCCGCGCCTCCTGTCAGGCATCGCACTTGCCGGCGTTGCCTTGAGCTTGCTCTACTCCGGGCCATGGGCATTCGCCGTTCTGGTGCTCGCGGTCACGTTGGTGATGTGCTGGGAGTGGGGTCACGTCGTGCGCCGCGGTAGCACAGGCGTGGACCCGGTTTTGATCGTGCACGGGTTGACCGTCGGCGGAGCTGTG
>JANNRP010000190.1:0-5856 GCA_031401535.1 Hyphomicrobiaceae bacterium | reverse complement strand
GGACAAACGCCGGTGGCGTTGGAGACCGGACCGGATACTCGCTGGATGCCGACCGCCGACCAGATTGATCGCGTCGCTGGCGGCACAGGCCTTGACGGAGTTTTGATCGCGAGCCCGTCCAACCCAACCGGTACGATGTTGGAGCCTGAGCGCCTGGCGGAAATCGTCGCGATGTGCGTCAAGCGCGGCCTGTGGTTCATTTCGGACGAGATCTATCACGGACTGACATACGGTCTGCCTGATGTAACAGCCCTGCAGTATTCGAATGACGCCATCATCATCAACAGCTTTTCCAAGTACTTCTCAATGACGGGCTGGCGTGTCGGTTGGATGGTGGTGCCGGAGCGTCTGGTTGCTCCAGTCGAGCGGCTGGCGCAGAACCTCTACATATCGCCGCCGGCGGTGGCCCAGGTGGCGGCGCTAGGTGCCTTCGATGGGATAGAGGAACTCGAGGCCAACAAGCGGGTTTATGGCGCCAACCGGGATTTGCTCCTGCAGGCGCTGCCGATCGCAGGCCTCGATCGGATCGTGCCGGCCGATGGGGCGTTCTATTTATATGCAGATGTCAGCCGCTTCACCCAGGACAGTCTGCTGTTCGCCCGTCAGATGCTCGATGAGACAGGGGTCGCAGCAACGCCTGGCGTCGACTTCGACGAGGCGCGTGGTCGCCATTTCGTGAGGTTTTCTTATTCGGGCAGTACTGCCGATATGGCCGAAGGGGCCAACCGCTTGCAGGGTTGGGCGCGGCTTGGAGGTGCTTGAGTCTGGCGCGGTGTTATTGTCAAAACCAACGGCGACTTCTCATGGAGAAGCCGCCGCAGTGAGTGGAATGATCTTACTCGCCCGAGAACTGCCGCTGCCACCAACCCTTGCGGATCGGCTTTGGTGGTCCGGCATCTTCGGTCGGTGCTAGGCTCGCTGGAGGCGACGCAATCGGCGGTTCGGCCACGGGCTGAGCAGTCGCTGCGATCGGCTCGGCTGCTGGTGTACTGACGAGCGGCATCGCTGATACCGGCGCCTCTACTGTCGCAACGGCGTCATGACCGCCATTGGCGTGCTGATCACGTCTGTCGTCGCTGCGGTCGGCATGCTCGTGGCGTGGCGCCCGGTGTGTGGCGGCGATCACAGCCGATCGGGCATCTGGTGCGTCCGGCTCGTCACCGCCTTGGTCACCCGTGTCGGCCGATGTATCGTCCCGCGAAGACGGTGGTGCATCGCCCTGCTGGCTGTCCGTTCCGTCCTGCGCGCTCAGGTTTGCATCGCCGCGCGCTGTTTCGCGACCGCGACGGCCGCCACGACGGCCACGGCGGCGGCCACGACGTGCCCGGGTGCCATCCGCATCGCCTTCCTCACCGGCAACGCGCCCGCCGCGCTCGGTTGATGTCTCGCCATCGGCGTCGGCTGCCGCATCACGGGGCTGCGCATAGCGTGGACCATCGTGACCACCAGCCTGGGCGTCATCGCCGACCTGCTCCACCTCGCCCGTCGGGCCGCGCGCTGGGCGCTCGTCGTCGCGCGTCTCCAAGCCCGAACCGTTGCCGGTTGGTCCAGCGCTCTCGTGGCGTCCATCGCGACGACCATCGGGACGGTCACCACGGTCGCGTCCGCCACGGCGACGGCGGCGGCGGGAGCGCGGCGCGTCTCCGGCCTCAACGTCTGCGGCATCGTCATCACGAGTTCGTGGCGCACGGGCTTCGGCGGCTGGAATTTCGTCATCGATCGGCTCGATGTCGGCGGGTTCATTGCCACCGCCTTCGCCGTTAAAGCCCCAGTCCATATTGACGGCTGCCTTGTCGGGGCGGCGGGCGGCGAGAACGGGGGTTGACGACCGTTCGATCGAGAAGTTCGCGCCCTGCATCTTGTCGCTGGCCTGAACCACCACCGACACGCCGTAGCGCGTTTCCATATCGACGATGAAGTTGCGTTTGTGATTCAGAATATACAGTGCGACGTTCGCTGTCGTGTTGGCGATCAGCGATGAACGCCCGTCGCCGATCAGCGTGTCTTCCAATGCGCGGATGACGGCCAGAGCCACCGATTCCGTCGAACGTATGGTGCCTGTTCCCTGGCAGTGGGGGCATTGCGTGGTCGATCCTTCAAGCACGCCGGTACGCAACCGTTGACGCGACATTTCGAGCAGCCCGAAGTGACTGATGCGGCCAACCTGAATGCGCGCCCGGTCGAACCGCAGCGCCTCGTTGATGCGCCGCTCCACCGCCCGGTTGTTACGCTTCTCCTCCATATCGATGAAGTCGATGACGATCAGTCCGGCAAGGTCGCGAAGCTTGAGTTGACGGGCGATTTCGTCGGCCGCCTCTAAGTTTGTGTTGAGCGCCGTCTCCTCGATAGAGAACTCTCGCGTCGATTTGCCCGAGTTGATGTCAATCGCGACCAGGGCTTCGGTCTGGTTGATCACGAGATAACCACCGGAGCGCAGATTCACGATTGGCGAGAACATCGCGTTCAACTGGCGCTCGATCTGGAACTTGTTGAACAGCGGTTCCGGGCTTTTATAGTCGATGACGTTGCGCGCGTGGCTCGGCATCAGCATTGCCATGAAATCGCGTGCTTCCTTGTGGGCATGCGACCCGGCAACAATGATTTCGTCAACTTCCTTGGTGTACAGATCGCGGATCGAGCGCTTGATCAGATCACCTTCCTCGTACACGAGGCTTGGCGCCGTCGACTGTAGGGTCATGTCGCGGACGCTCTCCCACAGACGCAGGAGGTATTCGAAGTCGCGCTTGATCTCTTGCTTGGTGCGCGCGGCTCCGGCCGTGCGGATGATCAGGCCCATGCCGTCCGGCACTTCCAATTCCTGCGCAATCGCCTTCAGGCGCTTGCGATCTGGTGCATTGGTGATTTTGCGGGAGATGCCGCCGCCGCGCGCCGTGTTGGGCATCAGTACGGTGTAGCGGCCGGCGAGCGAGAGATATGTAGTGAGTGCTGCGCCCTTGGTGCCGCGTTCTTCCTTGACGATCTGAACCAGAATGATCTGGCGGCGCTTGATGACTTCCTGGATATTGTAGGACCGAGCGCGCCGACGCGGGCGACTGGTGGCCAATTCCTCCAGGGCATCATCGGCGCCAGCGTTGGCAACGGTTTCCGGCACTGGCGACGCAGATACGGCCGGGTCTTCATTGGCCGCAACGTCGACAACAGTCTGGTTCTCGACCGCACCGATTGAGTGGGGCGTGCTCACGTCGCCGACTGGCCCGGCATCCTCCAAGTTATGGCGATCGGCCGGGGCGTCTGCGCCAGCGTCTGTTGGGGCGAGTGGGTAGTCATCGGCATCGCCATGGCGGACGTCGCGGTCGCGATCAGCATCGGCGGGCAGTCCGCCTGGACCGATCGGCTCGATTGTTTCGGGTGGCAGAAGTTCTGTAACGTCGATGGCGTTTTCTTCGGCGTCGTCAGCTGTGTCGCTGGCACCGCGCGCTGCACGTGCCTCGGCCCGCCGGTCAGCCTCCGCCTCTTCGGCCGCATCGGCCGCGGCCTCTTCGTCGAGCAGCGCCTGACGGTCGGCGACGGGGATCGTGTAGTAATCCGGGTGGATTTCGTTGAACGCCAAAAATCCATGGCGGTTGCCGCCGTAGTCGATGAATGCCGCCTGCAGAGACGGTTCGACACGGGTGACTTTAGCCAGATAGATGTTGCCACGCAGGAGGGCCCGGGCGGCGGATTCGAAATCAAACTCCTCTACGCGACCATTGCGTAGGACGACGACGCGCGTCTCCTCTGGATGGGTGGCGTCAATGAGCATCTTATTGTGAGACATTGGCTTTTGTCCTTCGCGCGGCGTGCGAAGAGTTGCCGTACCGTATGATGCTCACTGGTTGCGAAGGTGCTGTTGACCGCAAAAGCTGGTGCCAGCGGCGCGCTAACGTGCGCGCTGCAGAACGTGACCTTGAGATCGTAAGTCTTGCATGGAGCCGGCCGGCAGCCCGGAGCGGGCGCGCGTGTTCGGTTGCAGGGCTGGGTGATGGGCGTGCGATAAGCGAAGGGCGATGGTTCCGTCTGCCATAGGGCGCGCGACGCGAGCCTTAAAGCGGCAGATGCGCGCCGCCTGCGCCACGACCGGTTGTGGCAGCAAGAGCCACCATCGGCGCCGTGAATTGGCAGGGCTGGGCGAGTGCGCAACATAACCACCGTTAATTCAGGACCAGACCACATCTCATCGACATGGCTCGGCGTGACGTTCAGGCGTCATCCGTCAAGATGAGCCTGCAGGGTACTTGGCACCGGACACGCGCTGGCTTGCCTTCTCTGGCCAATGGCAGCGTTCGGCACAAACAGTGCGGCAGCATATATACTCAGGCTGCCTTAAAATCAGCGTGCTCCGAAATGCTGCGAAGAATTTATGCAATCAACCGCCGTTTCGCCATGTGGTGGCGGGCAAATTGACGGCACAAACGCACATAAAGCAACATTTGGTCGGTCTTGCGTAACGAACGCGCACATATCTGCGCCGCCACCAACCGAACCTATAGTTGAAGCAGGAATGGTGCTTGCCGCTGGCTCGCTTCTACATGCCTTCCCAGCATTGTCATGCCGGGATCGTCATGCCGTTGCAAATATGCATCGGAAGCCCATACGTGCGAATACTAAGGGTTCAATGCGCCGTAAGCAAGAAAGTTATGTGCGGGCGGGCAGCCGACGGCTAAACTCGTCGAACCGTGCTAAAAGGACGTTAATGACGGTGGAGAAAGGGCAGTGCGGCGGGTGAATTCGAACGCCTATGGGATCGGAAGATGTTTGGGGTGGGCGGTACTCGCAGTGTGGGCGATGCAACTTGCGGCCAACACGACCGCTTATGGCCAGGATAACCGTGCCGTTCCACCGACCACGCCGCCAGCGACTATGACCGCTATTGCCCGTCCGGCAACCCCCGTCGTTCGCGCGACAAGCGCCCGGTTCTCAGGCGATAAATCCAGAACCGCAGTGACAATCGAGTTGACGGGACCGATCAAGCCAACCGTATTCATATTAGGTGACCCTTATCGCATCATCATTGACGTGAACGATTTACAGTTCAGATTTGTCAACAGCAACTTGCCAGCACAGCACGGCCTCATTGGTGCGTGGCGCTATGGACTATTCGCGGCTGGAAAATCCCGCATTGTTCTTGACGTGCTGGCTCCGGCTAAGGTCGAGCGCTTACTGGTGACACCGGGGGCGGCAGATCAGACATCGCGGCTATCATTCGATATTGTGGCTGTCGATGTGGCGACGTTTGACGCGGTGCTCAAGGCGCAACCGCGGTCCACGCGCCCAACGTTGAAATCCAGCACGTTTGAGGATCTGCCTGCTGCCGCCGCCAACATCAATGCGCGTCCCATAATCATGATCGATCCTGGACACGGTGGGCTTGATCCCGGTGCCTCGAATGGTGGCGTCCTCGAAAAGAATATTGTTTTGGCGGTCGGCCGACATTTGAAGTCAATTTTGGCCGCATCCAGCCGTTATGATGTCGTGATGACGCGCAGCAACGACGTTTTCGTTTCGCTCGATCAGCGTCTGCGAGCGTCGCAAAAACATCGTGCCGATCTGTTCATCTCCATCCATGCCGACGCTGTCGGCGAAGTGGCGCTCGCCCAGAACGTACGTGGCGCCACGATCTACACGCTATCCGATCGGGCTTCTGACGAACAAGCGCGGCTGCTGGCCGAAAAGGAAAACTCCGTTGATGCTCTGGCCGGCCTTGATATCGGGCGCGACAAGGATGGCGATGCCGTCCGCAACATCCTGGTCGATCTGTTGAAACGGGAAACGTCCAACTTCTCGCATGATTTCAGCAGTCAACTGGCGACGGAACTACGGCAACATGTAGCGTTGGCGCGCGACCCGCAACGCGGG
>JANNRP010000189.1:0-3811 GCA_031401535.1 Hyphomicrobiaceae bacterium | reverse complement strand
AGCGTTTCTGACGTTTCGTTTTCCACAGCGGTAGCAAGCAACCGCGCCGTGCCATCAGCCGATGCCCACAGAGCGCCATTGGCCGTGTTTTGCGTCTCCGTGCGGATCAGGAGACCGCCAGGATAGCTCAGCTGAAACCCGAATTTGGCGTTCTTGTAGGCTGACCACCCCTGCGTCGACGTCGTCAATGCTTTGTCAGCTTCGGCCTGCGCCGAATGCAAGCCAGGGGAACGCCCTGTCAGCATCAAGAGGGCCACCGCCAGGACTTTATACGTTTGACGCATACCGCCTCCAACCAACTAGGCTAAGCAAACTAGTCACACCAACGATCGTGTCGCAAGACTAGCAGTGCATGTGCGCATTCGGATTTATGCTTCACTAGAGATACGGTGCAACACCAAGAGAGTTTCAGGCCATGGCGAATACCGCCCGCTCCAAGGCGCGCATTATCACCGAAGATGCCGATGTTCGCGATGGTGTGAAAGCGCTCCGTCGAAGATGTGCGATGATCCGCAAGATGCACGCATCGACGGGCGATCCACCGTTGCGCCTGCGCGCACCCGGTTTTGAGGGGCTAGCGCGAATCATCGTCTCGCAGCAACTGTCGGTTGCGAGCGCAGGGGCGATTTGGAACCGCTTCGCGGAGGCTGCCCAGCCGATGGAAGCCGTGACCGTATTGGCGTTGTCCGACGACGAATTGCGAGCGGCTGGCCTGTCCCGGCCAAAGATCAAGACGCTCCGCGCGGCCTCCGCCGCTGTCGCGCACGATGGGTTGAGCCTCGATGGCTTCAACGATCATTCGGAAGAAGCCATCCACGACGCATTGACCCGCGTTTCGGGCATCGGGCCCTGGACCGCCGATATCTTTTTGATGTTCTGCATGGGTCGAGCCGACGCGTTCGCCAGTGGCGATCTTGCCCTGCAGGAGGCGGTGCGAATCGCTTTCGATCTCGAAACCCGACCTAGCGCCGCCGAATTACTCGATATCGCCGAGCGCTGGCGGCCATGGCGCTCAGTCGCTGCTCGTATTCTATGGGCCTACTACAAGGTGGTGAAAGATCGAGAGGGTGTGACGAGCTAACCCCCTGTGAGCGGGCAAATTAACCCGGGTGCTTCACAGAACCGCCATGCAAGACTAGTATCACATATATCGGACCGGAAGTGCGAGACCGGTCCACCGGGAAGCCGTCGGGGGTCTTGCACGTGAATGCTCACGCCATGATACCGGAACATTGTCCGGCCCTAGTGTTGAATGCCGACTTTCGGCCATTGAGCTACTATCCGCTGTCACTCTGGTGCTGGCAGGATACGGTCAAAGCGGTGTTCCTCGACCGCGTGAATATCGTATCCGAATACGAACGGACCGTTCGCAGCAGCTCTTTCGAGATGCGGCTGCCGAGTGTCGTGTCGCTCAAAACCTATGTGAAACCGGCGCTGTATCCAGCATTCACCCGATTCAACGTGTTCCTGCGCGATCGGTTCACCTGCCAATACTGCAGCTCCAAGCACGACCTGACATTCGATCATGTCATACCACGGTCACGCGGCGGCACTACGCAGTGGGAAAACGTCGTTGCTGCGTGCTCCCCCTGCAATCTTGCCAAGGGCAGCGACATGCCGGACGTGGCGCGCATGCGACCGGCGCAATCGCCCTATCGGCCGACAGTGTTCGAATTGCACAGAAACGGCCGCCTGTTCCCGCCAAACTACCTACACGATAGCTGGATGGACTATCTCTACTGGGATACCGAACTCGAGCCATAAAAAAGACCCCGGCCGTACAGCCGGGGTTTGGAGAGTTCGCACAAAGAGAGAAGTGACGGATTGGTGGCGATGCGCGTCACGCAGCCTTGCGTATGGGCGCCAGGCACAGCTTTTCCGCAATTAGATCAACAGCCTTACTCCAATCGGCATCAGTAGTGGCAGCCATCAGGCCGAAAGCCTGCAAGGCGTCGATCGGTGTGCCGCCGTCACGAAAAATACGGGCGCACGATTGCCGAGAAACGCCTTGTGCTTGATTCCATTGCACGGGATTGATGTGGCTTTGATTCATGGGGTTGCCTCAAAGGTGGGAGACCGACGCTGCGGCACGGCGACTTACTACGCACACAACAGAAACAGGGGTGGCAGACGTATCCAGCGCTCATGCGTCACGACGCAAAACCATGAACTATGACGCTCCGAGAGGACTGCGGGTCCGACACTAGATACATCTGCCAGCTCGGCGGGACGCCAACGGTGGCATCCCGGATTTTTTTGATACGCAATAAGTTACGCGGCCTTCAATCGATCGGCATTCGGCACGGACACGACTAACTTCAGCCGTTTGCGATCGAGTTCGGCGAGCAGCCGTAACGCAACACCACCGGCTTGCTGCCATGACTGAGACTGATCTTCGACAACACTTACGCGCGATACAGAATTTTTAAGGGACATGTATTCACCTCGACAGGAACGCGGTGGGACGGTTGCGACGCTACGGTAACGCAAACAACGGACACGCCAGACTGGAACGCTAGAAAGGCGCTGTCACGCGGGACAAGACGAAGCGCGCCAAACAAACGCAACGCGACGGTACGGACTTTCAGAAGCCAGTGTCGGCGAGCCGCTCGACGATACGCGACGATAACCTCGAAGCAGCAGCTCGCCTGGTGGTGTGGAGAGTGTCTGACAAGACAGCTCTCGGCGACGCGCACGCAACTGACTGGGACGCAACGGAACGCAACTGACGCAACACTGACGCAACAGGTACGGAATGAGTTCCACCAATGGGGGTGGGAAACCTGCTCGACGGGAGCAACGCTTGGACACTGACGACTGCAACGCTGACAGTACGCTCGACGCTACGGAACTCTTTCTGCCCTACAGACGCCTGGGAAGCTGCGGTACGCGAGACCATTTTTACTCCTCGCATCGACCCGTTACGCTGCGTCTCGGTTCGCTTTGTGTTCCCCGAACAAGGGAGAATAAATACCCCGAGCGTGTCAACAAAGTGACAGGGTGAAGGTAAACCAAAGGTGGTTTGCTGAAGGGACTTTCATATTTGGCGAAAATAGTGACCGCTGCGCAGCTTTTTTGTTCTGCGATTCTAAGTAATTTATTGATTTATATATGCATTATGTCTTTACAGACAATGTCGTGAAGGCAGCCCTGAGAGCTCCAACACACAACGCGATAGATAAAACAACGTTCCATCCGGCAAACGACAAACCTGCGAATCGTCCCGCAGCTTCATCGCATCGGATCACCCGGGTCGATTGCAAATCCTTCAGCAACGATTTTCCAGGAGAAAAAACTGTCGATGGCGCCTCACAAGTATCGGGGCCTGGCCAAAATTTCCATTCAGCGCCAGCATGATAGGTGCCTAGACCTGCATTTGCGAGAAAAGCGAATGCAACCAATAGGAACAGCGCGCCGCCGATTCGCTGCTGGCCCGCCGTCATCAATACGAGGCCCAGAAACATCACAGGAAGCCCGGCGTAGTAGGCGTACCGCTGTTGCAGGCATAGTGGGCACGGCTGCATGCCGCCCAGATACTGGAAGCCGAGGGCGATCACGATGCCAGCGAGCGCGGCTACAAAAGTCAATGCACCCCAACGATAGGCACTGCTGCGGTGATCCGTCATCAAGTCGATGGACATGGCACTACTGGTCTCACGCGGACATCTTCGATGATGCCGAGCTTATACGAGAAATTTAACGGCGACGAACCCTGCGACGATCAAAACAACGAGCGCCGTCGTGATCAGCGTCAGCCTCTTCTCGATAAACTCTCTGATCGGTTCTCCGAACCAGTAAAGTAAACCCGCTA
>JANNRP010000188.1:0-2707 GCA_031401535.1 Hyphomicrobiaceae bacterium | reverse complement strand
ATCTACCGAGACGTCCCGCGATATTGCATGGCGATCAGTGTTGCCTTCATCGGCCGCAACATAGCTAGGGCGAGCCCGAAGGTTACCGGTGCCCAGATCGCATGGACCCACCATGGCGGACCAACCTTGAATTCAAGGATCAGCGCCGCCCCGAGCATCAGAAAGCCGAGCAGCATGATCGCGAACACAGCCGGCCCATCACCGCTATCGGCGAACCCGTAGTCGAGGCCGCACCTGGCGCAGCGTTCTCCTACATCGAGCGATAGGTCCGATTTGAACAACGCACCGTTGCCACATTGAGGGCAACGACACTTGATGCCTGCCATCCATGGAGAGATGGCTGGTGTCGTCACGTCAGGACCGAGGCGCTGTTCAATGAGCAGCCGGTGTTCCGGCTCCCCACACGTAGATGCAGGCGAACAGAAATAGCCATACAACGTCAACGAAGTGCCAGTACCAAGCCGCTGCTTCAAAACCGAAGTGCTGCTGCGGCGTAAAATGGCCTTTCAGAGCGCGCATCAGGCAGACGAACAGGAAGATCGTGCCGATAAGGACGTGTGCGCCGTGGAAGCCGGTCGCCATGAAGAATGTCGAGCCATAGATGTGGCCCGAGAAACTGAATGCGGCATGGCCATATTCGTAAACCTGACAAGCGGTGAACAGTGCGCCAAGAATCACCGTGCAGACGAGACCCCAGATCAGCCCCTGACGATCGTTCTTCAGCAGGGCATGGTGAGCCCAGGTAACTGTTGTGCCGGATAGCAGCAGGATCAGTGTATTGACCAGGGGCAGGCCCCAAGGGTCGAACGTGCTCTTGAAGCCTTCAGCGGGCTTGGGTGGCCACTGCCCGCCCGTCAGATCCTTGCGGTCGACCATGCCGACGATCTGATTGGAGTTTTCTAGTGTCCAGGTTGTCCCCGGAAACAAAGATGCGTCAAAATAAGCCCAGAACCAGGCGACGAAGAACATCACCTCCGACGCGATAAACATGATCATGCCGTAGCGCAGGTGCAAGGAAACAACGGGTGTGTGGTCTCCTTTATGAGCCTCCCGCACGACGTCGCGCCACCAGAAATACGAAACGGCCACGATGCCCGCAAAGCCCGCAATAAACATGCTGGGGCCCTTGAGGCCGAACAAGCCATCACCACCACCCAAAGAGCGCATCAGCACGATGGCTCCAATGGCCATGACGAGCGCACCGATGGAGGCTGCTATTGGCCAGGGGCTGGGGTCAACGAGGTGATAGTCGTGGTTCTTGGCGTGGCTGTCGGACATCGGTCTCTCCGTCTTTTTTTATCGCTTGTACTCGGGTGGCGCGAGCAAAAATTGGGTTGCAAAGCTGTCAAAAAGCTTACCCACCTTTGCCGGTTGAGCCAGAGGTGGTGGCGGTCACTTTCGGATTTTCAACGGGGAAAAATGTATAGGACAAGACGATGTTGTTGATGTGCGCTGCATCCTTGTCGCGAACCATGGCCGGATCAATGAAGAAGCTGACGGGCATATCGACCGTCTGACCCGGTTCCAATCGCTGCTCAGTAAAGCAGAAGCAGGCGAGCTTGTTAAAGTAGCTGCCCATCTGGTCTGGCGCGACGTTGAATGCCGCGGTGCCCACGAGTACGCGATCGGAGGTATTGGTCGCACGATAGTATGCCATGGAGCTTTCACCGATCCGAACGGTCTTGGTGTTCTCGACCGGTGTGAACGTCCAGCCCAGCCCTGGCGCCACATTGGCGTCGAACCGGATTGTGATTGTGCGATCGAGGATCACATCGGGCGCAATCGTCGCGCGCTGGGTCGTGCCACCGTAACCGGTCACTTGGCAAAACATGCGATAGAGCGGGACCGACGCGAACGCCAGCGCGAGCATGGCGACCGCACCCGTTGCAGCATAAGCGCCGACGCGACGGTGGCGACGGTTGAGGGCGTCGGCGGCAGTTCCGGCGTCTATGCGATCTGTGGTCACTGTCATGCGAGTCACATCGCTTTGTTCAAGGCATTGCTGCCGAGACGGATGATCGTAGCTGCGTAAAACATGCCGGTCATCGCCAACAGAATGGCAGCGATCGCCCATGAGCGGAGCTTGCGCTGCCTCTGGGCGTCTGCATCGTTGCGATGACCATCGCTGTCGGCCACTGCGCGCTCCATGTCAGGCCAACAGCTTCGGAATGGCATTTTCAAACAGCAGCACACCAAACAGAGCGAATAAATAGAGGATCGAAAAACCGAATAACTTGCGTGCGGCAGAGTCAGCCTCGCGCCCTTCCTCGGTAACGCAGTAAACCTTCCAGGCGAGCCAGAAGAACATGGCGCCAAGCACCGCCGACGTTACCAGATAGGTCCAGCCGCCAAGTCCGATGAAAGCTGGCACCACGGCGAGGGGGCACAGGAGCACTGTGTAGATCAAAATCTGACGACGCGTCTCCACAGGACCGGCAACGACCGGCAGCATGGGCACGCCCACGCGCGCGTAATCGCGGCTACGATAGAGCGCGAGCGCCCAGAAATGTGGCGGTGTCCAGATGAAGATAATCAGGAACAGCACGATACTCTCGAGGCTGACCCCGCCGGTGACGGCCGCCCAACCTACCATCGGTGGGAACGCACCAGCCGCGCCACCAATCACGATGTTCTGAGCCGTACGGCGCTTCAACCACATGGTGTAGATGAAGACATAAAAGCCAATCGTGAAGGCCAGAAGCGCGCC
>JANNRP010000187.1:0-13663 GCA_031401535.1 Hyphomicrobiaceae bacterium | reverse complement strand
CGTCAGGGACTAGAATCCCCTGGGCCTATAAGATCCGCTAGGGAGCTGTTCCTGGCCGGGGCCGTGGTCCCGGGCATATGGCACCCACCTTCACTGAAGGGACTCGGCGGGATCACGTGTCCCAACGGCCTTCGCGGCACTTTATTTTGCTGATCGGGACGCGATGGCGACCAAAACAGGCACGACCGTTGATAAGGCAACCCTTCGCAAATCGATGCTGGCTCTGCGCGGGCACCTTTCAGCAGAAGGTTTAGCCGCTGCGAGTGAGGCGGTCGCCGCTTACGGCGTTGACTGGTTGATCGCCGCTGGTGCACCACGATCCGGTTACGTCTCTTCCTATCGTGCGATCGGCAGCGAGATCGACACCCAGCCACTGGAGCGGGCGCTGCTCAGTGCGGGGTTTTCGCTATGCCTGCCCGTGATGGCGGGTAAGTCAAAACCACTGCAGTTTCGCCGCTATGAGTTAGGCGACACGCTAATTTCAACTTTGTGGGGCATCCGCCAACCGTCGACGACCGCGGCGATCATTGTGCCCGACGTACTGTTGGTGCCATTGCTCGCCGTCGACGCCGTTGGCAATCGGCTCGGCTACGGTGGCGGCTTCTACGATCGAACACTGGCAGCGTTACGACAATCGCGGTCAATTATCGCTGTCGGCCTCGCCCTTGACGACAGTCGCATCGACGCTGTGCCCCAATGCGACTACGATCAGCGCCTCGATTGGGTGTTAACGCCGTCTGGCCCGGTGCCCTGCAGTTGACTGGGTCCAGTTGACACCCCCAATCCTCCCGTGCCCTTCACCCCGTCGGATAAGACTGAAACAGCTATGCGCCTGCTATTCATTGGAGATGTCGTTGGCCGTGCTGGGCGCAAAGCCGTGGCCGAGCAGTTACCGGGGCTGCGCCGCCGTTACGACCTAGATTTTGTGATCGTGAATGGCGAGAATTCCGCAGGCGGCTTCGGGATTACAGAAGCCATTATGGAAGAATTCGTCGAGGCTGGTGCCGATTGCGTCACACTCGGCAATCATGCGTTTGACCAAAAGGATGCGCTCGTCTTCATCGCCCGGCAGCCGCGCCTGATCCGCCCACTCAATATGCCGAAAGGCACGCCCGGCCGAGGGGCTGGACTCTACAAAGCACGTGGCGGCGCCGAGGTGCTTGTGATCAACGCGCTGGGCCGCGTCTTCATGAGCGAGATGGACTGCCCCTTCCGCGCCATCGACAACGAAATTACCGCCTGCGCGTTGAAGCACGGAGCGGATGCCATTTTTGTCGATTTTCATGCCGAAGCAACGAGCGAGAAACAGGCCCTCGCCCACTTCCTAGATAGCCGCGTCTCCGCGATCGTTGGCACACACACGCACGTGCCGACCTCCGATAACCGCGTGTTCCCTGGCGGCACGGCCTATATGTCGGACGCTGGCATGACCGGCGACTACAACTCGGTGCTGGGGATGGATGCAGGCGAACCCGTCCACCGGTTCCTGACGCGCATTCCCAATGAACGATTCACCCCGGCCCTCGGGCCAGCGACGATTTCTGGATTTGCTGTGGAGATTGATGACGCCACGGGGTTGGCTATTTCGGCAGCCGCATTGCGGCTCGGTGGTGTACTTGCACCTACCGAGCCGTTGGCATGGGTCCAGAAGTAGACAAATTGGCTGTCAAAACTGCAGTGTTATCTAACGTGGAGGGGAATTACACCCTCGGCACGCACGGTTCCCGGCTGATAGGAAACCTTGTTGCGGGGCTCCTTTGGGCAAAAGAGCGATGACGTACCATTACTGGTTCGACAGCTTTCAGCAAGTTGATTTTGTCGTTGCGCTCTCAACTGTTAAGCAGTTTTCGGCAACGCTGTGACGCGGTTGCGCCTATGTCGTCTGGCCGCCAGCGATCGCGCTGGTGTTTCGCGCGGCCTCTATGTGTTAACGCGATCACGATCCGTTCGACGCCACCCCTACGGGAGCCAGCGACATGAGCCGCATCAACGCTGATAAATTCTACATCGATGGCGCCTGGGTTGCGCCTGCATCACCCAGGTCGCTACTGGTCGTCAACCCGGCGACGGAAGAGCCAATCGGCAATGTTGCTCTGGGCTCCGCTACCGATGTTGATCGCGCGGTTACAGCCGCCCGGACAGCCTTTCCGACATATGCGGCGACCTCGCGGGAGGAACGCCTCGCTCTGTTGCAGCGCATTGTCGACATCTACAAGCGCCGGTTCAATGAAATGGGCGAGACCATCTCGACGGAGATGGGGGCGCCTCTGATGTTTGCGACCAAGTTCCAGGCGGGGGCTGGCATGGGTCACTTCCGTACCGCCATCGATATTCTCAAGACATTCGCATTCGAGGAAACGATGGGCGCGACGCAAATCGTACGCGAGCCGATTGGCGTCGCTGGTATGATTACGCCATGGAATTGGCCAGCCAATCAGATCGCGTGCAAAGTGGCGCCTGCCCTTGCGGTCGGTTGCACCATGGTGCTGAAACCATCGGAAGTCGCACCCTACTCAGCCCTGCTGCTGGCGGAGATCCTGCACGAAGCCGGGGTCCCGAAGGGCGTGTTCAACCTCGTCAATGGCGATGGTCCCGGCGTTGGCGCCGTGATGGCAGGCCATCCGAGCATCGATGTTATATCGTTTACAGGGTCCACACGGGCCGGCATCGACGTAGCGATAAGGGCAGCACCGACCGTCAAGCGCGTCGGCCAAGAACTAGGCGGCAAGTCGGCCAATATTCTGCTTGATGACGCCGATTTCGCTGCAGCCGTTGCACAAGGCGTCCAGGCCGTCATGCGCAACTCCGGCCAATCCTGCAACGCGCCCGCACGGATGCTTGTGCCGCACGCGCGCATGGCCGAGGTAGCGGCATTGGCGAAGTCCGCAACCGAGGCCATGACGGTTGGCGATCCTAGAGCTCCCACAACAGATATCGGACCGGTCGTTTCCAAGACCCAATGGGACAAGATCCAGTCATTGATCTCCCTGGCCATTACCGACGGGGCCACAGTTGCAACCGGTGGAACGGGGCTGCCAGCAGGGCTCTCGAAAGGGTATTTCGTCAGGCCGACGGTATTCACCCACGTGAACAATGACATGACTGTCGCCCGCGAAGAGATCTTCGGACCGGTGCTAACAATCATCGGCTTTGCTGACGACGCCGACGCCGTGCGCATCGCCAACGACAGCGATATGGGGTTGGCTGCCTACGTTCAATCGGCTGATGCCGCGCGTACCCGCCGCGTTGCCCGCCAACTGCGTGTCGGCATGGTCCACATTAATGGTGCATCGGCCGACAGTAAGGCGCCATTCGGTGGCTACAAACAGTCAGGCAATGGCCGCGAATGGGGTCGGTTCGGCTTCGACGAGTACCTTGAGACCAAGGCCGTTATGGGCTGGAATGCGCAGTGACGGTCGCAAGCCGATCAGACCGTGTCGTTAAAGACTGCCCTTTGGCGCAGCAGTAATCCAAGGCGAGGGTGCTTGATTTCCAAAGTAAATTCGAAGCGACCGTCGCCGACGTCTTTGTGGGTGACATCTAGATGTCCTGGCGTCAGCCATGTGGGAATGACAACGCGCCGACCAACTATATCCAAGAAATAGTTGGCACTGCGGAAGGCAAGGGTCTCGCCTTCAACGCTCACTGTCAGTGCCATGCCAACCCTATAGCCGACGTACTCCTCCAAGCCTGTTGGTCCAGCGAAGCGTTTGGAGGATTGAATCACCTGCGGGAATCCTGTGCAGTGCGCGTAAATGCGCGTCCAGACTTGACCGCCGTTGGCCTGATCTTCAGTTACGGTGACAACGGCTGCCATGCCGATATCCCGCGACGTTGGTAGCGGCGCGCCAATCAACCGCGCGGCCTGAGCCAGCAGCCAGCCCCAACGGCTCACTTCGGTTTCAACAACTCGACCCGTGTAGACGACGGTTTGGCCGTTGCCGACCCGTTTGGAAAAACGTTGACGCACAGCGTCTGGCAATCGATCCCAATCAGCGCGCGGCAACAACGCTCGAAACCGGAGGTCCCCGATAGGCTGCGACGGCCGATACTTGGGACTTGGTGGCGTCTTCTGGAGCATGCTGTTGTTGGCGATGTGCACGGCCCATGCGTCCCCGAACGTTGCCCTACTTCACTCTACCCAATGGTAGAAGGGTAATGATTTTAGTGCCGAGCCGCATCAGTGCGGCAAGTTTTGACGAGGGCAAGCGCATCATCTGCGTCGACCAAACATCGACACTTTCCGTGAACGCAAGCATGTCTTTCAAACGCTTTGTCGTCACCGGATTGACGGTCGGGTCTCGTTCCGCCAGACCGACACACGTGCGTAGCGTCGCAACGGCTGGATCGATCTCACGAGCCTTACGTCCTGCTGCAATCCGTATCGCAATTTCCCAGATGTCGGTTTCGGCTTCATAGTGGTCACGGCGATCACCTTTGACCGGCAAACGGCGGATCAGGCTCCAGGCCAGTAACTGCTTGATGGAATTCGAGACGTTTGACCGTGCAATACCGAGCGTGGTCGAGATGTCGTCGGCTGTCAGTGGTCGCTCGGACACGTAGAGCAGTGCGTGAATTTGACTTACCGAGCGATTGACGCCCCATTGCCCGCCCATGTCGCCCCAATGCAGCACGAACTGCTCAATAGCCAACGGGAGTGCTTTTTCAATATCCGTTTTTTCTGTCATGACAGAAATATCGGATGCCCTTAGTCGCACGTCAAGAGGGGGGCTACGTATTTCCAGCGTGGTCCGGACGGCCATTATCGCCCAACCACAGCCACGAGATACGTGCACACGTCTGCAGTCCGGTTAGAGAATGTGCAGTCACTTGGTGGCCCAAGCGTGAGGCAATCACCTGTCTCCAGGACGTGCACGTCGGCACCTTCAATAAACGTCAACTGGCCGATCATGACCCAGATCTGGTGGTGTGTGTACGTATAGGTCGCTGCCGGATACGTCACCTCGGCGCCAGCCGGCAGGTCAACCAGCACCATATCGAGCGGACCGCCAATGGTTGGTGACAGCGCGCGCCGCATATAGAGGGTCTCGGGATCGCGCCAGCGCGGCTGCTGAGCAGCCCGTGAAAGCCGGCCGGAGGCGATACCTTCCGCACGGGCCAGCAGCGTCGACATCGTCAACCCGAAGGCAGCGCATAGGCGGCCGAGCAGGGCGGCCGTTGGGCTCGACTCGCCCCGCTCGATCTTACTGATCATGGCACGCGATACGCCCGAACGGTCGGCGGCATCGGCGAGCGACCAGCCACGCGCCTCACGCTCCGCTTTAATGCGGGCCGCAAGTGCCACGGTCGGATTGCTCATGATAGTGGACATCCGAACACTTTCATGGAAATTTTGATTTAGCACAAGCACGGATCCCCGGCCCATGATGCAATTCAAGTACAGCCCTGGTGCTGGCATTGGTCATAATGGCGGTCCGCCACTCGACGAAGACGAGGACCCGACCGGCAAGCTGCTGTTCGTCAAGTGGGCCTGGACCAGGGCGCGCAAGGCTGCATTTGCTGCATCCTCCCGCGACATCATGATGTTTCGTCTCGCCCGGGCGGAGGCAGCAGGCCTCGACTACGACGAATACATGCTCCGATTGCTCGATACCGGACGGTATTCACAGGCTGGCGATGAACCGCCGCGCTCTTGAACGCGACATAGTATCGTCCGATCTCGCATATAGCGGCACGAGGATAACGATTGCATGCAGAAAACCTCAACCAGCTGTCGTTCTAGCCTTGCATGCCAGTCGCTCATCACCACATGTGAGCGGCAAGTCTGACACAACCCAATCTTGCAATGGAGACCAAGTATGACCCCCGAAGAGCGCGACTTGATTGGCGGCGTGTTCGAGCGCATGCGCTCGGTAGAACGCTTGGATAAGGATCGTGAAGCAGAAACCTTCATCAACCAGTCGGTCCGCCAGATTCCCGACAGCGCCTATATGCTGGTGCAGTCCGTGCTGGTGCAGGAGCAGACGCTGCAACAAGCCGACGAGCGGATCCGCAGCCTCGAGGATCAGGTTGCCGACCTTGAGTCAGCATTGCGCGATGCGCAGACGCGTGCAGCGCCAGCCGCCAGCAGTGGTGGTTTTCTGGGTGGTTTGTTCGGCGGTTCGAAGCCAGCCGCCAGCGTGCCGCCGATGGGTCGCCAGTCAACAGGCTTTGGCGGCGCGGCACCTTCCGCCTCCCCGTGGGGCCACCCTGTTCAAAATCGCCCCATGCAGGGCGGGCAATATCAACAGCCGCAATATCAGCAACCGATGCAGGCGCCAGCCGCAGCGTCAGGTGGTAGCTTCATGAAAACAGCTGCCATGACGGCTGCCGGCGTCGCCGGGGGCATGTTGGTCGCCAGCAGTATTTCCAACATGATGAATGGCCGTAATTCGTCAGGCACCGAGTCAGTTGGTAATCGCAGCGAAGGCAATTCCGAACCAAGCTATCAAGACGCCTCAAGCAACGACCAGGGCGGAACCTACGAGCAGAACCCCTACCAGGACGCGTCGAGCAACGATCAAGGCTCCGGCGGCGATGTTCAAGATGCCGGCTATCAGGACGACAGCGGCGGCTGGGGTGGCGGCGGCGACATTGAAACGTGAGTTTTTGGAATCTGAGCTGCCTGCGTAACGTTTGCGCGTGGGCGGCTTGGGGTTAGTTATATGATCGAGAACGGCGCGCCCAGCCAAAGGGTGCGCCGTTTGCATGCGGTTTGGGGCTGGCGCGTTTCCGACAGCGTGCGACCAATCAAAGGGGTAGCCACCCGCAATGCGCCCGTCTATAGAGGGCACCCACGCCAGTTGCCGGCATAGCTCAGCGGTAGAGCAGCGGTTTTGTAAACCGAAGGTCGGGAGTTCAATCCTCTCTGCCGGCACCAGCGCTTCCGATACGGCCCGCACCCCGATCAGGGCTTGCCATTCTCCAGATCGGCCCGGAGCTTCTCTTCCTCGTACTGGATGAACCAGCCAATCATCTGCCGCCATAGCGCCTCGCACAGATCAGGTGACACCCCCTGCTCCTCGGCCTTGGCTCTGACCTTGTCGATCACCTGCTGATTGCGCCACGGCACGTTGGCCGCCGCCTTCTCGGTCAGCTTGATCTGCCAGGCCCGCTCGACGTAGCCAAACCGCTCGCCGATCAGCGCGACAAGCGCGCTATCGACGCGGTCAATCTCGGCGCGCACCTCGGTCATGGTTGGGCAATCAGCGGGGGCACGTTTGGGCATGAACTGGTCTCCTAGGCTGCAGTCAGACCGGCATTACCGGCACGTCCCGTCGAACGCAATCACGCCCACCACCTAACGGGCACCGGGAACCGTCCGGCGGCATCCTCGATCGCCTGAGCGGTGCGGAACAGCGTGCCCTCGTCAAACGGTTTGCCTATGAGCTGCAGGCCCAGCGGCGTGCCCTGCTTCGACAAGCCCGCTGGCACCGAGATGCCCGGCAATCCAGCCATATTGACCGTCACAGTAAAAATATCTTCGAGGTACATGGCAATCGGGTCGCCGCTCTTTTCACCGGCGGCAAATGCTGATGACGGCGTCGTCGGCGTCAGCACCACGTCGACCTTGGCCCAGGCGTCATCAAAGTCGCGCTTGATGAGCGTACGCACCTTCTGGGCTTTGATGTAGTAGGCATCATAATAGCCCGCCGACAACACGTAGGTGCCGATCAGGATGCGGCGGCGCACTTCACGGCCGAAGCCCGCCGCGCGAGTGTTTTCGTAGGTATCGATCACGTCGCGGCCCGGCACGCGCAGGCCATAGCGTACGCCGTCATAGCGAGCAAGATTGGATGAGGCTTCGGCCGGTGCCACGATGTAGTAAGCTGGCAGGGCATATTTTGTATGCGGCAGGGAGATATCGTGGATCGTTGCCCCGGCAGACTTCAGCCAGGCGATACCCTGCTGCCAAAGCGCCTCGATCTCAGACGACATGCCATCGACCCGGTACTCCTTCGGCACGCCAACGCGCAGCCCTTTCAGGCTTTTGCCGATTTCCGCTTCATAGTCGGGCACAGGGGCATCGACACAGGTCGAATCCTTCGGATCAAAACCTGCCATCGCCTTCATCAGGATCGCCGCATCCCGCGTGGTCTTGGCAATCGGGCCCGCCTGATCGAGCGAGGATGCAAATGCGACGATGCCCCAGCGCGAGCAGCGGCCGTAGGTCGGCTTGATGCCAACAGTTGCTGTCAGTGCGGCCGGCTGGCGAATAGAGCCGCCGGTGTCGGTTGCGGTGGCAGCTAGACACAGATCTGCCGCCACTGCCGCCGAAGAACCACCCGACGAGCCGCCTGGCACCAGCTTGTCGTTTGAGAGCGCACCGTTCATGGCCTTGCGCCGCCATGGGTTGACCACCGGCCCGAAACAACTGGTCTCGTTCGACGAACCCATGGCGAATTCGTCGTTGTTGAGCTTGCCGAGCATTACCGCCCCCGCATCCCACAGGTTCTGCGTCACGGTCGATTCGTAAGTTGGCGTAAAATCGCCGAGTACCTTCGAACACGCGGTCGTGCGCACACCTTTGGTGCAATAGAGATCCTTGATCCCGAGCGGCAGGCCTTCCAACGAGCCAGCCTTGCCGCTGGCAAGCCGGTTGTCGCTCAGTCGGGCCTGGGCCAGCGCATGTTCCGGTGTCGGCAACACATAGGCGTTCAGGCTGGCGTTACCTGCCTCGATCGCGGCATTAAACGCAGACGTCAGTTCCACCGCCGTGAAGCGCTTGTTTTTGAGCCCGTCGCGGGCCTCGGCCAGCGTCAGCTTGGTAAGTTCGGAATTGGACATTGATCAGGCAATCTCTTTGGTCATGAACAGACTGAGGGGATCGTGCCGGTAGTCGGCAAACGGGGCACAATCCTTATAGCCGCCCCGCCGATAGAGGTTCAGTGCGTCGTGATTATGTATTCCGGTTTCGAGCGACAAATGGCGCACACCACGCCGCTTGGCTTCAGCCTCGATCGTATCGAGGATCACGCGCCCTAGCCCGCGCCCACGTGCTTCGTGCGGGACGTACATACGTTTGATCTCGCCATGGGTCGGGTCAAGCATCCGAAAGGCGCCGCAGCCGATGGCACGGCCATCCTGGCGAGCGACGAAGAACACTACGTCAGGCTTTGCCAGCGCGGCAATATCGAGCAGGTGGTTGCTTTCGGGCGGATACAATGATCGTGCGAAGTCGTCGAGCGCGTCAATCAGCGCCACCACCTCCGGCTGACGCGGATCTTCAATGGCAATCTGCACCATGGGTATGCGAAATGGCGGCGGGTCGGCAGTCATTCGACGACCTTGGGTACGACGAAGAAGTGATCCTCAACCTGCGGCGCATTGCGGGTCACCTGATCGGCAATCTCGCCGTCGGTGACGACATCGGCGCGCTGGCGCAACTCAATCGGCACGACGCGAGTCATGGGCTCGACATTGCTGGTGTCGACCGCGTCAAGCATTTCGACCCACTGGAGGATTCCGGTCAGCTCCTGTTCGAGCCCCTTGGCCTCATCAGCCGTCACTTTGATACGCGCCAGCCGGGCAATCCGCCGCACCGTCGCTTCGTCGACTTGCATATCGTCCTCGCTTCAGGGAACGGCGCCCTGCACCGGGCTTGTCCGTTCTCTTAGCGTGGCAGACCTATGCCCTGCAACCCACCGTGGTTGGTGCAATGCCTCGACAAACTAACGATCGTGCTGCTTGTTCAAGATGGCGCCGAGCACGTTCGAATAATCATCGGTCCAGACCCGCGTTTTCGATGGTACCGCTAGTTTCACATCTGGCATGGCGAGGAACGGCGCCAGGGCGACCGACGACTTGGCAAAGTACATGACATAGGATGTTGCCTGATCGAGTGACTGCACCTTCGGCCGATCAATGGCGAGCGCCGCCACCACACCAGGCAACGAATGGGCAAGCGCTGCCGTGACACCCTCCAGATCCAGGTGACGATTGGATATGTGCATCGCCAGAATGCCGGTGTCGCTAATCTTCGATAGGTACAGCTGCAAGGCTTCCTTGGTCAGCAGGTGGACGGGCACGCTGTCGGACGAGAACGCGTCGATTACGAGATAGTCGAAGTGACCGGGGCGCTCCTTCGCCAACGTCAGGCGCGCATCACCCAGCACAATGTCGGCATTCGGTCGGCAACGCGACAGGAACGTGAACAACTTGGGGTCGCTGGCCAGCTTCACGACCAGCGGGTCGATCTCATAGAACCGCCAGTCCTCATTAGCGCGGGCATAGCAGGCGAGCGATCCGGTACCGAGGCCGACAATCCCAACCGACAATCCACCGCCGGTTTTACCGCTAAGGGTCCGCGCAACCGTGACCGCACGAGCCATCGGGCTGCCGGGATAATAGTAAGTGGCTGGGGCCGGCTCGCGCACCTGCTGTCCGACGGCATCCTTCACCCGCATAGCGCCGTGCAGGGTGGTGCCGTGCAGCATCTTGCGCATCTGCCCGTCGGCGGACGAGGCCACGCGCAACACGCCAAAGAACGAGCGCTCGGAAAAGCCGTTGTTCATGGCCGACGGCAACACGAACAATCCCACCAGAGTGACGATGCCGCAGGCCAGTTGCGGCAACGGACGATCGAGCATCACCAACAGGCCGATGCAGCACACGAGCAGCAGGAGCCAGCCGCCCGATTCGGCAATGAATGCTGGACCGATCTTGGCCGCGACCATAGCCCCCAACACCGCCCCGACGAGGAGCAGCAGAATGGCGGTCGTGACCGCCCAACGCCGCTCTACAGGATTGCGCAACGCCGATGCCAAACTCGGATGGGCGGCGAGACCCGCCAACAGCAACAACGGGAATTCAAAGATTCCATTGAAGATCTGCGGTGCAATCAGCGCTGCAAAAATGCCGCCAATCACGCCACCGAGCGACATCCACATGTAGAATGCCGTTAGGTGATGGCTGGCGGGGCGCAGGTCGAACAGCTCTTTGTGGCAAACGAGCGTGGTCACGAAGAATGCGATGAAGCCGACAAGCACACCGAGCACCCAGCCGACGTTACCAGTCATGGCGAGACCAAGCAGCGTCAACCCGACCACGATCGGTTGCAGCAGCAATAGCACGCGCTGCGAGATCATTGGCCGGTCGCGGAATACCATGATGAAGGTTGCGAGGAACACCGCCAGCGGGAACACCCACAGCAGCGGCGCCGAGGCGATGTCCGTCGTCAGGAACGTCGTATAGGACACGAGCAAACCGGACGGCACCGCCGCCAAACCGATCCAGGCCAGGCATTGGCTCCAGGTCACGGGCGCAACTGCAGGCTTCGTTGCATCAACTGCATCGGCTGCAATGGCGCTCGTTGCGTCGTAACGCAACGAAAGCCAGCCGCAAACAGCGATCATAACACCGAGCAGAACGAAGCCGATCGACCAAACCGAGGCTTGTCGGCTGAGACCGAGCACGGGCTCAATCACAAACGGATAGGCCAACAGCGCGACCAGCGAGCCGAGGTTGGAGGCACCATAGAGAAAATAGGGGTCGTTTGCATGCGGATGGCCTGAGCGGGCGAACCACGATTGCAGTAGCGGTGCATTCGCCGAAACCGCAAAAAACGGCAGGCCTACGCCCAGCGCCAGTACACCGATCAGCCAGAAGTACACGCCGTCTGCTGGCGGCTGCGCGGCCATTGCGGGCAGTCCGAACGGCAGCGCCAGCACGGCCAGCGTGACTAGGCACAAATGCACCAGCGGCGCATGCCGTGCCGGGCAATAGCGGTTCAGCACATAGGCATAGCAATAACCACCGAGCAACACCGCCTGGAAAAAGACCATCGACACCGCCCAAACTGACGGCGCACCGCCAAGGCTCGGCAGTATCATTTTGGCAAAGATTGGCTGGACGGAGAACAGCAATAGCGCCGATAGCAGCAAAGTGCCCGAGAAGATCGCAAGCACCGAGGAATTCTGGCGCAGTCCGCTCAAGCCGCGCAAAACACTATGTCGGAACGCAACTGCACTCATTGGGATACGCGTCTCCAGCTTTGATATGCTGGGCATGGTAAACTCAAATGATTGACCCAACGATAAAGTCAGAACCGTGGCCAGTTGTGGAGCCAAACCTGCGATAACGCCTCTCCCACGGTCCATTTGGCGTTCATGGCAAATGGATGCGGTGTAGTTGGTTATCCGACTCGGTACGAAAGGCGAGCACCGTTTAGTTTGGTTTCGCCAAAAGCTTGGGAGCAGCGATCGTAAACGTCTTGGCGCCGATTGGTACCGCCGCAAGATCGACGAAGAAATCAAAATTATGATTTGAGTAGTGAAATGAAATAACTATTTCAGTCGAGATTTAGCGAACTCCCGCCTCTTCGAAGGCGGTAAACTTCGACGAAGCGCTTTGCGAGCAGTCACATAGTGCCCATGCAGGTAAGACCTTGCACTCGAGTAGCTCACCACTGCTAGTATCCCTGCCATACCGCACAACCGGGGACCGTGGCCTATGCCCAACACGACGACTGCACGTACCAAATCCCCCAAGAAGACCGCAACGCCTGCACGGCCATTGATCCGGGTCGCGACCTACGACGGTCCAGGTGCCGAACCTGTGATCCGCGAAGTGCCATGGCCGAAGATCGGCCCCAAGGCAGCGTTGATCCAGATCGGAGCCTGCGGCGTCTGCGGCACCGACCAGCACATTCTCAAAGGCCATTGGCCGAAGCCGCTACCCTGGCCATTCACATTGGGCCACGAATTGGCCGGTAAGATTGTCGAGATCGGCTCGGAGCTCAAGTCCGATCATATGGGTAAGCCAATCGGCGTCGGCTCCAAGTTGATGTTGCCACCGCTGATGCCGTGCGGTTTGTGTGCATGGTGCAAGCGCTACCCCGAGCAATCGAACAAGTGCCTGACACCCGTGTACTACGGCCGCTACCTGGGCTTCAATAAACCTCCACACCTGTGGGGCGGGTGGGCCGAATACGTTTACGTCGACTACGAGGAACTGCCCGGCACCAAGATTTATAAATTACCTGACGATATGAGCCTGTTGCTGGGGTCACTCTCCGAACCGCTGACCTCCTGCATCCGCGCGTTCAATCGTGCGAAAAATGCCGGCGGCTTCAAGTGGAACGACACGGTCGTGATCCAAGGCACCGGGCCGATCGGCATCCTTGCGATCGCTGCCGCTCAGGAGATGGGGGCTGGTCGTGTGATTGCCGTCGGTGCACCGGAAAAGCCGCGACTTGCACTCGCCAGGGCCTTTGGCGCCGAGGCGACCGTCGATATCGATGTTCACAAAACGGCGGACGAACGCATCAAGGCCGTGCGCGACATCGTCGGCGGCTACGGCGCGGATCTTGTTATGGACTGCTCAGGCCACCCGTCGGCCGGGCCCGAGGGTATCGAGTTCCTGCGCGATGGTGGCACCTACGTCGAGATGGGCCAGTTCACCGACGCAGGTTCGATCATGACGTCATGGCACCGCATCTGCACCAAGGATTTGAACGTGCTCGGATCATGGGCGTTTACGGCCAACGATTTGGCGCTCGGCGTCGAGATGCTCTACAAAGCCCGCAACAAATATCCGTGGCGCAACATGCAGACGCTGTTCCCGTTTACCGAGGCCGGTGTGAAAGATGCTGTAGCCCAAGCCATGGCGATGAAGACTGTGAAGTCAACGATCGTACCCTTCGAAGACCTGCTGTAGACGAGGC
>JANNRP010000186.1:0-41236 GCA_031401535.1 Hyphomicrobiaceae bacterium | reverse complement strand
ATATGAAACGGCAGCTTGCATTGGTCGTTGACGACGACCCCTTATCCCGCGTCGTCGTGGCCAAAAGGCTTCTTAAACACGCCGAGGTTGTAGAGGCCGAGGATGGTCTTGGAGCCGTGGCAGAGTTATCGACGCGACGGTTTGATTTGGCGATCATCGATCTCGAAATGCCCCATTTTGATGGTCTGGACCTGATCAAAGTCATCCGGGGTCGCGCAGATCATAAGCATATTCCGATAGTCGTTGTGACCGGCAACGAGAGCCGGGCTGCCCTTGAGAACGCCCTGATGGCCGGGGCCACTTCGTTCTTGCTGAAGCCGCTCAATTGGGCTGCCTTTGGAGCGCACATCACGCATCTTCTTACTCTCGGCGCCCGCGTCAGTTCTACGTCCGAACACAACATCTAAACCATCATGTCGGCTAAGATCTGGAGACACGGGCCACCGAGACGGTGACACGCCTCACCGGGTCGACTAAGGCGCTTGAGCGCAACAGGGGTTGCTCTGCACAGGGCAGAGCCCCAGACACGGGGAGCTAGTCATGACAGAGACTACGATGTTCGTGGAACGGGACGTCTACAAGACGACGGTCGCTGTGGCGACAGTCGTATTGCCTCATTGAGGAATGTTACTCGGGAAATTGCCTTCTAGCAGCGGTTCACCATTGGATCGGTTGGTGCCGATTTCCTCTTCGAGCAGCCTAGGGCAGACTTGATCCGTAACGTCTCGAGCAGACGCTGCACGATTGAGTGTTGCGGTGCACCGAACTCCTTTGGCACTCAAGTGCTGAGCCGACCGAAGATTGCGAGCGCCGCTATTTTCTGCTCGACGGACAGCCATCTCTCGATACCGGGAAGGTGCGGATCGAGCATCGAGGGTATGCGAACCCACGTCTTATAAGCCTGTCTTATCAAGAACCGGTCGTCCACGATGCAAACGTCGGCGCGATTTTGGTAGCGACCGCCAGTCAGCCGTGGCGCGTCTTCACTGTCCCGGCGCGACATCTGTCGCCGGTGTCGTAATGACCAGGAACACTAGGTCGACGAGCCCCGAATTTTGGATCGCGTGTTCGACGCCAGGTGGCAAGAAAACGACGTCGTGCTTGCGAACGACCTGCCGCCGGTCTGCAATCTCCATCAGGCCCTCACCTTCGAGCACGTGATAAATCTGCTCCTGGATTTTGTGGCTGTGTCGGATCACGTGCGCCATCGGCTGATAACAGGAAATCCGGTAATCGATATGCCGCGCTCCTGCTGTCTCCGGAGTAACGAGGGGCTTCGAGAGGGCTCCACCGAAGTGGTTCGGGTATTCCTGCCAAGGTACTTCGGCAATGTTGCGCACGATGGCCGTCCGTTCACCTTCGCCAAGTCGTGTCATGGGTCGATCCTTTCCGACGATGCTGTGGAAACGCCAAGCTGAGGCTTGTTGGCAGTTCTAGAATGTTGCGTGACGTGAACGGTCCTGGTCGCACGCACGTCGACCTCGCAAAAGACACTGCACGTTATGGTGCGCCATCCACTCGCACCATTGGCTTGCCGAACACCGGTTCCTTATGTGGGATCGGTGGCAACGCCCAGGTTCCGGTCGCTGGCGGGCGAACCTCGGCATCGACATGGACGTCCAGCAACACCGGTTTGTTGAGCGCGATCGCGTGTTCCATCGCCGCCTTGAAGTCCTGCGATTTCGTGACAGTGATGCCTTCAACGCCACAGGCGCGCGCCCAGGCGGCAAAGTCCGGATTATAGGGTTTGTTGTTTTTTCCCTGGTAGAACCCGGTGCCGATCTCGCGCCCCTGGAACAGGCCATACTGGATGTCGCGTATGGCGCCCCAGGCAAAATTGTTCCAAACAACCCAAATCACCGGAATATCGTATTCGACCGCCGTGCAGAGCACGTGCGGAACCATGGTGAAACCGCCATCACCACAGACCGAGACACACACTTTGTCTGGCGCGGCAAGCTTGGCGCCAAGGATGCCGCTGGGGCCAAAGCCCATACCGGAGAAGCCCCAGGTATTGAGCATCGTCTGTGGTCGGCGTGCATTCCAGAACTGCATGAACCAATTGTGGTGCACGCCTGAGTCGAGCGACAAAATCGCATCGTCCGGCAGCACGACTTGCAGGTCGGCGACGATCCGCTCCGGGCGGATCGGCGTGGTGTGAAGTTCGAAGTTCGGCTTGGTAAAGGCATCCCATTCGGCGCGCCATGTCGCAATTTCCGCATGCCAGGCGGGCCGACGTGGCCGCTTGGTTTCACCGCGCTGCTCAAGTTCGGCCAGCACCTGACGCAGGTAGGTGCGTGCGTCGGCCAGAATGCCGAGATCGGGGACGTAGTTTCGACCGAGCTCCGCATGATCAACATCGACGTGAATGAGCTTCGTCGTCGGGAAGTTCCACGAGTAGCCCGGCAACCAGGATGACGACGACCGATCGTCGAAGCGAGCACCGATGGCGACGACAAGATCGGTGAAGCGGCCGGCCTGGTTAGCCGGATAGGCGCCGTTGCGACCGATAAACCCGAGCGATAATGAATCAGTCATGTCTAGGCAGCCCATGCCGTTGGGCGAGCTAATCACGGGAATATCTAGTGTGTGGGCCAGCAATGTAAGTTCAGCACTGGCTTCCGACAGGGCGACCCCGTGACCGATGAAGAGCACCGGACGCTTGGCTTTCAACAGCAAATCGATGGTTGCCGCCACATCCTCCGGGGAGGCGCCGCTGCGTCGTGAATTAAAACCGTCCCAGGGTGCCTCATTCTTGATATCGGCCTGCTCCTGGAACACGTTGAATGGAATATCCATGTTGACCGGGCCCGGTCGACCGCTCGTCATGGTTGTTGCAGCCTGCCGCAACATCAAAGGCAGCTGATCAACACGCGTAGGCTGGAATGCCCGCTTGACCACGGGGCGCACAATGTTTGGGAAGTCAGCCTGGTAGTGCCGGTTGATTTCCTGGAACGGACTGCGGTTGAATTGCGAGGTTGGCACGTTGGCAGTAATCGCGAGGAACGCCGAACTGTCGGTCTGCGCCAAGGCCAGCGCCATCACAAGATTGGCCGATCCTGGACCGCACGACGTCAGCGTTGCAACAGCCTTGTGCTTCACGCGGAAATAGGCGTCCGCCATGTGACCGGCCACTTGCTCGTGGCGCGGCGAAACGAGCTTGATCTTGTCGCGGTTGTTATAGAGTTCATCGAGCAATCCAACGGTGCCATGCCCGCAAATGCCAAAGACATAGGGGATTTTCTCCTTGATCAGGAACTCGGCGATGAGTTCCGCACCTTTCTTGAGCGCCATTGTAGTCTCCTTGATACATTAAGGGTTAGGCGCACGGGTCAGGTGGCGCTGATCGATTTCGAGGTGCTGCGGGCGACGTGCCATGTCCAGAGCTGCCAGATAGCCAAACACCAAGGCCGGCCCAAGGGTAATGCCGGGTCCAGGGTAGTTGCCGGCCATGATTGAATTCATGTCATTGCCGCAAGCGTAGAGGCCCGCGATTGGCGCGCCTTGAGCGTTTAGAACGCGAGCGGCCGCATCGGTCTGAAGTCCAACTGCCGTTCCTAGGTCGCCCGGGAATATCTCGACGGCGTAAAATGGGGGATGATCGAGCGGCCGCACGCACGGGTTTGGCAGGTGATCGGCATCACCCAAATGGCGTTGATAGGCGTTCGATCCACGCCCAAACGCGGTGTCAATTCCCATTGCGGCGCCGCGGTTGTAGTGCCCTAACGTCAGTTCCAGCGCCTTTGCATCGAGTGATAACTTCGATGCCAATTCTGCGATCGACTGGGCCTCGGTCAGATACCCCGATCGCTTGGCATATGTGAGCGGCCACGTCATCGGTTTGACTGCGCCCAGCCCATAGGTCCAAAGAAATTTAACGTCGCAAATCAGATAGGTTCGCAACGGCTGGCCTTGATTATGCCGACCCAGCATGGCCTTGGTGAACTCGTGATACGGCATCGCTTCATTGACAAACCGCCGCCCCGTTTGGTCGACGGCAATCACACCCGGCTTGGCGCGGTCCGTCACCGTGTGCGGATAGATCGCCATAGAGCCATCCCGCCGCGTGTGACGGGATACGGGCGTCCAGTAGGCGTTGTGAGCGTTGTCGGTCGCGAGTTTGCCGCCGACGCCGGTGCCTAACATCAGACCATCACCGGTGCTGACGGGGGCTGTTGCCGATAGGCAGCCTGCTATCGGGGGAAGCAACGCAGCACGCAGCGATTGGTTATGCGAAAATCCGCCGGCGGCCAGTACTACGCCTCGCGTTGCGTTTAGAACGTACTCGTCGCCATTGCTCGAAATCCGAACGCCGTGGACCCGGCCATCGATCACCTCCAATGCTTTGACCGCCGTTGACGTCAGGATCGTTACGTCGCGATCGACCAGAGATTTCAGCAGACGCCCAACAAGCGCGTTTCCGAGGACCAGATCAGATCCGCGATCATTGCGAACACGCTGGATGCCATAGCGCCCAACGAGATGGGCGACCCGTAGCATCGAACGCCAAGATGTCAGAGCCTTGCGAAAGTGCATAATATCACTGCGCGCAATCATCATACCGCCGAGAAGCATGAACTCCGGCAGGGGCGCGCGGAGCACCTTAAAATGAGTGCCCAGCGTGCGCGCGTCGAACGGCACCGGCTCCAAGACGCGGCCGCCAGATGTCGAGCCGGGACTATCGGGAAAGTAGTCCGGATAGATCGGAACCGGGCGTAATTGAACTACGGTGTGCCGTTGGAAGTAGTCGATGGCCTCCGGCGCCCGCGCGATAAACACATCGCGCAAAGCCTTGCCAGCAGGTTCCGGCACGGTATCGTTGAGATAGGAAGTAGCCTTCTCAGTCGAATCCTGATGCCCCGTCGACGTCTGCAATGTGTTGCACGGCGCCCATACCATACCGCCAGACCACGCTGTGGTGCCGCCAACCTGTGCCGCTTTTTCGACGACCGCGACGCTTAGCCCCTCTGCTGCTGCAACCGCGGCAGCGGCCATTCCGCCGGCACCAGCACCAACAACGACAACGTCGAAGACCTTGGCTGCTCCTGTCATCGGCGGCCACTTGGCCACCAGGCAGGCCATGACTTCGAGAATGGCCTCTGCTGGGCGAGTTTAGCTTTCAATCGCATTTGTTCCATTGTTCTGGGTATCTGCACATAGTCAGCTATTCCTTCCGCGCGCGTGCTGACCCGCATGCCCGCCGGCGACCCGTCCAAATACGGCCCCGTTCATCAGTCCAGTACCGCCCGGATAGTTGAAGTAGAAAATCCCACCAACCATTTCCCCGGCGGCGTAAAGGCCGGGAATAGGCTGGCTCTCGGTATCGAGAACTTGTGCATCCGTATTGATCTTGACACCGCCGAATGTGAACGTGATGCCGCAGGTGACCGCATAGGCTTCAAAAGGTCCCTCATCGATAGTGTTCGCCCAATTGGTTTTCGGTATTGCTAGACTTGGCGTACCTCGGCCGTCCTTGACGTTCGGGTTGAACGGAACGTCCTTAGCTACTGCTATGTTGTAGGCTCGGATTGTCGCAATTGCCTTGTCAGCGTTGACATCGTCCAACTTGCTCACGAGTTCTTCCAGCGTAGGTGCCGAGACCTTGGTCACACGCTTGATGCGATATTCATCGCGCAGCAGATGGGTCACTTTCCTGTCGAATATCTGCCACGCAAACTGACCCGGCTGGTTGAGGATCACGCGCCCATATTTGGCATAAGTATAGTTACGAAAATCGGCACCCTCATCGACGAAGCGCTCGCCGTTGGCATTGATCATGATGCCCCACGGATAGCTGTGTTTCTGGAAGTTGTCGCCAACGTCGAGATCACCAAATTCTGGCGCATTGCGATCCCAGCCGACCGCGTGGCAACCCGACCAGTTGCCCGTCGGCATAGCGCCTGCGTCGAGCGCCATTTTGATGCCATCGCCGGTGTTGAAGCGCGAGCCGCGAACCTTGGCCAAATCCCAACCAGGGCCGAGATAGCGCGTGCGCCATTCGGCATTTGACTGAAATCCGCCAGCAGCGAGGACGACGCTCTTAGCGGTCACGACCTGGGACTTGCCCCGATGGCGAACCCGCACGCCTTTCACGCCGTCGTCGTCGTGCTCCAGCGAGAGCGCGCGGGCTTCGTAGGCGATCGTGACGCCATTCTTTTTGGCGCTATTGGTTAGCGCTTCAATCAATCCGGGGCCGCCACCCCAGGCTTCCACGGTTAACCCGCCCCAGAACTTGAATCTGCCGTCCACTTTGAATGCCTGCCGACCATAAATAGGTTGGAACCGCACGCCCTTAGCCCGCATCCAACGCATGGTTTCGCGGCTGCCCTTGACCAGTACTTCGACTAGTTCGGGATCGGCGCGGTATTCGGTTACGCGCGCCATATCGTCGAAGAACATTTCCTCCGGGTAAGAGCCGAAGTCCGTAGTGGCGAGTTCGGTTTCAGTGAGGTCCGGCATCAGGATTTTCAGATCATCGACGCCATCATAGACACAGCGAATAGCACCGGCCGTGAAGCGGCTATTTCCGCCGGCCTCGGCTTCCGATGCCCGCTCCAGAACCAGCACCGAGACGCCGCTTTCAGCGGCTGAAAGCGCGGCGCAAAAGGCGGCATTGCCCGCGCCTACGATAATGACGTCAACGATGCTCGGCAGTGTCACGGCGTGCTCCTTAGCCTTTGAAGCGATTGATCGCTTTATGTGTGCGTTTGGTTTTATCACGCACCGTCCGTTACCGGCAGCATAGGCTTGGCAAAGCCCAAATTGGAGAGTCTCTGAACGCTGGTGTCGATGCCGACGTCAGCCTCAGCGGAGATCACCTCCAGCATCGGTCGGCCCGTATATCCCACCGCTTTAAGTACGGTCGGCAAGGTTTCGAACGGCACCGACCCGTGCCCGATGGGGTCATGGCGATAGACGTCATGCCTTGTATCGGAGAGGTGAACCAGACGAAGGCGCGGCTTACATGCCTGGAGCCCGGCAACGATGTCCTCCTTGATGAAATGGGCATTCGCCACATCGTACACGATGCCAATATCTTCGGGGCTATAGCGATCGACGGCGGCAAGCACGTCATCTATCGAAGCGATGAACGAAAACGGCATATTCTCGACCCAGATGCCAACCCCGGCCTTCGCTGCAATCGGCAATAGCCGCTCGATCGCTCGATGGAAATGACCCAGTAACTCGGCACGCGGCATGGCAAATAGCGGGTTCGCCTTGCCCACGCCGACAACGAGGCCACGGGCCCCAAGATCGCCGGCCAGTTGAAGTCCGCGCTCCAGCAGATCGAGCGACAAGGCACGCACGTCGGGCGACGCGGCAGCGATGTTCACATCGATATTTGGCATGTTGAGCGTGATCACGTCCAGTTCGCGCGCGGTGATATGGCGCCTCAGCACGTTCCGGTCAGATGCCGAAAGGTCTTTCGGCCAGAGATGACCTGGATACAGCATTAGCTCGAACTGCTGATGGCCGCGGTCGGCCAACCGATCAATAAAATGGCGAGCTGTATAGCCGAATGTGTAGGAATACGAGTTCACGCCGAAGCTGGCAGCAGCCGCGTTGATCATCGGTCTCCCAGCCTCCGCACGCTCGCCTGTACAGCATGGCTTAACACCCATTCCCTGCTGAGATCGGCTGAGATAAAGCGTCTCATGGCGTTCCCTCGATGATAAAGCTTCGTGGTCGTAGCGGCGCCTAGTCAGCACGCCGTGTATATTGCTACGATATTTTCACTATTTGAAATGTCAATTGTCATTGTAGTATAAACAGCAAAATTCCTTCTACACGTCGGGCTGACAGCAAGCCTAAGCCTTGCCCAGGGAGCGCAACGCACGACGGGATCAAAGAGACCATAAGACAAGATTTTTACTCAGCAAGCTTCGAAACAGGCTAACGAACTCCAAATGTCGCGCGAACGGATAACAGGAGCTCATCATGGTCAGCACAAAGCCCAAGCCTGAACAGGCGTTGGACGACGCGACAGAGCACGCCGACGTACCCGGCACCATGAAGGATCGGGGCGGAATCCAGTCTGTGATGCGCGGATTTGCAATCCTTGAGATCGTGGCGCGACATCGCGAGGGCATTAAGCTCGGCGACCTGAGCAAAATTGTCGGTCTGCACACCAGCACCACCTTTCACATCGTGAAAACTATGGTGACCCTTGGTTATTTACGTCAAATTCCAGAGACGAAGGCCTATCGCGTCGGGCGACCGCTATTCACACTGGCAGCCAGCGCGCTCGACGAGACAGAGATGGTTTCGTTGGCCAACCCGATCTTGCAGGATCTCTCGACGATTACCGGCGAAAGCGCACATTTCGCGGTTCGTGCTGGAGATGGCATCGTCGTGCTCGCTCGAACGGTCGGCACGGGTGCTTTTCAGCTGATGGAACGGGCTGGTGCTGGCCGCCCTGCCTATTGCACGGCCCTGGGCAAAATTATTCTTGCTGAGCTTCCGATTGATCAGTTTGACAATTACCTGCGTCGCAACCCGCTTGTACCGCTCACGAACAAAAGCATTGTCGATCCTGATAGGCTACGGGTCGAGATCGCTGGTATTCGTAATCAGGGCATCGCCTACGATGACGGCGAGTTCAATGCCGAGGTACGGTGCATTGCCGTTGGTGTTCGCAATTTCACCGGGCAGATTGTCGGTGCGATTGGCATATCTGGGGCAATTTGGCGCTTGTCCATTCAGCTTCTGGACGAGAAAGCCTGCTACGTCAGGGAAGCGGCAGCGCGGCTTTCAGCCGAATTTGGATATACAAATACTGCAGCAGTTGCCGCATCTGCAAACTCAGCCGAGTTGAAGCCGATACTATCCCGACGCAAATTTAAAAGTGCGTGATGGACGAGGATCATGGTTTGTCCCGTTCGCTCTCGCATTCCGCCGGATCGATCAGGTCTTTAGCTGCATGATGACCATCCACGATACGCCGAATTTGTCGGCGACCGCACCAAAGCGCGGCGAGAAGAACGTCTTGCCGATCGGCATTTGTACCGCGCCTTTTTTTCGCGAGCACAAAGCTAGACCCTGCCCCCGCAGGACATCACTGTCGCGACGAGGGCCGAATCATCATCGGCACCAAGCTCTGGTTTTGCTTGGGCATACCAACGATGCGCGACCTCGCCTACGGACATGCCGACATCAAGGCCATGTGCCATGGCGAGTGAGTAACGGGCGTCTTTTTCACGCAGGCCTATCGATAGCCCCGGCATATCCGCAAGGCGACCTTCCACCATGCCGGTTACCAGCCGCTTGACGTGCGGGCTCGCACACGGCCCTGATTCGATTGCTGCGATGAGCGTCTTCTGGTCGAGCCCAATACGGTTGGCCAAGGCCACCGCCTCGGCCAGACCGGCGATTTGCACAGCGCCGTAGAGATTGTTGATCAACTTAAAGGCGGTGCCGGTTCCAATGACGCCGAAATGCAGGATTGACGTACTCACACCCTCAAGGATCGGACGTGCAACGGCAAGATCGTTCGCCAGCGCGCCGACCAGCAACGTCAACTTGCCTTGCGCAGCGACGCTTGGTGCGCCGTTCACGGGGCAATCGATATAACGAAGTCCACGACCAATGGCTTCGCGGGCAAGTGTTGCCACATGACCATATGAAATTGTCGAGCATTCGATGGCAAAGGCGCCAGGGGTGGCGGTCGACAGGGCGCCGTCCGTGGCCAACCAGACGCGGTGCGAGGCTTCGTCGTCGGCAACCATGGAGAAGATCGCATCGGCATTACGTGCAGCGTCCGCAGGCGTCGTTGCCAGAACCACTCCACCGGCAACCAAGTGCTGTGTCTTCTCGGGTGATCGGTTCCATGCAACCACCTCGTGGCCAGCACGACGTAAGCTCTGCGCCATGCCCGTGCCCATTTTGCCGAGACCTAGAAATGCGATTTTTGCCATGTCGTGTTTCCTCAATGGGCGTTATAATTGATCTTGGCCGACACCATTGGCTTATAGCGCCAACCGTACCGCGCCGCTATCGACCGGGCTCGCCGCGCCACTGGTTTTGCTGAACGTATTCGGCGCGGCACTGCTCGCTCGGATGCAATTAAATCAGTGTCTTTTCCGCGATGATGCAGTCCGGCTCAATTTTACTGTCGTGATGCCACCCACGCAAGGTTCGAAGGCAGCCCTGCGTACCCGAATGGAACGAAGCTCAAATTCGGATTTAGAGGGCCTATGCTGATGCAGCGCAGCCAGGCCATTGTAGTACGCCTTTGCCGACACAATCGAAGGAGCCTGCATCGATGAAGCGACGTGAGATTTTGAAAGGTGGAGCAGTCGTTGGCATCGCAGCGGCCGCCACCGCTGCACCCGCCATTGCGCAATCTCAACCCGCGATTAATTGGCGGCTGACATCGAGCTTCCCAAAGTCGCTCGACACCATCTACGGTACGGCTGGCATTTTCGCCAAGGCCGTCGCCGAGGCGACAGATGGTCGGTTCCAGATCCAGACCTTTGCCGGCGGCGAAATCGTGCCGCCGTTGCAGGCGATGGACGCGGTGCAAACGGGTGCTGTCGAATGCGCACAGACGCCAACCTATTTTTACGCAGGCAAGGATCCGACACTCGCGATCGGGACTGGTTTGCCATTCGGGCTAAATTCCCGCATGCAACACGCATGGTGGTTCTTCAACGGCGGCGGCGATCTCGTCAATCAGTCGTTGGCGATGTTCAACTGTGTCGGCATGCCGATGGGAAACTCGGGCTGCCAGATGGGCGGATGGTTCCGCCGTGAAATCACAACCGTCGAAGACCTCAAAGGCCTCAGATTTCGGATTGGTGGCATGGGCGGGCAAATCCTGGCACGTCTCGGCGTCGTACCACAACAGATTGCGGGCGGTGACGTCTACCCGGCGCTCGAACGTGGCACCATCGATGCAGCAGAGTTTGTCGGGCCCTACGACGACGAAAAACTTGGGCTTCAGAAAGTCGCCAAGTACTATTATTATCCGGGCTTCTGGGAAGGCGGCGCGATGTTGCATCTGGTCGTCAACCTCGACCAGTGGAACAAACTTCCCAAACAATATCAATCAATCGTGCGTCATGCGGCCGAATACGCCAACAACTGGATGTTGGCGAAGTATGATGCAGTGAACGCGCCTGCGCTCAGGCGACTGGTCGCCAGCGGCGTCATGCTGAAGCCGTTCCCGCTGCCAGTGATGGACGCCGCTTGGATCGCAGCTCACGCGCTCTATGCAGAACTGTCGGCTAAGAACCCGCTGTTCAAAACAACTTACGACAGCCTCGTAGCTTTCCGCGCCGAGCAGTATCCGTGGTGGCAGATCGGCGAACACTTTTTCGACAGCTATCAGATCCAACAACGCAATAAGGCGTAGAATAGAGGTTATAGTTTGACGCGGAATCGCGGGAGGACTGCATGCGCCATCTTGTTGCTGCCATCGTCGCCATGATGCTTATGTATGTAACTCCGCAAATTCACGCGCAGGCGCCCGCAGACTTGGCTATCCAGGACGTGATCTCGCGTCAGCTCGACGCTTTCAAGCGCGCCGACGGTGAGGCAGCATTCGGCTTTGCTTCACCAATGATCCAAGGCATGTTCGCCGACAAATCGATATTCTTAGGCATGGTCGAACGCGGCTATCCGCAAATCTTCCGGTCCCGGTCCGTCAAGTTTCTCAAACTCACGATGATCGATGGACGCCTTGTGCAAAACGTCTTGGTCGAGGGCATAGACGGCAGCGTCATCACTGCGGCCTATGAAATGGTTGAGATCGACGGCCAATGGCGCATCAATGGCGTCAGCTTGGCGCGCGGTGAGGCAGCGTAATCACGCGGCCTTCAATGCCCGTTCCAGGAAATCGAGGCGGTCCTGGCCCCAGAAAAATTCACCGGACGGCAGCACGTAGCTCGGCGCACCGAATATGCCCCGGTTGAGTGCATCGGCCGTGTATTGGTCGTGGAGGGCATCGAGTTCGGCATCGGATGGGCCGGATGTCACGATTGCTGCAAAGTCGATGCCAGCACGCTTGGCGGCGGCTTCCAGCACAGCAGGCTCCGCAAAGTTCTGCTCCATTTCCCACTGTGAACAGGCAATCTCGCTGCTGAGCCGCACCGCATCGAGACCGGCGAGCTTGGCGCGCAGTACCAGCCTCGTTCCAGCCGTCTCGTCGGCTGGAAAAAACTTCGGTTCAACATTGATCGGCCGACCATGAAAATCGCGCCAGCGCTTCATCTCCATCATACGATAAGCGCGCCGCTCTGGCGTGCGCTTGGCAAGCGGCAAGCCTCCGGTCTTCTCGAATATGGGTCCAAACTTGGCCGGCTTGATGTCAACCTTGACTCCGGCTGCCTTCGCGATCGCCATGAACCGGCGACTGCCCATGTAGGTCCACGGTGAGTTGAGGGTGAGATAGTATTCTACGGTCCTCATTATGATTGCTCCTATGCAGCCAACTCGGCCAACGGTTTCAGATCAGACAGTATGTGGTGCGCCGGCATGTCGGGGTATTCATCGGGCGCGCCCGTACGGTTGACCCAGACCGTACGACAGCCGAACACCTGGGCCCCCGCTGCATCCCAGCGGTTTGACGACTGGAACGACACATCGGACGGGGCGACGCCGAAACGATCCGTCATCAGCTTATAGACCCGCATATTCGGCTTGAAGACGCCAACTTCATGCACCGTGATGACGGCATCGAACATGCCGTCCAATCCAGCCGATGTCACCGCCGCGCCGATCATATCGGGATCACCGTTGGTCAGGATCGCGACCGTTGCCCCCTTCTTCTTGAGGGCGGCAAGTACAGCGGGCACCTCAGGGTAAGCCGACAGTGTCTCGTAGGCCTGCATGAGGTTCACGCGAGTCGCCGCTGGAACGCCGCCGATGATCGTGCTGGCGTAGTCGAGGCTGCGCTCGGCAAGAGTACGGAACGACGTGTGCCGACCAGTTTGTGCATGGATCCAGGTATATTCGAGGTGTTTGGTCCGCCACAATTGCGACATCCGCTCCCAATTGGGGCCGATCTGGTCCTTGTACCGACTGGCCGCCGAATGAACGTCGAACAGAGTGCCGTAGGCGTCGAACACGTAATGCTGGATCATGACGTCTGCCCCCGGATCATATTTATGATACCGGAGAAATCCCCGGCGCCTTCACCCATGGCATTGTGCAAGCTATACAGTTGTGCGGCGACCGCCCCCATGGGTGTTGTTGCGCCGCTGAGCGCTGCTGCCTCCTGCGCGAGTTTCAGGTCCTTCAGCATCAACGCCGAGGCGAATCCCGGCTTGTAATCGTTGTTTGCGGGCGATGCCGGAACCGGTCCCGGCACGGGGCAGTAGCTCGTAAGGGCCCAGCACTGGCCCGACGAGGTCGACGCCACATCGAATAGCGCCTTGTGATCGAGCCCGAGCTTCTCCGCCAGCACGAAGGCTTCGGCGACGCCAATCATCGAGATGCCGAGGATCATGTTGTTACAGATTTTAGCCGACTGGCCAGCACCCGCTGCACCACAATGCACCAGCCGCTTGGCCATCGCCTCGATGATAGGTTTGCCTTTTGCGAATGCCACCTCGGAACCGCCCGCCATGAATGTCAGCGTCGCGGCCTCCGCACCACCAACGCCGCCGGAGACGGGCGCATCCAGGCTCAACATCTTAGCCTTCGCCGCCAATTCGTGAGCGGTGCGGGCCGACGCAACATCAATCGTGGATGAATCGATAAACAGCGTACCCGGCTTGGCCACGGCAAGCACGTCGCCATAAACCGACACCACATGCCGTCCGGCCGGCAACATCGTCACCACCACATCACAGCCCGTCACGGCATCCTTTGCGGACGCAGCCGCCGTCACGCCGCGTGCAACTGCCGCCGTCACGTTCGCGGACACCAGATCAAACGCTTTGACCGTGAAGCCCTTCTTAACGAGGTTGCCAGCCATGGGTCCGCCCATGTTGCCAAGTCCAATAAACCCGATCGTTGCCATCGTCGCTACGCTCCCTTTTAGATCGTGTTATCGCCCGGTCCATTGCGGCGGGCGTTTGGCCAAGAAGCTATCGAGCCCCTCGCGGAAATCGTGACTGGTATAGACTTTGGAGACTAGATCGTGATCGTCGACTTTCGGACCAGTCTCGCGCAACCGCCGCAGCAGCGTCTTGGTGGTCGACATCGTCAGCGGCGCGTTGGCGGCAATCTGACGGGCGAGCGCCCATGCCCGGGGCATCAGCGCATCGTGACTCTCGACCACTTCCGACACGAGACCGATCCGTGCCGCTTCCGGCGTCTCCATCAGACGGCTGGTGAAAATCAGGTCGACGACACGCGCTTCGCCGATGGCCGAGACGAGGCGTTTCAAGGTTGCCGCCGACAGACAGTTGCCAAGCGTGCGTGCAATCGGAAAGCCAAACTTCATATCGGTTGTTGCGATCCGCATGTCACAGCAGGTGGCGATGCCAGCACCGCCGCCCGTACAAGCACCGGCGATTGCGGCAATCGTCGGCACCGGACAGGCTTCAATCGCGGAGAAGTTGACGTCGGCAGACTGCTCGTAGGCAATCCCCTGTTCGGGCGTCGAAAACTTGCGGAACAACGAGATGTCGGTACCGGCGGCAAAGGCTTTCGCGCCAGCGCCCGTAATGATCAACGCCTTAACGCTGCCATCGATCGGCATGGTGCGGCAGATTTCGGCCAGCTTTGCATACATCTCAAAGGTCATCGCATTGCGTTGCGCTGGTCGATTGAACGTGACGAGCCCGATGCCGTCGCGGACCTCATAGAGTAGATCGGTGTTCGCGGTGTCTGGGCCTGGAATACCTGTACTGGGCGCACGCGCATCGCTCATGGTTTTACCTTTTTGATTGTTGCTCAGCCGAAGCTAGCACCACTCGTGGGCCTGGGGGCACTGCAAAGCTGCAATGCTGACATTACGCCAGCTGGTCCCACGTGCACGAGGCCGCCGCAGATATATCGTCAGGAACGCCAAGTCTTAGCAAATTACTAATGTCAGCCCGGCATGGTGAACCGTTCCATCAACCAATGGGAGCACACCATGCGCGGTGGGCGACGAGCAATACTTCTGGCAGCGTTCGTACTCAAGACCGGAACAGCGTTTGCCTGCGCGCCCCCACCTCCGGTCGTCAAGGACCTGGACATCCCGCGCTTCTACGGCGATGCCAAAGGGTCCGTCGTCGAGCCCAAGCAGATGGCGTTGCACGATGCGGCTGTAGCGCCTCTAACCGCCTTTCTCCATGAGATCTCAGCCAACGCTGATAAGGCACAGAGGCGCACGAAACCAGCCGACAAGCAGCAGGCGGCTGATTGCGCGCTGTCCTGGATCACCGCCTGGGCTCGCGGCGATGCCTGGCTCGGCCATATGGCGCAAAATCAGGCCGAATACCAACGCAAGTGGGATCTGGCCGGTGTCGCACTTGCCTATCTCAAGGTAAAACCCTACGCGACTGCCGAACAGCGCCGAATAATCGAACCATGGCTGATGCGCTTTGCCGATGCGGGTTTGGCGTTCTTCAACGACCCCAACCACAAGCGCAACAACCACTGGTATTGGCTGGGAGTGGCTGTTGGAGTAACGGCGCTCGCCGCCGATAGTCGAAAGCATTGGGAGATCGCCCGCGCCATCATGTCAGATGCTGCCCGCGACATCGCCACAGACGGCACGCTACCGATGGAACTCGCCCGCGGTGGGCGCGCCATCCACTATCATGCGTTCGCCGTGATGCCGATCGTTGTTCTTGCCGAACTCGGTCGCGCCAAGGGCGAAGACTGGTATGCGCTGAACAACGGCGCCGTGCATAGGTTGGTCGCCGTCACTCTTGACGGGCTTGCCGACCCGACACTGTTTGATCGGCTCGCGGCGGTCCCGCAACAACGCAAGCCCGGCGCAGGCGCTGGCTGGCTGTATCTTTACGCGGCGCACCATGCTGACAAACTCAAGGACAAGCCGCGCCCTGAAATGAAGCCCGGCCATCGCTGGCTCGGCGGTGACATTATGGTGCTTGATGAGGTTCTGAAAAGTTTGAGGCGGTAGTTCGAGATCGCAGAGGAGCATCATCCCAACGAAAGCACTACCCTTTCTCCCACGGAGGCACGGGCGTATACCAGTCCACCGCGAAATCGATAAAGGCGCGGACTTTTGCCGATAAGTGCAAGCGATGCGGATAGACGAGGCTGACGCCGAAGGAAGTCGGCAGCATGTCATCGAACAGCGCCACGAGCTTGCCCGTGCGCAGCGCGTCGGCAACGGCGAACTCAGGGCAGAAGCCAATGCCGATGCCACCGATCAAAGCGTCCCGTATCGCGCTAGCGCTGTTGACGCTGAACGTCGGCCGCACACGAACGATCAACTGTTTGCCATTGCGCTCAAAGCGCCAGTTCTCGCGCCAGCGGATGTTGGTGTCGATGACGCAGGCATGATCGACGAGGTTCTCTGGTTTTGCTGGCCGTCCGTGCGCCTGCAGATAGGCGGGCGACGCGCAGAGTGGCATCCGCATATCGCACAGCTTGCGGGCGATCAACGACGAGTCGGCCATTTCCGACACCCGCAACGCGATGTCGAAGCCTTCTGCCACCAGATCGACCATGCGGTCGGCCAACAGCACATCGAGTTCAACGGCCGGATACGCACCACGAAACGCCGTGACCATATCCATCACCGTCATCTCGCCCAAGGTCTGCGGTGCGGTGATTTTGAGCAACCCGCGCGGACTGCCCGACTCCGACTGGATGGCCTGCTCCAGATTATCGAGATCGGCGACCAACTGACGCGCACGCTCATAATACGCGCGGCCAATCTCTGTTACACCGACGCTGCGGGTGGTACGATTGAGCAGACGCGCACCAAGCCGCGCCTCCAACTCACTGATATGTTTTGACACCAGCGCTTTTGATTTGCTGAGTTTCCTGCCCGCACGCGTGAAGCCGTCCGTCTCCACCACCGCAAGGTAGGTGCGCATCAGGTCGAGCGTATCCATTATCAATGCCACGTTGACGACGAGTACCGTTTGCCGGTTATTGTTTTTAGCTCGTTCGGTGTCAAGTTCGTTGCATCACCATCGTCGAGGATGCGACCGCCATGCCACGTATGCCCGCTTTGTTTGTCTCCCATGGAGCTCCCGACATCGCTGTAAAGGACAGCCCAGCGCATCGGTTTCTGAAAGGCTACGGGGCAGAGCTGGCGCGCCCGACCGCAATCCTGATCGTTTCGGCCCATTGGGAGACAACCAGGCCAACGGTGGCAACCGCGGCAGCGCCGCAAACGATCTACGACTTCGGCAATTTCGACCCACGATTGCGCCAGATCCGCTATGCGGCAACGGGCTCGCCAGACATTTCCCGGCGCGCGGCGGCCCTGCTGGTGCAGCACGGGCTAACAGCTGACGAAGACGCGCACCAGGGCTACGACCACGGCGTTTGGACGCCGCTGCACTTGCTTTACCCGTCAGCCGATATCCCAGTTGCCCAGGTATCGATCCAGCCTCACTTGAACCCGGCGCACCATTTAAGGATCGGCCAAGCGCTCGCCCCCTTGCGTGACGACGGCGTACTTGTGATCGGTTCTGGCGCCATGACACACAACCTGCGGGCATTTTTCGGCCAGACGGCCAATGCCGAGCCGCCAGTTTGGGTGTCGCAGTTCACCGACTGGATGCACGATCGTTTGGTCGCGCACGACACTGCCGCTTTGGTCGACTATCGAATCCAAGCGCCCTTCGGAGTCGAGAACCACCCTGAGGACGAGCACATCCTGCCGTTGTTCGTGGCTCTTGGCGCCGCGGGCGTTACCGACCCGATAACCCGTGTGCATGGCAGCTATGACCGTGGCGTGCTGGCGATGGATGTCTATCGGTTCGGATAGGCGATCAGGCTATATGGTCGAAGCGCGTCTTCCCGCCAACGACCGGACCCTGCCATGTTGCCACTGCTAAAAGACATCCGCATCATCGATGTGACGGCGGTGATCCTCGGTCCCTACGCAACTCAGATACTGGGAGACCTTGGCGCCGACGTCATCAAAGTCGAGCCGCTCGACGGTGACAGCATGCGGCACATCCCTCCGCATGGGGCGCCCGGCATCAGCGCGCTGTTTGCCAACAACAACAGGAACAAGCGCTCCATCGCGCTCGACTTGAAACATCCCGATGGACGCGCCGTGCTGGAAAAGCTAATCGGCGGCGCCGACGCTCTGGTCCACAATATGCGGCAGGACGCATTCGATCGCCTGGGCTTTGGCTTCGAGGCGTGCCGCGCCTTGAATGACCGTCTGATCTATTGCGCAGCTGTAGGTTTCGGTAGTGGCGGACCTTATGCCGGACGTCCCGCTTACGACGATGTTATCCAGGCAGCCTCGGGCTTTGCCGGATTGTGCGCGATGCGCGATGGCGCACCGGCGCTTGCCCCATCGATCATAGCCGACAAAGTTGTGGGCCTGCATGTGGTCTATGCCGTCATCGCGGCACTGTTTCATCGTGAACGGACCGTCGGTAAGGCAATCAACATCGAAGTACCAATGTTCGAGGCAATGGCCGCTTTCACGCTGAACGAGCACCTCGATCAGGCGACGTTTCAAGTGGATGGTTCGGTCGGCTATGCCCGCGCGCTCAGTCCCAATCGGAAGCCTTACCAAACCGCCGATGGATGGATTGCCGTGCTGCCATATACCACCGCCCATTGGGGCCGCGCGCTCGACGCGATAGGCCAGTCGGAACTGGCAAAAGCTGCATGGCTCACCGACCCTGCCGAGCGGGCACGGCGCACTCCAGAACTCTATGCGGTACTGGCCGAGGCACTGCCAGCCCGCACAACTGCAGACTGGCTCGACATCTTCGAGGGCATCGATATTCCTTCCGGTCGCGTCAACCTGCCGGCTGACCTTCTGAGCGATCCGCATCTGCACGCCGTGGGCATGTTTACGCCAGCCTTCACCGACCATACCGTTGTGAAGCGCTCACTCGCCCAGCCCATCCAGTTCGCAGGTCTCAACCTAAGCCCGGATGTCGCGCCAGCCACGCTCGGCGCTGATACCACCGAGATTTTGCGCGAACTGGGATACAGTGTCGATCAGATCGCGCAGTTGGCATTTTTGAAGGTCGCTCGCGGCACTCTCAGCTAAAGCGCCGCGCCCCACTTGGCCTAATCGCCCGGCCATGTCAGTATTTTCGGATTACAGGACAAATGGTGGATGATCCACTTTTTGCCACATTTTTGCAGCTCCTGCCTCCTCTGCCCGAGCCCCCTTGGAGATCCGCCCATGGCCAAACTCAACATCAATGGAAAAGCGATCGATGTCACGGTCGACGCGGATACCCCCCTGCTTTGGGCAATCCGTGAGCAGATTGGCCTGACCGGCACCAAATATGGCTGTGGCGTTGCCCAATGCGGCGCATGCTCCGTGCATATTAATGGAGAGGTCCAGCGGTCCTGTTCGATCCCGGTTGGCACCGTCAAAGCTACAGACAAGATCGTAACGATCGAAGGCCTATCGGCGACCGGCACGCACCCTGTGCAACGCGCTTGGCTCGAACTTGAAGTCGCCCAGTGTGGCTATTGTCAGACGGGGCAGATCATGGCTGCGGCCGCACTTTTGGCCAAAACCAAGGTTCCGACCGACAAAGACATCGAGGACGCGATGACCAATATCTGCCGCTGTGGCACCTACCAGCGCATCAAGGCGGGCATTAAAAAAGCCGCCACGCTGACAGCCGCCGCACCGGTGGCATCCCCCAAGAAGCGCGTTTGATGCAGCGGAGGACACACACCATGACCACCACAACCGCGTTCAAGTTTTCACGCCGCAACATTCTGATCGGTGCCGCGGCCACCGGCGGCGGATTGGCTCTCGGCATCGACACCTCCGGTATCAGCTCTGCATTGGCCCAGAAAGTACTTGCAAGTGCCGGTGATGAAGTCGGTGCGTGGGTACTGATCCGCCCCAATGATGATGTCGTCATCCGCATCGCGCGATCGGAAATGGGCCAGGGAACGCTGACCGGCCTAGCGCAACTCGTCGCCGAGGAACTCGATTGCGATTGGAGCAAGGTCAAGTGGGAGTACCCGACGCCCGGTCAGAACGTGGCGCGCAACCGTGCCTGGGGCGACATGTCGACCGGCGGTAGTCGCGGCATTCGCGGATCTGTGGAATACGTACGCCAGGGTGGTGCTGCGGCCAAGCAGATGCTGCTTCAGGCGGCTGCCACCGAATGGAAAGTTCCGATCGGCGAATGTTCGGGTGACAAGAGCGTCATTACGCACGGCCCGTCCAAGCGCACGACGACCTACGGTAAAATGGCGTCTGCGGCGGCCAAGTTGCCGGTGCCTGACTTGAAGACGATGAAGCTGCGCAAGCCTGAGGATTGGAAAATCGTCGGCAAGTCCGTGAAGCGGCTCGATACAGTCGACAAGCTGACAGGCAAGCAGGTTTACGGCATCGATCTGAAGCTGCCGGGCATGTTGAGCGCCTCGATCCGGGATACACCGGTACATGGCGGCAAGATCAAGAGTTTCGACGGAGCCAAAGCCAAGGCTATGCCGGGCGTGCGCCACGTGCTGCAGGTGGGCACGGGCGCTGTCGCGGTAGTCGCTGACACGTGGTGGCAAGCGAATAAAGCGCTGGCCGCCGTCGACATCGTCTACGAGGATAACCCGAACACGAAGGTGACGAGCGCCAGCATCGATGCGGCGGTACGCTCAGGCCTCGACACAAAAGAGAACGTCGCGCTCGCCAATCACAACGGCAACGCGATCGACACCATGGCCGTGGCGGCAAAGACCGTCGAAGCAGTTTATTCGGCGCCGATGGTGCATCATGTCACTCTCGAGCCGATGAACTGCACGGTCAAGTGGACAGCCGACAAGTGCGAAGTTTGGGTGCCGACGCAGAACGGCGACGCAGCACTCGCGGCGGCCGTTGCTGCGGCCGACCTCCCAACCGCGAAATGCGACGTCAATAAACTCCATTTGGGTGGTGGTTTTGGTCGCCGCGGCAAGCAGGATTATGTTACCAAAGCCGTCCTCCTCGCCAAGCAAATCCCCGGCGTGCCAGTTAAGTTGATCTGGAGCCGCGAGGAAGACATGCGGCAGGGCTGGTTCCGTCCGATCTCGGCCTGCAAAATGCAGGCTGGGTTGGATGACAAGGGCAACCTCATCGCCCTGACGATGCGCATTTCCGGCCAGTCGATCCTGAATACCGTCGCGCCCTCCCGCATGGAAAACGGTGTCGACTTCATCGCCTTCCAGGGCCTCAACCCGTCACCCGGGGCGCGCGCTGCCGAAGGCGGCATCGGTTATTCGATTCCAAACCTCTACATTGACTACGCCATGCGCAACACACACGTGCGCGCTGGCTTCTGGCGTGGCGTCAACAACAATCAGAATGCGTTCTATCTCGAATGCTTCATGGACGAAGTGGCCAAGGTAGCCGGCAAGGATCCACTTGAGTTCCGCCGTGGTTTGATGAAATCGCACCCTAAGCATTTGGCAGTGCTCAATGCCGTTGCGGCAAAACTGGGCTGGGGCACGACGCCGCCGCCAGCAGGTCAATTCCGTGGCATTGCACAACATATGGGCTTTGGCAGCTACATTGCCGCTGGCGCCGAAGTCTCGGTAAGCGATCGTGGCAAGATCACGGTCCATCGCCTCGTCATGGGTACGGATTGCGGCTATGTCGTCAATCCCGACCAAGTTGACGCCCAGGTGGTGGGCTCGGTCGCCTACGGATTGTCAGCGGCGCTGTTCGAGGAGATCACGATCAAGGATGGCGTGGTTGAACAACAAAATCTCGACGCCTACGAGATCATGAGGCTCGCTGATTTCCCGAAGACCGTCGAAACAGTAACAGTGGCCTCGGGCGGGTTCTGGGGCGGCGTTGGCGAGCCAACGATTGCGGTTGCTGCCCCCGCCGTCATCAACGCTGTATTCGCGGCCACCGGCAAGCCGATCCACTCGCTGCCACTGAAGAACTTGAAGCTGCGCGCCTGAGGTCGGTCTATTGGGCGCGCTTGATCACCTCAAGCATGCTGCGCGGAGCACAGGCCGCGCAGCTACGTTATTGTTGGTCTCGGTAGGTTTCGCTACAGCCTCCGATCTGGCGTCATATCAAGTGACAGGAGATGCCATTATCGCGCCACTTGGCGGGCGCGTCGGGGATCCGATTCGTGGTCGGCAACTGGTGCTTGACCGGGAGCGCGGCAATTGTCTGATCTGCCATCAAGTGCGCGTCGACGGTCAGCCATTCCAGGGCGATTTGGCGCCTCCTCTGGATGGCGTTGGACGTCGTTTGTCGCCTGGGCAAATTAGGCTGCGGCTCGTCGATCAGAGTCGTCTCAATCGTGACACGGTAATGCCGCCCTACCATCGATTGGAAAGGCTGACGCGGGTTGCTGCCCAATACCAAGGGCGACCGGTGTTCAGCGCCCAGGACATCGAAGATGCTGTTGCCTGGTTGGATACTCTAAAAGAGTGAGGACGCAATGCCGACAAGCAAACTCGACCGCCGCTGCGTTCTAACGCTCGTCATCGGTGGGTCGGCAGCAGCGTTGCTTTCGCCCCGACCAGTTGCTGCTTCCGACGAGCAAATGGCGGAGGCGATGACACGCGTTCTGGGCCAAACCAAACCGAAGCAAGGCCGCGTCGCAATCGATATTCCGCCGCTTGCAGAGAATGGAAATTCCGTTCCGCTCACTGTGACGGTCGAGAGCCCGATGACTGCTGCCGATCATGTAAAGTCAATCTACCTGTTCTCGCCGGTCAATCCCGCGCCTGATATCGCCCATTTCCACATCGGGCCACGATCCGGCGTTTCGCGGGTGCAGACATCCATCCGCCTTGCCAATACACAGACGATAAGCGCGGTCGCCGTCATGAGTGACGGGTCGGCGTGGATGCAAACGGCCGAGGTGATCGTCACCCTGTCTGCCTGTATCGACGCTGGCTGAGGAACCACCCATGCGAACCGCCCGCGTCGTCATGCCCAAGACTGCCCGAAAGGGTGAAATCGTCACGATCAAGACCTTAATTACCCATCCGATGGAAACAGGCTATCGTCGTGACGATTTCGGCGCGCCGATCGCGCGTGATATCATCAGCGTGTTGCAGGTAACTTACGCGGGCGCCGAAATCTTCCGCATGAACCTGTTTCCTGGAGTAGCCGCCAACCCCTTTGCCGCCTTCACCACCATCGCAACCGAAACCGGGGAAATCGTCTTTACGTGGACCGATGAGAAGGGCGTCGCGCACATCGAACGCGCATCGCTATCGGTCACGTGAAGCGCCTTGCCATCGCACTGACCGTGGCCGTGCTATATGCGACAGTGGCCCAGTCCGAGACGTTGACATCCGCCCGCGAGTATTTGCCGCCGGAACTACAGGCGCAGCAAGCCGACGACGGTGCCAATCCGGGAATGCTGTGGGTCGAGCGCGGCGACAAATTGTGGTCAACAGCCGCAGGTTCACCAGCCAAATCCTGCACCTCGTGCCACAACGACGCCACACAGTCGATGCGCGGGGTCGCCACGCGCTACCCAAGCGTTGACCAAGCGTCGGGCAGACTGATGAACATAGAGGCGCGAATCAATAACTGCCGCACTGTTCATATGTCAGCCGCGCCGCTGCGCTACGAAACGGATGACCTGCTCGGCTTGACGGCCTTTGTCGCCTACCAATCGCGTGGACTTGCGATGGTATCCCGCATCGATGGGGCTGCGGCTCCGTATTATGAGACTGGCCGCCGTTTCTTCTTTGAACGCCAAGGTCAGCTCAATCTTGCCTGCGCGCACTGCCACGATGGCCAGGTCGGCAAGCGCTTGCGCGGCGACCGCATCTCGTCGGGCCTCGGTGTCGGCTATCCAGCCTACCGGCTCGACTGGCAAAAGGTGGGCTCGCTGCATCGACGGCTTCGCGCCTGCGCGCTGGGCGTACGCGCGGAGCAACTTGATTATGGGAGCCCGGAATACACGAGCCTCGAGTTGTATCTCAGTCACCGTGCCACCGGACTTGCCATAGAGACACCCGCCGTGCGGAAATGAGTTATGGTTCAACTCTGGGAGCCGGTGCACGTTAGCCGGCCGGGACTTCTCCGACCCACGCATAATGACCTTGATCGAGGCTACTTTCGGCCGTTGATAGAATCTTTAGAACCAGGGAGCAGCGACTTGTCCAAGGTCCGGCTTGCGGCAGATATCGGCGGCACCTTTACCGACATCGTAATCGATGCCCACGGCACCCGTCATACCACCAAGGTTTTGACCACGCCACGCGCGCCCGAGCAGGCTGTGATCGACGGCACTGCCGCCGTGTTGAACCGCGCAGGTCTGACGTTTGCCGATATCGGCGTCTTCGTACACGGCACAACCTTAGCGACCAATGCCATCATCGAACGACGCGGCGCCAAGACCGCGCTCATCGCGACCGATGGGTTCCGCGACGTCATCGAGATCGCCGATGAAGGGCGCTTTGACCAGTATGACGTGTTCATCGAAAAACCGCTTCCACTCGTGCCGCGCACCTTGCGCTTTACAGTGCCCGAACGCGTCGACGTTCACGGCGCGGTTCGTCTACTTCTGGACGAAACAGCCGTGTCGAGCGTCGCCGATCGCATTGCGGCGGCAAATGTCGAAGCTGTTGCCATCGTTTTCATGCACGGCTACGCCAATCCAACTCACGAGCGGCGCACCGCCGAACTTCTGCGTGTTGCGTGCCCGGGTGTCAGTATTTCACTGGGGTCCGAGGTTGCACCCGAGGCGCGCGAATACGAACGCACCTCGACCGTGATCGCTAACGCCTACGTGCAGCCGTTGATGGCAAGCTACCTGGCGCGGCTCGACACGTCATTCAAAGAGCGCGGGTCAACAGCGCCAATCCACCTGATCACATCCGGTGGAAACCTCGCGAGCTTGGACACGGCAATCAGGTTTCCAGTGCGGCTGGTCGAGTCCGGTCCAGCGGGTGGCGCCATCCTTGCTGCAGCGATCGCTGCCGAGCGCGACGAACGTCAGATCTTCTCATTCGACATGGGTGGCACCACTGCCAAGATCTGCCTCATCGACGATGGCCAGCCGCTGAAGGCCCGCACGTTCGAGGTAGATCGCTCGGCGCGCTTCATGAAGGGCAGTGGCTTGCCCGTGCGCATTCCAGTGATCGAGATGGTCGAGATCGGTGCCGGTGGCGGATCGCTCGCCAGCGTCGACACCCTTGCGCGCATTCAAGTCGGCCCGCGCAGTGCAGGCTCGGAACCCGGGCCAGCGAGCTACGGTCGCGGCGGCACACAGCCAGCCGTAACAGATGCCGACGTCGTGCTCGGTAAAATCGATCCGACCAATTTCGCCGGCGGCACCATTGCGTTGTCAGCCGCCAAAGCGAAGACCGCGCTGGAGTTGGCGATCGGCACGCCGCTGGGGCTGGACGCGACGGGAGCGGCCTATGGCGTCGCTGAGATCGTCGACGAGAACATGGCAAATGCTGCGCGCGTTCATGCCGTCGAACGCGGAACATCCATTGCCGGGCGTACTTTGATCGCATTCGGAGGTGCGGCGCCATTGCATGCGTGCCGCCTCGCTGAAAAGCTCGGCATTGGTCGCATTCTCATCCCAGCTGATGCCGGGGTTGGCTCGGCCGTCGGCTTTCTGCGCGCACCAGCAGCATATGAAATTGTGCGCTCACGACATATGCGGCTGGATCGCTTCGATGCTGCACTCGCAACAAGCGTAATGGGTGAGATCGGGGCGGAAGCGGCAGGTCTTGCTCGCAGTGCCGCCATCGGTGCTGCCCTCGAAGAAAAGCGCGCTGCATTCATGCGGTATGCAGGCCAAGGTCACGAAATCGCGGTCACCTTGCCCAACCGCGCCTTCACCGGCGCCGATGCAGAGAGCCTGCGCGCAACGTTCGAAACGGAGTACCGGCGACTGTTTGCGCGCCACATCCCCGGTGCCGTAATTGAAATTATGAGCTGGACCGTGTTGATGACGACATCGGCTGAAGCGCCGCCACGACTGCCATCGGCACCAACGACCGGTAGCGCTGATGCGATCGGCACGAGGCAACTCTACGATGCCCGCACCAAGGCATGGAGTACGGTGCCGGTGATAGACCGCTCAACTCTCCGTTCGGGCATGACATTCAAAGGACCGGCGGTGGTGATTGAAGACGGCACCACAACTGTCGTTACGGCGCGCTTCAACGGTCAGGTCGATGCTGGCCACGCCCTGGTTTTGACCGCAAAGGCGAATTAATAGACCTCATATCTCATCAAGCCGAGGCATCGCGATCGCCGTGCCGCGCCGCGTTACGCTCACGGCGGCGGCACGGTTGGCAAAGGCAGAAGCCGTCTCCAGCGTCTGACCACGTAGCAGCGCCGACACCAGCGCCCCAATGAAGCAGTCGCCGGCCCCTGCCGTATCGACGGCGCTGACGGTAACGCCGGGTATGCGCGTGACAGCATTAGTGTCGACCACGATCGCACCACCCCGTCCAAGCGTAGTTACGATCGATCGCTGGGGCGCCGCCAGTTTCTTGGCAGCAGCCGTGATCGCATCAATGTCGGATGGGTCAATGTCCTGTCCACTTACTGCAGCAAGTTCTCCCTCGTTGACGACAAGCACATCAACAAGTTCTAGCAAGCCCGGCGGCAGACTGCGCGCCGGCGCGGCATTCAGTACGGTCATCGCGCCAGCAACTTGAGCGCGGCGGAACACATCGATAATCACACCATCGGGAACTTCGAACTGCGAGATCACGATGTCAGTTCTGGAGAGCGTAAGTTCTGATACGGCGTTCGGCGGCCAGGCCATGTTGGCACCGGGGATCACAGCAATGGCGTTTTCCGAGGCGGCATCAACCAGAATAATCGCAGCCCCGCTTTGCACATCCAGGTGACGTACAATTCCGCTCGTATCGATACCCTCGCTGTTGAGAAACGCCAGCACAGTGTCACCGTTGGTATCAGCGCCAAGTTGCCCTATGAATGCGACGTCGGCACCCAACCGTCGCGCTGCAACTGCCTGGTTCAATCCCTTGCCGCCAGGAGATGACGCCAGGCTAGATCCAAACACCGTCTCACCGGGGCGCGGTAACGTCGTCACGTACGCGGCAATGTCGATATTCATGCTGCCAACACAGATAATCTTCGCCATCGCACCCTCTCTAGAAATTCTCATAATCAGGATTGCATGCACGCAATAGTGCTGCAAACTGCGCCAGCAGCCATCGTCATCCCTTCACACAACGAGCAGCACTCAATGAAGGCCATCTTCGATCCGGCTCACAGTGCCCATGATCCGCAGTTCTTCCTGCAACGCGGTCAGGTCCGGCGTTCGACCGAACTGCCGGAGCGCGCCGATCGATTGCTGGCAAGCCTGCGCCAAGCTCAACACGAGGTCATTGCGCCAGAGCGTTTCGGCCGTGGTCCGCTCGCGGCCATCCACACGCCTGAGTATCTCCAGTTCTTGAGTGACGCGCATACGGAGTGGTCCGCCCTGGGCGATAGCGGGCCCGAGATCATCCCCAATATACATCCAGCACGCTATGCAGCGACCTATCCGACAAGCATCATCGGTCGCGCCGGCTGGCACATGGCCGATACAGCGTGTCCGATTGGTCCGGGTACATGGGAAGCGGCACAGCGGGCGGCCGACGTCGCGCTCACGGCAACGGAACTGGTCATGGCGGGCGCGCGCGCCGTCTACGCCCTGTGCCGACCGCCGGGTCACCACGCTTACGCCGATATGGCCGGTGGTTTCTGCTTTCTGAATAATGCAGCGATCGCTGCCCAACGCCTTCGCACCAAACACGACCGCGTGGTGATACTCGATGTCGATGTACATCACGGCAACGGCACGCAAGGCATTTTCTATCACCGCAACGACGTGCTAACTGTGTCGATCCACGCCGACCCGCACCAGCTCTATCCATTCTTCTGGGGGCACGCGGCGGAGCGCGGAGCTGGGGTTGGCGAAGGCTGTAACCTCAATCTACCCTTGCCGCATGGATCAGGCGACGATGTCTTCCTGGCGGCAGTCGATACGGCAACCCGGCGCATTCGCATGTTTGGAGCCGACGCGCTAGTCCTAGCATTGGGTCTCGATGCGTCCGAGCAGGATCCGTATAAGGCGCTGGCTGTTACTACAGCTGGGTTCGAACGTATTGGCGCGGCGGTTGCGCGCCTAGGCTTGCCCACGGCAATTATCCAGGAAGGGGGCTATCTTTCTCCTATTCTGGGCGAAAACCTTGCAGCCACGTTGCGCGGCTTCGAGGCAAGCGCATGACCGTGGATCGCACGATCGTTTGAACGCGAGTTGATTGGACGAACTGAGCCCATCGGACCAGTGCTGGTCAGCAGATACTTAAACTGAAGGAATAATGGCCCGTGCCGCCGATGCTGAATCTTTCAAGCTACATCACACGGGTAACCGCGAAAGTGGACTTGCCCGATCGCGTACAGCGACTGATCCGCGCGCGTGAAGATGAAAGCGAGCGCCTAATCGGCATCGTGCAACTGGCACTTGTCGCGCTCTTCGGCATCCTTTTCTTCTTGGCGCGCCGGCCCACAGACGCTGGCATGCCAATTTTTGATCCGGTGCCAATCGCATTGATGGGTTACGCTCTTTTCATCGTGCTGCGCTTGGCGTTGGCATCGCGTGGCATCCTGCCAGGCCTGATGGTCGTGCTGTCAATTCTGGTCGATATCTCGCTCCTGATGCTACTGATCTGGTCGTTCCATCTGCAATATCTGCAACCGGCGGCCTTCTCGCTCAAAGTCCCGACCTTCATCTATATTTTTGTATTCGTCGCGCTTCGGGCACTACGCTTCGACAGTCGTTATGTTTTGATCACGGGCGTTGCCGCCGCAGTCGGGTGGATGGCAATGGTGCTCGCCGCAATTTGGATTGACGGGTCGGGCGCCATCACCCGCAACTTCAGCACCTACCTGACCAGCAATAAGATTTTGATCGGTGCCGAGTTCGATAAGATTTTCACGGTATTGCTGGTTACGGCCATTCTGGCACTTGTTGTTCGTCGTGCTCGCGCCATGCTGATTATGGCGACACGTGAAGAAGCGGCAGGGCGGGAGATCCGCCGTTTCCTATCGGGCGGCGTCGCCGATGCAATTACCAAATCCGATCAGTTGGTCGAGGCCGGCACTGCTGTTGAGCGCGACGCCGCCATCGTCATGCTCGACATCCGCGGCTTCACCAAGCTTGCAATGACACGGTCCCCGCGTGAAACGGTGGCCATCCTGACGAGTTTCCATTCGAGCATCGTACCTCTCGTCCACAGCAACGGCGGCGTGGTTGACAAGTTCCTGGGCGATGGCGTGATGATCACCTTCGGCGCGGTCAAGCCATCGGCGACGGCCGCAGCCGATGCCTTGCGGGCACTCGACGCCATCATGATCGAAGCCGAGCTGTGGCAGGCGCAGATCGCCCCCGAAGCTAGCGGACTGATCTTGAACGTCAACGGCGCTGCGGCGTCAGGCCAAGTGGTGTTCGCAGCACTCGGCAATAGCGACCGGCTCGAGTTCACGGTGATCGGCGACGCCGTGAACCTGGCCGCCAAGCTCGAAAAGCACAATAAAGTCGAGGGTAGCCGCGCGATCGTCTCGGGCGCCGCGTTCGCCGCTGCTATGGCACAAGGCTACCAGCCGCCGCTGAAGGCTCGCAAACTGACGGCCAGACCGATCGGCGGCGTACCTGACCCGATGGATATCGTCATCGTGGCAGCCTGAGCCTTCCGTTTACCGCCCCGAGCAGCTATATGTCGCCTTTGTCATATGAAAAGGGCGCATGATGCGGCTTCTCGTTCTGGCCGTTTTGGGCGGCGCCATCGGTTCCGGTGCCCGCCATCTCGTCAATGCAGGGTTTGGCAGGTACATGGGCGCAGGCTTCGCCTGGCCGACGTTGTTCGTGAACATCGCTGGCTCCTTCGTTATGGGCCTGCTGGTCGAAGCGATCACGCTGCGCTTTAACGGCTCGCCCGAGTTACGCACATTCCTGGCAACCGGAATCCTGGGTGGCTTCACAACGTTCTCCGCGTTCTCGTTGGACGCGATACTCTTGATGCAGCGCGGCGATCATGCCGCTGCTGCCGTTTATATCGGTGGTTCTGTCATGTTTTCCCTTCTCGGGCTCTACGCAGGCCTGAGCCTTGCGCGCACGGTGCTCGCATGAGCGCCGCGCCCAAGGCCAAGACCGATCCGGTCGAAACGATCCGGGTCGCCCATGGCGAAGCTGGTTTGCGGCTGGACAGATGGTTTAAGGCGCATTTCCCCGACGTCAGCCAGGCCTACCTGCAAAAGCTATTGCGGTCGGGACAGGTGCGCGTCGATTCGAAGCGGGTTGCCGCTGGCGAACGACTGGCGGTCGGGTCTCAGATCCGTGTGCCTAAAGTGGTGCGGTTGCCAGCGAAGCCTCGAACAGATGGACCGTCGTTGAAGCCGCCGCAAGGACTGTCGAAAGCGGATCGTGACTCGATCGAGCGCATGATCCTGTTCGAAGACGATGACGTGATGGTGCTGAACAAGCCGTTTGGCATTGCCGTTCAGGGCGGCACTGGCACCACGCGCCACATCGACGGCATCCTGGCTGGTATGGCCGATCGTTTCGGCGACCGTCCCCGCCTCGTACATCGGCTCGATCGCGATACCACCGGCGTACTGCTAGTCGCGAAAACACGACTAGCCGCGTCGATGCTGGGCAAGGTGTTTCAAACCCGGTCGGCCGCGAAAACATACTGGGCGCTGGTCAAGGGCGTACCGAAGCCAAATCAGGGCAAGATCGAAGCAGCACTGGTCAAGGCGGCGGGTCCCGATGGCGACCGCGTGCGCAAAGCGCTACCCGGCGAACAGGACGTAGCAATGCACGCGACCACGCATTATTCCGTGATCGACCGCGTTGCCAATCAGGCTTCATGGGTCAGCCTCAAGCCCGTTACCGGTCGTCAGCATCAATTGCGCGCCCATATGGCGCTGATCGGATGCCCGATCGCCGGCGACAACAAATACGAGGGCGAGGACGTGCTGGTGAACAGCGGCATCGACCTCAAGTTGCATTTGCATGCACGCCGCCTTGTGCTTCCCCACCCGGATGGAAAGGGCAGAATCGATGTGACGGCACCCTTGCCAGATCATATGGCCAAGGCGTGGGCGCTGCTTGGCTTCGACGTCAACCGGTTCGATGCGGTTGACTGATGAACCTCATCATCTTCGATTGTGACGGCACGATCGTCGATAGCCAACATCTTATCGTGGCAGCTATGGATCGCGCATTTAGGTTGCATGACGTGCCGATCCTGCCCCGGGCAACGACGCTCTCGATCGTTGGATTGTCGCTAAATGAAGCGGTCGCGCGTCTGATCCCCAACGCCGAGGCGCGTCTGATCGAGGCAGTCACCCAGGCCTACAAGGATGCGTTCGGCGAACTGCGCCAAGATCCCTCCAATCACGAGCCAATGTATCCCGGCGCCCTTGAGGCCATCCAGCGACTTGCGAACCGCGCCGACACGGTACTTGGCATCGCCACCGGCAAATCCCGGCGCGGCGTCGCGGCATTGTTCGACCGCATGGACCTGCATAAGTACTTCGTGACCATCCAAACAGCCGATACCCATCCCTCAAAGCCGCATCCGTCGATGATCCGCACAGCCATCGAAGAGGCGAGCGCTAGCGCCGCGACGACCGTCATGATCGGCGACACCCATTTCGACATGGAGATGGCCCGCCGCGCCGAAGTGGCAGCCTTAGGTGTTGCGTGGGGCTATCATCCGGTGACGGAACTCAAAGCCAAAGGCGCTCATTCGATTGCCACGCGCTATGACGAGATACCTGATCTCGTCGATCGTCTCCTCTCGCCGGAAGCACAACCTTGAAGACGCCCGTCAATCCACCGAAGGATAGCTTGCGACCCGCACCCATCAAGCGGTTCTACAAAGATGTCTGCGTTGGTGGCAGCGTGGGCGCTCACACCATCCTGCTGGATGGCCGCTCCGTGCGCACGCCAAAGAAGTCGCACCTGGCGCTTCCCACCTTGGCTGCTGCGACAGCAGTCGCTGCTGAATGGTTGGCACAAGGCGCATTCATCGAGCCGCACACCATGCCGCTCACCCGGCTTTCAAATTCGGCCATTGACGGCGTAGCTGGCCGCGAGGCCGATGTGATGGCTGATTTGTCAAAGTATGCAAGCAGCGACCTGCTGTTCTACCGCGTCGGCAACCCACCGAGCCTAGTCACCCTACAGTCTGAACATTGGGACCCGATCATCGCGTGGGTCGAACGTCTGATTGACGCGCGTTTTCTGATTGCCGAAGGCATCATGCCGGTTGCCCAATTGCCCGAAACCCTCGCCAAGTTCAATCGGCAGCTGGGTCAAACGTCAGCCTTCGAAGCAGCGTGCCTGCACGTGATTACGACACTGACCGGCTCGGCCTTGATTGCGCTCGCGCTCGATCGCGGATATCTAAATTCAGCCGCGGCCTGGGACGCCGCCAACGTCGATGAAGACCACCAGATCGCGCATTGGGGCAATGACGAGGAAGCGCAGCACCGCCGCGTGAATCGCTGGCGCGACATGCAGGCGGCAACGCAACTCCTAATGATGGTCCGCGATCCCGGCCCTTAGGCTCAGAGAAAGCCAATATCGTGGCGGCAGACAAGCGAGTGTTGCGCTCGATCGAGACAGCCGATGGCGGACGTTGCGTCGATCTGTTTGTGCGCATCGACGGTACATTTGGCTTTGAGGAGTATCGTCGAGACGTCGAAGATCGCCGTGGCTGGTTCGCCATCGGCCATCATGCAAGCGTCGTTTTCGCTAACGAAGGAGCGGCCGTTGAAGCCGCACTGATCCGCGTCCGTTGGCTAGCACAGATTGTCTAGGGGGCGCAGCTTGCGCCCTACTGTGCCTTGATCCCGTTGTCGCGCACGATAGCACCCCAATTAGCGATCTGTTTTGCAAAGAACGTATTGAGATCCGCAGGGCCGCCAAAAATCAACGTCATTTCCTGAGTATCACGAAGTTTGCTCGCAATGTTTGCCTCAGACAATGTTGCCTTCGTCGCTTGCGTCAGCGTCTCAATCATTGCGGGTGGCGTTCCTTTGGGGGCAAACACGCCCCACCACGCGACCGCCTCGAAGTCGGCGAACCCTGCTTCGATAGCCGTCTGCGTGTCGGGTAAGCGCTCAAGACGCTTGGCGCCCATTTGCATGATCGGCCTTAGATTACCGCCCGACAGATGCGGCGTGATCAGCGCCGCAGAGCCACAGACCATATCGACGTGCCCACCGACAACATCGTTGATAGCCGGTCCACCGCCACGATAAGCAACGTGTGTGATCTCGACGCCAGCTTTTTTCGCCAACAGCGTCATCGCAAGGTGCCCAATGGTGCCAATGCCAACCGACGCATAGGTCACCACTTTCGGCTTGTCCTTGGCCGCCGCGATGACGTCAGCGAAGGTCTTATAGGGGCGGGTCGCATTTACAGCGAGAACATACGGCGCGGTTCCGACCAACAGTACAGGCACCAGATCCTTTTCAACGTCCAATGGTGGCTTTTCAAGAATGGCCGGAATGACTGCATGTGAGTCAAATGTTACGAGCAGCGTGGTTCCATCGGGTGTACTCTTGGCTACTTGCGCGGCACCGAGCGAACCCGCCGCACCCGCCTTGTTCTCGACGATTACCGTTCGCTTCAATCGCTCTTGCAACCCTGGCTGGAGCATACGAGCCAGCGCATCGGTCGATCCACCCGGAGGAAACGGCACAACCAGCGTGGTATTGCCCGCCTGGCCAAACGCCGGAGACGCTGCCAGAGCCGCCGTACCCGCAAGCACGGTCCGTCGTGTTGGATTTGTCATGTGGTCTCCTCCCTGGAATCTCGAACTTTTTGGCGCTGCTTGCGCTCTTGTCGATCAGTTGGCCTTAATCGATCAGGTGGTGCCGAAGCCTGATCCGGCCTTCTTATACTCGGCTCGCGGCGGACTGAATACGTCAAGCACACGAGCCCCATCCGGTCCCGCCCGCATAGTGTGCGGCACATTGCCCGGAGTACGCCAGAAGTCGCCTTTTTTGACGGGGATCTCTTCATCACCCTGAAACCGCACAGCCGAGCCTTCGAGAAGCACGCCCCATTGCTCTTCGGGATGATGGTGCATGGTGCCAATGGCATTCGGTGCAATTGTCACGACCGACAGCATCGCTTGCTCCCCTGCAAAGATGCGAGTCGAAACCCCAGGTGCCAGCTCGCGCAATAGGCCATCGGTAGGATTATCAAGATTATGGAATTCTTTTACTTGGTTCATGGCTGTGCGTCTCAGGTGAAGCGGTTGATCGCGGCAGCTTAGCGATTAGCCTGTCACCTCACAATCGTCGATCACCAGCCGCCAAGCTGCCCTGCGTTCGCGTCAGGTCTTGGGCTTCGTTTGCTCCTTCGTCAACGGAGAAGCCGAGGGCATGGGCCAGTTGCATGGAACCGTCGCCTCAGCCGTCGGCCGCTCGCCTGCAACTGGCGGCTGCGCCGCCGTTGATGGCGTACCGTTCGGCACCGTCATATCCTTGGTGGTCGAGTGAGACGTCGCGGGTCCAGCGACACAAGGCACCGCCGGGTTAATGGGTGGCGTTGTCTTCTGTGGTACGACCGTTTGTGCTGCTGCTGGGATCGCAGTCAAGACCAACAGAGCAACGAAGACTGATAATTTCATGGGGTACCTCGGTTGCAGTAGTTTCGATCGCACTACGACCAACAACGCCGCGAGGTGCGCGATGTTCCCAAGGCTCCTCTGACAAACGCCAGGAGTTGTTAACCAGCGCGCTGCAACATCCGCGTTTTGACCTCGATCGGCTCGACCTGCACGCCGGAGCGAGTGACCGTCACGAAACTCTGTGACGGCACCGCCTGCCAGCCATCACGGACGTCATCGAGGGGTTCGGATACGACGAGGGTCCCGCTGCCGTCGCCGAGGGATTTCGTATAAAGCGAGGGCGGTTGCAGATCGCTCGCATAGCGCACGGCATAAATTGTGGTGCCTTCGCTCCAGGCAGCGGTGAACCGAAACGCGTCGGTGATGCCAGCATCCGCCTGCAGTCGCGCCACGGTCTCTATGATGCGCGTGCACGTAGACTTAGGGGAGGTGCCTAAGCCATCGCCTACCATCATCAGGAACAGCGCTTCGCTATCCGTGGTCCCGCCACGCCCGTCATAAAGGTCATCGGGAATCATGCCGTCGATCCGTCGGCGCAACCGGTCGTACCCACCGATCTGGCCATTGTGCATGAACAGGAAGCGACCGTGGCTGAAAGGGTGGCAGTTGGCTCGTGTGGTCGCCGTTCCAGTCGACGCACGCACATGCGCGAAGAACAGCGGTGCGCGAATCTGATGTGCGATACTCTTGAGATTTTCATCGTTCCAGGCGGGACGAATATCGCGGAACACGCCCGGCATTTCACGCTCGCCGTACCAGCCGAGACCAAAACCGTCGGCATTGGTTTCAGTATGTGTTTCGCGGCTATGACGGCTCTGGGCAATCAGCGATTGGCAGGGCATGCACACAAAATCTTCGACGAAGACGGGCTCACCCAAATAAGCGATCCAGCGGCACATGATACGTTCCCCATACCCGATTCAGCCGCTCATCGCCGATGCTGATTCCATAATTCGCGCGTGCAGCTTATTGGTTTAGAATGCGGCAGCGGTTGGGTAGAGAGTGTGCCTGCGGGCACAGGTTGGGAAATTTCCTGCCATCAATCAAGATTTACGACCGGCGCAGCATCGGTCCAAAATTCTGCCGCAGCCGCCGCAAATGGCCGAGACCTTCCTGCGTAATTATGTACATGCCGTTGGCCGGTTGATCGATGATCCCGAGTTTTTTCAACCGATGCAATTGCGAGACCACGGCAGCGCTGGTATCGCTGAAGCCACCAGTCTCTAGCGCGTGCACAAGTTGCGACAGTGCAAACGCTCGCTTATCCGCTTCCAGTGTTTCCAACAGCAGCATCTCACGCACCCGGCTGCGCTGATTGCGGCCAATGTCGTCGGCAAGCGGCTTCGAGACGACCGTATGTGCAGACGCAGCACCGCTTATAACAGTCGGCGCCGAAACCGCAGTTGCCGGTTCCACATCGTCGATCAGCGTGTCACACGCATCCAACTGGTCGCGCAATCGGCTTAGTAACTGGCGAGCCTCCAATGGCGCGTCAAACGATAACGCCATCAACGGCTTCACAACAGCAGACTTGAACGCCTGAAAGGCCTGTTCTGCGCGGAACGAATGGTCGACGTCCTCGTCCATCTCGGGCTCTCGATGCAAGCCAATGCTATGTTCACGCCATGCCATTTGATGCGTTCCGTTCCGAAAGCGTTAAATGTGTCGCATGGCAAAAGCAATTTCTGCAAGTTCATTCGATTTGATGCTTAACATTTAATACCATTCAACGCGATTATAATCGTATATCTTATTGTTTTCATTGATATTTTTTGAGTTATCGGTTCGTTTTATTTCTTCGCATTCATGTCATTGCCAGAACATGCACGTAACAGCGTACCAGCTGCGTTGTGATCCATGGGCTCGATTTGGATCGCTCCAAATCCTTCCTATCAAGGGCTTCTGCCTAAGATGCACCCGCTGATCGTCCTGTCTCCAGCAGCTTGGACAACGGACGGTCAAGCATGATTTACGCGATCGGTTTTGCTATCTCACCCAGCGATGCATGGGTCTGTCATCCAACCTCTGGACTTATCGACGGACTGTTTCTCGACGTGTCGTTCCGCGACCTTGCGTTTTGGTTTCCGCGCATGACGTGGAGCGAAATTGCCAGCGCGGCGGGCGCCTTCTTATGCCTCAGGCTGGCATGCGATTGGCTAGAGCGCAAAGTCATCGGATTACTCAAGCAACCTGCCTTGATTATCCTCGAGGCACTATGTCCGGGATTTACAAACCGCATGTGTCTTTGGCGAGCTAAGCGTTGAATGCCCGGCATCGTCGCGTGCTCGCACTATCCCTTGCAGGGCGAAAAAGCAGGTCGCGATCCTTATGCCGTCTTTATGCCTGTGACATGCAATCGGTATCGATTCCTTATGCAAAGACGCCGAAGTTAAAGGCTCTGACGGATACAGGAGACCTGCCCATGGCCGATGTTATTTACCTTGCGCTCGGGTGCGGCCTGTTTGGCCTGTTAGCGCTTTACGCCTTCGGCTGTGAACGGCTCTAGAAAGGCTACCCCCCATGTTTGAAGTCATCCTTGGTGGCGCGGTCGCCATTGGCCTTGCGGCATACCTGATCTTCACGTTGCTGCGGCCGGAAAAATTCTAAGTCCTGGTCGGCCGCCTGGCGTGCTCCACATCGAGCGGGTCGGCTGTCTGGTCACATCACCTTACATAATCGGAGTTGAAAGCCATGACCTTGAGTGGATGGCTGCAAATTGTCCTTGTCTTGCTGGCAGCGCTCGCCGCTGCCCGGCTACTCGGTGTTTATCTGGCCAAGGTTCTCGAAGGAGAGCGAACCGTCCTCTCGCCGGTGCTCGCACCTGTCGAGACCGGACTATATCGACTGGCCGGGATCGACCCGCAAAAAGAGCAGAGTTGGCTTGCCTACACCTTGGCCATGCTCGTGTTCAGTCTCACCGGGTTCCTGCTGCTCTATGCGATCCAGAGGTTCCAGGCTTTCTTGCCAGGTAATGCGCACGGCTTCTCAGGCATCGCGCCCGATCTTGCCTTCAACACATCCGTCAGCTTCGTCACAAATACGAACTGGCAGGCTTACGGTGGCGAGACGACGATGAGCCACTTCGTGCAGATGACCGGGTTGACGGTTCAGAATTTCCTGTCGGCAGCAACCGGCATCGCGCTCGCGGCTGCCATCACGCGCGCGTTCGCACGCAGCGGCGCGACGACGCTCGGTAATTTCTGGACCGACCTGACACGCACGATCCTTTATGTGTTGTTGCCTCTGGCATTCGTTGTCGCACTGGGCTTCGTAATCTTAGGTGTGCCGCAGACCTTGCAGAGCTCAGTTGACGCGACCACGGTCGAGGGTGCGAAACAGGTCATCGCACTTGGGCCTGTCGCGAGCCAGGAAGCCATCAAGCAACTGGGCACCAACGGTGGTGGCTTCTTCAACACCAACTCAGCGCATCCGTTCGAGAATCCGAGCGCTTGGTCAAACATGCTGCAAATCTGGAGCATGCTGGTCGTATCGATGGCATTGCCATTTGCCTTCGGCCGCATGGTTGGTGACGCGCGGCAAGGGCAAGCGCTGCTATGGGCAATGGGCCTCTTGCTCATCGTCGGCATCGGAGCGGTGTACTGGGCCGAGGCAGCCGGCAATCCGATCCTGTCCACCCTTGGCGTTGACCCAGCGGGCGGCAATATGGAAGGCAAGGAAGTCCGCTTCGGCCAAGCTATGTCGGCACTGTTCGTGGCGGTCACGACCGCCTTGTCGTGTGGTGCCGTCAATGCGATGCACGGTTCGCTCACGCCATTGGGTGGCCTGGTTCCGATGTTTCTCATCCAGTTGGGTGAGATCCTGCCCGGCGGCGTCGGTTCTGGCCTCTACGGCATTATCGTCATGGCGATCGTCGCCGTGTTCGTGGCAGGGCTCATGGTTGGCCGGACACCTGAGTATCTCGGCAAAAAGATCGAGGCTCGGGAAATGAAGCTCGCCATGTTGGCACTGCTGATCTTACCGACGGCCATCCTTGGGTTCAGCGCCGTCGCATTGTTGCTGCCCAGTGCACTGGCAAGCCTCGCCAACGCTGGGCCGCACGGACTTTCCGAGATCCTTTATGCCTACTCGTCCGGTGCCGGCAACAATGGTTCAGCGTTCGCAGGTCTTAGTGCCAATACGCCCTGGTACAACACGACCATGGGCATCGCCATGATGCTCGGCCGCTTTGCCTACATCGTCCCCGTAATGGCGATCGCCGGTTCGCTCGCCTCCAAGGCCAAGGTGCCCGCATCCAAGGGAACGTTTCCGACTGATGGCCCACTCTTCATCGGGCTGCTGGTGGGCGTCATCCTCATTCTGGGGGGCCTGCAATATTTTCCGGCCCTCGCACTTGGCCCCATTGTCGAGCACTTCGTGATGCTCGGCGCCAAGACCTACTGACGGAGAACACCATGTCTGCCAATGCATCAGAATTAAAACTGTTCGACGGCACGATCCTGCGACGCGCGACAGTCGACGCACTGCGCAAACTCGACCCGCGCGAACTTGTGCGAAACCCTGTGATCTTCGTGACCGAGGTGGTTGCGGCGCTGGTTACGGTCATATTTGTCAGGGAACTACTCATTGGCAGCGGCAACCCGCTGTTTTCCGGCCAGATCGCTGCCTGGTTGTGGATCACGGTGTTGTTTGCAAACTTCGCCGAGGCGGTCGCCGAAGGTCGTGGGAAGGCGCAGGCCGATGCGCTAAGGCGAACGCGGACCGATACTCGTGCCAAACTCCTGCTGCATCCGGACGATCGAAAGGACGACCTCTGGGAGCCGAAATCGGCACTCGACCTCATCGTCGGCGACGTCGTACTTGTCGAGGCGGGGGATCTCATTCCGGCTGACGGCGAGATCATAGAAGGTATCGCATCAGTCAACGAGTCCGCAGTGACCGGTGAATCAGCCCCCGTCATCCGTGAATCGGGCGGCGACCGTTCAGCCGTGACCGGTGGCACCCAGGTTCTGTCCGACTGGATCAAGGTTCGCGTCACGGCCGCACAAGGATCGAGCTTCCTCGATCGTATGATCGCACTGGTTGAAGGTGCCGAGCGACAGAAGACGCCGAACGAATTGGCATTGTCGATCCTGTTGTCAGGTTTGACACTCGTCTTTCTGATCGCGGTTGTCACCTTGTGGGGGCTGGCTGGATACTCTGGCACGGCGCTGTCGGTTACCGTGCTCGTCGCCCTACTGGTCACTTTGATTCCAACGACGATCGGCGGCTTGCTGTCGGCCATCGGAATTGCCGGCATGGATCGACTGATCCGATTCAACGTCGTCGCCACGTCCGGACGTGCCGTCGAGGCGGCCGGCGACGTCGACACCCTGCTACTCGACAAGACCGGCACGATTACCTACGGCAACAGGCTCGCAACCGAATTCGTGCCGGTTTTGGGCGTTGACGATCCGGATCTGGCCGACGCCGCGTACGCTGCAAGTCTCAGCGACGAGACGCCGGAAGGGCGCTCGATCGTAGCGTTGGCAAAGGGACAATTCGCGCGCCCGGTTCCAGCCATAAATCAGACCACAGCCAAGATCGTGGCCTTTTCGGCCACCACCCGGCTGTCCGGTGTTGACGATGGCGCTATTAGTGTCCGCAAGGGCGCTGTCGATGCCGTGCTGAAATATCTGGGAATGACCATCGACAATGCACCACCGACCTTTCGCCATGCGGTTGATCGGATTTCCCAGACCGGCGGTACGCCACTGGCTGTGGCATCGTCGGGTCGATTGCTCGGCGTCATTCACCTCAAGGATGTGGTGAAGCCCGACATCAAGGAGCGATTTGCCGCCCTGCGAGCAATGGGAATTAGAACCGTGATGGTGACGGGCGATAATCCGGTGACTGCCGCAGCCATCGCATCTGAAGCCGGCGTGGACGATTTCATTGCCGAAGCAACTCCGCAGGACAAGCTTGCCTATATTCGTGCCGAGCAGGGTAAAGGCCGTCTGATCGCCATGTGCGGCGATGGCACAAACGATGCCCCAGCTCTCGCCCAGGCCGATGTCGGTGTCGCCATGCAGTCTGGCACACAGGCCGCTCGTGAGGCCGGGAACATGATCGATCTCGACAGCAATCCTACCAAGCTTATTGAGATCGTCGAGATCGGCAAGCAGCTTCTGATGACGCGCGGCTCTCTAACCACGTTTTCCATCGCCAACGACGTCGCCAAGTACTTCGCCATCATTCCAGCGCTGTTTCTCGTGACCTACCCGGAACTTGGCGCGCTTAACCTCATGAAGCTTGGCACCGCCCAAAGCGCCATCCTGTCGGCGGTGATCTTCAATGCGCTGATCATTGTCGTGCTGATCCCACTCGCCCTCAAAGGCGTTACCTATCGGCCAGTGGGTGCGGCAGCCCTGTTGAAACGTAATCTCGCGATCTATGGTCTCGGTGGTCTTGTGGCCCCCTTTGTCGGCATCAAGTTCATCGACGTGATCATCGTTGCGCTGCATCTCGCCTGAGGAACAAACACCATGCTCACGCACATTCGCCCGGCTATCGTTATGCTGCTGTTGTTCACGGCCCTGACTGGTATCGCTTATCCCCTGTTGGTAACCGG
>JANNRP010000185.1:0-10307 GCA_031401535.1 Hyphomicrobiaceae bacterium | reverse complement strand
TTTGAAGACGCCACTCAATCGGTTGCGCAATCGCGCCGAGGCCGCATTGCGAGATACCAGCGGCGGCGAGGTGCCGGTGCGTGGCCTCGAACGCGTGATCGAGGACGCCGATGATCTTATAAAGACTTTCGATGCCCTGTTGTTGATTGCGCGACTGGAAGCCAGTGCAACCGCGGCCAGCCTCGAACCTTTTGATCTGGCTCAACTCGTTCGTGATATCGCAGAACTGTATGAGCCTGTGGCTGAGGAGGCAGGTCAGCGCATCATAATGATGGTGCCGAGTACGGCCGGTGTCGTCGCAAATCGCCAGTTGATCGGCCAAGTTATCGCCAATCTTATCGACAATGCCTTGAAATATGGCGTGCCAAGTGTCGCCGGTGCAGAGAAGGAGATCTCGCTGGCTGTGGTGGTGGGGCTGGATGGGGTGCAATTGAGTGTGGGCGATCGGGGTGCGGGCATTCCAGCGACCGACAGGGCACGCGTCATGAAGCGCTTCGTGCGTCTGGATCAGAGCCGCAGTCGCCCCGGTACAGGGCTCGGGTTGAGTTTGGTGGCAGCGGTGGCGCGTCTTCACGCCGGGCGGGTTATTCTCGAAGATAACCAGCCAGGATTGCGGGTTGTACTTGAATTGCCAGTCGCGATCAGGCCGCAGGTGCGAAGGCAAACCCGATGAGTGTAGATGCAGCAGGAAATCAGCCGTTCTGGCAACAGCTTTCGACCGCGCCAAATGCACAAGGGGTCGACCCGCGTTTAGCCGACCTCGATGCGGCGGTCGCGGGATTGCCAAATAGCTGCGTTCTGGCCGACAAGCGGGTGCGGGCACTCGTCAATGGCATGCTCGAAGGGTCGCCCTATTTGGCCGGATTGGTGTTGCGCGATCCGGAACGTCTGATCCGACTGCTGCATGTAGATCCTGACGCGCACTTTTCTGCACTGTCGGCGCGGTTGGAGACGGATGCAGCTGGCGTCACCTCGTACGCCGTGATGATGTCACTTTTGCGGGTCTACAAGACCGAGGTTGCACTCTTGAGTGCTTTGGCTGATCTGGGCGGTGTCTGGCCTGTGATGACAGTCACCCGCGTACTCACGCATACGGCAGGCGCGGCCCTCGATGCTTCGGTGCGCTTCCTGTTCCGTCAGGCCGTCGCCAAAGGCGATTGGCTGAGCGATGCTGGAGACCCTGCTCCCGACAAATCGTCCGGTTACATCGTACTCGGCATGGGGAAGTTTGGTGCATTTGAGCTCAATTATTCCAGTGATATTGACCTGATCGTTTTCTACGATCTGCATAAAGCCCGACTAAAGCTCGGTGTCGAACCGCAGCTATTTTTCGTCCGTTTGACTCGTGAATTGGTCAAACTGATGCAGGAGCGGACCGGGGACGGCTACGTTTTCCGGACGGATCTGCGATTGCGTCCCGACGCAGGCGCCACTCAGGTTGCCCTGTCGACCGAGGCGGCGATGCACTACTACGAAAGCTTCGGACAGAACTGGGAGCGGGCTGCCATGATCAAGGCGCGCCCGGTTGCCGGCGACCTGGGGGCAGGCAACGCCCTGTTGCAGGATCTAGCCCCGTACATCTGGCGCAAGTATCTAGATTATGCGGCCATCGCCGATATTCATGCGATGAAGCGGCAGATTCACGCCTATCGTGGTTTTGGTGAGATTGCGGTTGCCGGACACAACATCAAAGTCGGTCGTGGGGGCATCCGGGAGATCGAATTTTTTGCCCAGACTCAACAGTTGATTGCTGGCGGTCGCCAGGCCGATGTGCGCACGCCAGCGACACTGGATGCACTGGGTCGGTTGACGGAACGATCCTGGATCAAGCCACACGTACGCGATGAACTGACGGAAGCCTACTGCTACCTGCGGATGCTCGAACATCGTTTGCAGATGATCAACGACGAGCAAACGCAAGAGTTACCAAGCGACGATGCGGCGCTCGAACGTTTTGCACGGTTTTCCGGCTACGATACAGTGGCTGATCTTGCCAGTGCTCTGATCAATCGGCTGTCCACCGTGCAAAAACACTATGCCGTGCTGTTTGAGGACAGTCCAAAATTGACGCGCGGTGGCGTCAATATGGTGTTCGCCGGAGAGGCTGATGATCCGGGCACGCTAACTGCGTTGGCCCGAATGGGCTTTTCACAACCCTCGCAGGTTGTTGCAACCGTTCGGGGTTGGCATCATGGGCGCTATCGGGCCGTCTCGTCGTCCGCTGCGCGGGAACGCCTAACGGTCGTTCAACCGTTGCTGATCGAGGCGCTGGCGCAAACGGCCGATCCAGATTCTGCATTTGGCAGTTTCGATCGGTTTTTATCGGAATTACCGGCGGGTGTGCAACTGTTCGGCCTGCTGGGTCAGAATCCAGGTTTGCTACTGCTCATTGCCCAAATCATGGGATCGGCCCCCCGGCTGGCGCGGATACTAAGTCGCAGACGGCGACTGCTCGATGCCGTTCTGGACCCCAAGGTGATCGGCGCCTTGCCCACGAGGGCAGAGACAAGGTCGCTGATTGCGGCCGAGGTTGCAGCCGCCACCGACTTCCAGGATGCTCTGGATCGGGTTCGGGTCGTTGGCAACGAGCAGTCGTTCATCATTGGCGTGCGGGTGCTGTCGGGCGGAATTCGCGCTGCAGAGGCAGGCGGTGCGTATACGCAGCTGGCTGAGGAGTTGATTAAATCATCGCAGGCGGTGGTTGAGGCCGACTTTGCAACCACCCATGGCCATGTTCCCGGTGGTGGTGCCTCGATTGTCGCGATGGGCAAGCTCGGTGGTCGCGAGATGACGGCGGCATCTGATCTCGACCTGATTGTGGTTTACGATTATGCCGCCGATGCGGCCCAATCGGACGGTCCGAAGCCGCTGGCTGTCAGTCAGTACTATGCGCGTCTGACGCAGCGCTTGATCAGTGCTCTATCTGCGCCAACCGCCGAAGGACGTCTTTACGATGTCGACATGCGGTTGCGCCCTTCCGGTCAGAAGGGACCGGTTGCGACGCAGTTGTCGAGCTTCGTCGACTACCAGACGTCTGAGGCGTGGACATGGGAGCACATGGCGCTGACCCGGGCACGTGTACTAACCGGTCCAGATGACCTGCGGGCACGGGTCGATTCTGCGATTCACGATGCACTCACGCGGTCGCGCGATCGTACAACCATTGCTGCCGATGTCCGCAAGATGCGGACATTGATTGCAACCGAGAAGGGCACCGATGACATTTGGGATCTGAAGCAGGTACGGGGCGGGCTCGTGGATCTCGAATTCATTGTTCAGCACCTGCAACTCGTGTATGGCTCATCCCACCCGCATTGTCTGAGCACGGGTACGGTCGCGGGGTTTGAGCGATTGCGGTCGGCAGGGCTACTATCTGATCCAGCCGCTGACATATTGGTGCCCGCAGCTCGGTTATTGTCGGACCTGACGCAAATTTTGCGGCTGTGCTTCGACGGCACGTTCGAGCCGACAACTGCGCCACATGGACTGAAGAGATTGCTAGCGCAGGTCGGTGACGTGCCAAGCTTCGATAAGCTCGAAGGCATGCTGCGCGATACGCTGGCGGAGACCGCGGCGCTGTTTGACCAACTGGTGGTGTAAGCAGCGCGACGCTTGTCGAACTAGCCCTTTGCGATTTTGCCCACGCCTTCAGCGCCGTGCCACCATTTGCCTTTCAGGACAACGCCCTCGGAGACAATGCGCTTGTCACCGATCAAATGCTCGCCGACGACATCGACATAGTCGAAGCTGCCATCTTTCACCGATAGTATAGTGGCGTCACCAGCACTACCGGCTTTCAGCGTGCCGAGTTCCGGGCGCCGAAGCGCCATGCCGGCATTGGCTGTGCTTTCCTTGATGACTTCGACCAGTGGCATGCCCATGCACAGGAACTTCGACATCGTTGTCACCTGATCGAAGGCTGGGCCATCGATACAAAGCGCGTGGACGTCAGATGAGATCGTGTCGGGATAGAAACCGTTAGCGAGCATGGCGCGCGCGGTTTTGAAGGCAAACGATCCTTGGCCATGGCCAATGTCGAATAGTACGCCCCGTTTGCGAGCGGCGAGCACCGCCTGCTTGACGGTACCCTGCGACGTGCAGGGAGAATTCGGGAACGGCCGGAAAGCATGGGTCAGCACATCCCCTGGCCGCAGCACATCAAGCACTTCTTCATAAGACGGCGGCGGATGGTCGATATGTGCCATCAGCGGCATACCCACTTCCTCGGCAACCTGAAGTGCCATGTTGAGTGGTGCGCTACCTTGATCGCCAGACGAGTGACGTCCGACCCGGACCTTGATCCCGACGATCACGTCGCGGTTTGCATCAGCCACAATGGCCGCCTCCTTCGGCGCCATCAGTCGGATATTCTCGCTTTCGCCCACCATGATCGTTTTCGAGAACCCGAAGATACCGGCGAACGATACGTGCAGGTAGGCGAGGATGCGCGCCTCGCTCCGTTCGATCACGTGGCGGCGGAAACCGGCAAAGTTTCCGGGACCGGCACTGCCAGTGTCGATTGACGTTGTCACGCCGGAGGTCCGACAGAACTCATCGGCATCGATACCGAGCGACGTGCCACCCCAATAGACATGCGTGTGCATATCGATAAGGCCGGGTGTCACGATATAACCGGTGACGTCGCGGATCTCGGTCTTGGGGCCGCCTTTGAGCGACTTGGCGACGCCCGCTGACTTGCCGCCCGAAAATCCGACATCCATCACCCCGTCGATATTCTGCGATGGATCAATGACGCGGCCGCCGCGCAGGATCAAGTCGTAGGTCATGGGTGCTGTCATGGTAGTCCTCCGTAGCGACCTTAGGCGTCAGCTTGGCGTCTAGGAAAGTCCGTTGGGCAGGATGGCACCCTTGCGTTCGACGATCATCTTGTAGTGCTCAGGCTCGCGATGACGGGCGAAGTTAAACGTCGAGGCCTTATAGCTGAGGCCGAGATCCAAGTCGCAGCGTGCGACGACCAGTTCGTCACCCTCGGTCACGGCCTGGGCAACCACCTCGCCGGTGGGGGCGATAATGCACGATCCGCCGATCTGGTCGACACCGGCCTCCATGCCAGCCTTGGCGACGCCGACAACCCAGGTGGCGTTTTGGTAGGCACCAGCTTGCATCACGAGCTGGTTGTGAAAATTACCCAACCGATCGTGATCAGGCGCCGGCGGATTGTGCTTCGGCGTATTGTAGCCCAGCAGGATCATCTCGACGCTCTGCAGGCCCATCACACGATAACTTTCCGGCCAGCGGCGGTCATTACAGATCATCATGCCGATGTTGGCGTTCATGCTCCGCCATACGCGCCAGCCGAGATTGCCGGTTTCGAAATAACGCTTCTCGAGGTTCTGGAAGGCATTAAGGGGCTGGTGATCGGGATGGCCCGGAAGATGGATCTTTCGATATTTGCCGACAATAGTGCCAGATCTATCGACGAGAATAGCGGTGTTGAAGCGGCGTTTTCGGCCACCCTCATGGGCGCTTTCGGCGTAGCCAAGGTGGAATCCAATCCCGAGTCTGGCAGCTTCGGTGAACAGCGGTGCAGTCTCGTTCGTCGGCATGGTCGATTCAAAATAGGAGTCGATCTCGGCCTCATCCTCCATCCACCAATGGGGAAAAAATGCGGTCAGCGCCGCTTCCGGATAGACGATGAGATCGCAGCCATGGCTTTTCGCCTGCCGCATCAGATCGATCATGCGGGTGACCGCAGATGACCGGCTTTCGGAACGTTGAATGGGCCCTAACTGAGCGGCGCCGACGGTAATGATCCGGCTCATGATGCCACAACCTCCCTTGGTGTTCGCCCGACGGCCTGTGCGTAAATTGCCGGGTCCGTAGCGCCTTCCGTGCCAATCAGTAGTACGGATGATGGGCTGTCAATGCCGAGCAGGGCGCGCAAGTCTGGGCGCTGGTGCAAGGCCAGCAGGGCGCCTAGCCCACCGCCACTGCACTCTCCGGCGACGATCGCCGGGTCGCCGCCAACGGGGGTGGCGAACGCCTGCATCCCCTCAATTGCGTAGCGGTCGTCAATGGCGATGGCAGCATCGGCGCCATCCTTCAGAATGTCCCACGCGAGCGTTGACACTTCTCCGCAAGATAACCCCGCCATCACCGTTTCTTCTGTGATGACCACATCCACGCGTCGGCCTCTGGCAAGGCTCTGAGATACGCAGTCGGCGCGCGTTGGCTCGAGTACGATGAACTTCGGGCGTGGGCTCCAACGGAGCCAGAATTGGGCACAGATTGCGCTGGCCAATCCGCCAACTCCGGCCTGAACGAAGACATGCGTCGGCGGCTGCTCCATCTGCATCATGATTTCAGTCGCAATAACACCATAGCCGGTGGTGATGTCGCGGGGCGCCTCGATATAGTCGGCCGTGGCCGTATCCTGGATCACGAACCAGTCATGCTGGCGCGCCTCGGCAAACGCATGGCGGACGCTGTCGTCATAGCCACCATTCGTTCGTATGACGTCGGCGCCGTATGCCTCGATTGCCTGCCGACGATGATCACTGACGTGCTCGTGGATAAAGATCACGCAGCGACAGCCGAACATGCGCGCACCCCACGCCACCGAGCGGCCGTGATTGCCGTCCGTTGCGGACGTAACAGTGATTGAGCGCACGAGTTTGCTATAGCGTCCGCCGATTAGATCGGCCGAAGTCACCGGTTCCCGCACCCCTGCAGTTGCGAGTTGCTGGCAGAGCAGCCGCATCACAGCATAGGCGCCACCGAGCGCCTTGAAGCTGCCCAGGCCGAAGCGCGACGCTTCATCCTTGTACAGGAGATCAGCGATGCCCAAAGCCGCTGCTTGGCCGGGCAACCGGATCAGCGGTGTTGGCCGATAGCCCGGCCAACGGGAGATTTCTGCATGGGCGGCATCGAATGCTGTTTGCGGCAGCACGGCCGAACGCTTTGATCCGTATTGCTCGTCCACGGATACAGCGTTGGTGTTGACCACCACGCGGACCGTTTTGGAGCCAGCCATATCAAACCGATCCGGCCGCCGGGCCACCGCGCAGATGGCACGCGGCGAAGTGACCGGACGCTACCTCACGCAACAGCGGAGTATCGACTTTGCAGCGCGCCTCCACGTAGGGGCAACGGGTGTGGAAGTGACAGCCTGATGGTGGATTGATCGGGCTCGGCACATCGCCGGCCAAAATGATGCGCTTTGATTTCACCGTCGGATCAGGCACCGGCACGGCCGATAGGAGCGCTTCCGTGTAGGGATGCTGCGGACTTTTGAACAACGCCTTCTTGTCGGCCAACTCGACGATGCGGCCAAGGTACATCACCGCTACCCGATGGGAGATATGTTGCACCACGGCCAGATCGTGAGCGATGAACAGATACGACAGTCCGAATTCAGCCTGGAGATCGATTAACAGGTTGATGACTTGGGCCTGCACGGACACGTCGAGGGCCGACACGGGCTCATCGCAGACGATAACCTTGGGGTTCAAGGCGAGCGCACGTGCAATCACGAGGCGTTGGCGCTGACCACCGGAAAACTCATGCGGATAACGGCTCAGCTGATCTGGCCGCAGACCGACCTTGCGAAACAACTCGACAACCCGCGCCTCGATCTCCGATTTCAGCAAGGTCTCGTAATTGCGCAAGGGCTCGCCGACGATATCGACAGCGCGCATGCGCGGATTGAGCGACGAATAGGGGTCCTGAAAAACCACTTGCAGCCCGCGCCGTTCGGCACGCATTTCGCCGCGAGAGAGACTTTCTATGCGCTTGCCGCCGAGGAAAATTTGGCCTTCGGTCGGCTCGATCAGGCGCAGGATCAACTTGCCAGCCGTTGATTTGCCGCATCCAGACTCACCAACCAGACCAAGTGTTTCACCCGGGCCAATTGAGAAGCTCAGACCGTCAACCGCCTTCACCTGTCCGACCGCGCGCCCAAACAATCCACGCTTGATAGGGAAGTGCTTTTTTAGATTGCTGACTTCGAGAACTGGCGTCGTCATGCGCTCACCCGGACTTTCTGTGCAGTAAGCCGGTCGCTCTCCCAGCAGGCAACCGAATGCCCCCCGCCCTTAGGCTCCAGCGGCGGATAGGCCTGATGGCAGCGCTCGGTCGCGTGAGCACAACGCGGCGCAAAAATGCAACCCGCAATCTCGTCCCGCAGCGACGGCACGACGCCTGGGATTTCCGCGAGACGTATCCGTTCGGTCGGCTCATGATCACCAGCGAGCCGGGGCACCGAGCCAAGCAGTGCTTGCGTATAGGGGTGGCGGGGCGTCGCAAATAGCGCATTTACTGGCGCTTCCTCAACCTTACGGCCGCCGTACATCACGACCACTCGTTGTGCCATTTCGGCAACCACTCCAAGATCGTGAGTGATGAGAATAATCGCCGATCCTGTGCGCTCGTTGAGCTGGCGCATCAGGTCGAGGATTTGTGCCTGCACCGTGACATCGAGTGCCGTGGTAGGCTCGTCCGCGATCAACAGTTTTGGCGAGCAGGCGAGCGCCATGGCGATCATGACCCGTTGGCGCATACCTCCCGATAGCTCATGCGGGTACTGCGTGACGCGGCGCTCTGGCTCCGGGATGCCGACGATCTTGAGGCTTTCAATCGCCCGCTGGGTCGCCTGTTCTTTGTCGAGCCCCTGGTGTAATCGAAGCGCCTCGCCAATCTGACGTCCAATGGTCAGCACCGGATTGAGCGATGTCATCGGCTCTTGAAAGACCATCGAGATATCGTTGCCGCGGATTTTCCGCATCTCGGGCTCAGGCAGTGATAGAAGATCCTGACCGCCGAAACGAACCGCACCTGCGCTGCGTCCTGGCGGCTCTGGGATCAGCCTCAGGATCGACATTGCGGTAACAGACTTGCCGCATCCGCTCTCGCCAACGATTGCCAGTACTTCGCCTTCGTCGACATGGAACGAGATGCCGTCGACAGCACGGACAATGCCGCCGGGAGTACGGAAGTGAGTCCGTAAATTCTCAACTTCGAGGAGTGCCATTCAGATCAACGTCCCTTCGATGCGCGCGGGTCCAGCGCATCGCGCAATCCGTCGCCCAGTAGGTTCACGGCAAGAACCGTCAGTGACAGGAAAAAGGCTGGGATGAAAACGATAAACGGCTTCACCTGCCAGAGCGCGCGGCCCTCGGCCATGATGTTTCCCCAGGACGGGATCGTAGGCGGCGTGCCGGCACCAATGAACGAGAGGATCGCCTCAATGATCATGGCCGACGCACAGATGTAGGTTGCCTGCACTGTGAGCGGTCCGAGCGTGTTGGGTAAAATGTGCCGCCAGATAATCATTGGCGTGCGCGTGCCAGACGCGATGGCGGCATCGACAAACGGCTGCTCGCGTACTGACAGGACCACACCGCGTACCAGGCGCGAGACACGTGGGATTTCTGCCAGTGCGATCGCTGCGATAACGTTGCCGACACTGCCACGGGTCAACGCCATCAGGGCGATGGCGAGCAAGATCGGCGGGATCGACATCATACCGTCCATGATCCGCATGATCAGGCCATCCGCCCAACGAACGAAGCCGGACACGAGGCCGATCAGCAGACCAACAGTTGATGCGATAAGTGCGACCGAGAACCCGACCAACAGAGAAACGCGGGCTCCGTACATAATGCGGGAATAAATGTCGCGTCCCAGCATGTCGCTGCCGAACCAATACTCGGCGCCGGGTGAGCGTGTCCGTTTCGACGGTGCAATTGAGGTTGGATCGACGGTCCACAAGATCGGCGCAAGCAGGGCTGCCAGCAGCATGAAGAGAAGCAATCCGCCACCGATGGCAATGCTGGGATAGCGAACAATAAAACCGAGCAACCCCTTGTATACTTTGACGGGCGGCAGCACCGGCGCCAAATCTGGAAATGCAGTTGGGGCACTGCTGTTCGGCAGTTTGGTAACGGGTGCCGCAGCGATGGGCGATGACAGGCTCAATACTGAATCCTCGGATCGAGAACGGTGTAGGACAGATCAATCAGCAGGTTGACCAGCACGTAGACAAAACTGAACATCAGCACGAGCCCCTGGATCACAGGATAGTCACGCCGCAAAATGGCATCGACGGTCAAACGGCCAAGTCCCGGGATGGCGAACACGCTTTCGGTGACGACGGCACCGCCGATCAACAAGGCGATACCGATGCCGATGACGGTAACAATGGGCACGGCGGCATTTTTCAACGCATGGACGAACAAGGTCGCCCGCTGGCCGAGGCCTTTCGCGCGGGCTGTGCGGATGTAGTCCTGGCTCAACACTTCAAGCATTGTCGAGCGCGTGATGCGGGCAATCAGGGCAATATAAACGCC
>JANNRP010000184.1:0-1673 GCA_031401535.1 Hyphomicrobiaceae bacterium | reverse complement strand
ATCCCACCGTTGGCGACCACCGCTTCCGGCAAACGATGTGTGCGAGGTCAGCCGCACTTTGGGGTGCACCCACAACGGGTCGTCGGCTGGCAGCGGCTCTTTGTGGAAGACGTCGAGTATCGCGGTGGCCGGGCGGCCCCTATCAAGTGCGGCGATCATGGCTGCATCATTAATGAGGGCGCCGCGGGCGATGTTGATCAGTATGGCGCCAGGCTTCACCCCAGCGAAGAAGGCATCGTCGGCCATGCCGCGTGTATCGTCGTTGAGCGAGCACGCCAGCACGATAACATCGGCTGCCGGAAGCACCGTCTTCAGATTGGCCATCGTGCCAACGGTATCGGCGAACGGTGATGATACGGGCGTGCGGCGGATGACGTCAGTCGTTGCCCCAAACGCCTTGACCCGCTTGGCGATCTCCTGCCCGATTGGCCCGAAGCCAACGATCAGCCAGTTGGTTTGTGACAGTTCGCGGAAGGGTGTGTTCTGCCACTGCTTCCTGGCCTGTAGGTCGCGCTGCAGTTCGATGGGGTGCACGACACTCAAGACTTGCGCCAGAACATATTCGGCAATCGCGACACCCTGGGCGCTGCTATTGCAGATCCGTGTCCCTTGCCGAGAGACCTTCTTGTAGACCGGAGCGTCCAGTCCGGCATTGAATGTCTGCAACACACCAACCGATTTGCAGCCAAGCACCACGTCGAACGCGCCATCGCGGAAGCCATCGGTATTGATGTGGGTGCTGAGCCAGAAGTAGTCGATCGAGACGTCGCGCGGCGCCACCTTGCGCCCGTCGACGAGGAACATCCCGTCCCGACTGAAGGTAAGAACGGTGATATCCAATCCGAGGGCATCGAGGCGTCGACCGATGTGCTCGTAGGACTTGTCGTACATCGCGACCGTGAATGGCATGAGGTGACTTTCCTTCCGTACTGAACGCGAGACGTGAGGCGATAAATCTATCGCGAAACGTTGGATCTAGTCGCGCAGCTGGTAGACGTCGCGTGCGGCATAGGCACTTACCAAGCCGTCGGCTACGTCAGCGGCGAGTGCCGTTCGGTCGCGCGTTGCCGGATCGCCAAAGCCGCCACCGCCTGCCTCGGTCAAGGTGATGCGCTGGCCAGGCGCGACCTCGATCCGCCCCTTGGCATGGACCGGTCGGTCATCAACCGCATGAACACGCAGTGATCCGGATCCGCCGCCGAATTGTCCGCGCGCCGGAAACTCAGTACGATTGCCCATGCCGAGCATGGTCAACGGGTGTCCGGTGTCGTTGCGCAGAACGACTTCCTGCCCAAGGCCGCCGCGCCAGCGCCCCGGTCCACCGGAGTCGGTGATCAGTCGCTTACTTTCAACCGTCATGTTGGTCAGCGTTTCCCAGATCTCGACAGGTACCACCGCCATGTTGGACGGATGCGGCAGTGTTGACCAACCGTCCAGGCGATCGAGCGCGCCATAACCACCGGCAGCGAAATACAGGCATGAGAACGGGCGATCATCGCGGCGTTGGCCTTGAAAGGTGATCAGGTTCATCATGCCGGAATCTGCCTGCACGCGGTCGGGAGCGGCTTGCGCCAGTGCACCATAGATCAGCGGCGTCACAAAATGGCCCATGGCGTGTCGGCCACCGGTCGGATAGGGAGGCTGGGCGTTCAGAATGCAGCCGACCGGCGCCG
>JANNRP010000183.1:0-6968 GCA_031401535.1 Hyphomicrobiaceae bacterium | reverse complement strand
GAGGCGGCCACGCTGACCTACGCCCTGGTCGATCCGGCCCCGACGGGCCTGACGTTCAACGCGGATGGCACGTACTCGTTCGACGCGTCGAGCTACGATAGCCTTGCGGTTGGTGTGCCGTTGGTTCTGACGATCCCGTTCACGGCGACCGACGTCAACATGGCGACCTCGACGCCAGCCAACCTTGTGATCACCATCACGGGTACCAACGACACGCCTGTCGCGATGGCGGAAGTCATTGCGATCAGCGAAGACGCGGTCGGCGTCACTGGCAGCGTCACCGCCAGCGAAGTCGATGTCGGCGATGTGCTGACTTTCGCCCTCACCGGGCCAGTGCCGGCGGGCCTCTCGATGGATGGTGCGGGCAACTACACGCTCGACACGTCGCTCCCCGTCTATCAGGCACTGAACACGGGGCAGTCGCAGCTCGTGTCTGCAAGCTACACGGTCGATGACGGTAACGGCGGTTCGCATACGAACACGCTGGATATCACCGTCAATGGCGCCCATGAGGTGATCGGCGGTGCAACCCCGGGCGATGACACGCTCACCGGCACGGTCTACGGCGATTATATCGACGGCTTGGCTGGCAACGACACCATGACCGGCGGTGCGGGCGATGATATTTACATCGTCGACAGCACTGACGATGTGGTCGTCGAAGCCTTGAACCAGGGCACCGATATCGTGTTTGCGTCAGCTGACTATACGCTGTCAGCCAACGTCGAGAACCTGACGCTGACCGATTTGGCTTCAAGCGGCACGGGCAACACCTTGGCCAATACTCTGACTGGCAACGCCGAGGCCAACGTCCTCGACGGTGGCACGGGCATCGACACCTTTGTCGGTGGTGCTGGCGATGATACCTACTTCCTCGACAGTTCGTCAGAATTGGTCCGCATCACTGAACTGGCTGACGAAGGCACCGATACGGTGTTTGCCAACTTCAACGTCACGTCGCTTGCGGCCAACGTCGAGGACATCGTCCTCACCGGAACGGCGTTGTCGGCCACGGGCAATGCGCTCGGCAACAGCATCACCGGCAACAACGTCGGCAATACGCTGGATGGTGGCGCTGGTGATGATATCCTGGTTGGCGGCGTTGGCAACGACACCTACATCGTCGACAGCGAGACCGATCAGGTCTTCGAAATCGGTGGCCAGGGTACCGATACGGTGCGGTCGACGGCGGCGGCGTTTACGCTCAGCGACAACGTCGAAAACCTTGTCTTGCTGACCGGCGGCGTCAACGGCACCGGCAACGGCGGGGCCAACACGCTCACCGGGAACACCGGCGCCAATACGCTTGATGGTGGCGGCGGCAATGACACGTTGAACGGCGGGTTGGGTAACGACACCATGATCGGTGGTGTTGGCAACGACGATTATTATGTCGACACAAGTCTCGATGTGGTGAGCGAAACCAACCCAACCGGCGGTTATGATCGTGTGTTCTCAAGTGTTTCACATACGCTTGGCAGTAACGTCGAATATCTCAATCTTTCAGTCATCGCGAATGCGGTGATTGATGGCACCGGCAACGCTCTCGTTAATGAGATCGTCGGCAACAACGCTGCCAACATCCTAGACGGCGGCGCTGGCATTGATACGCTGCGTGGTGGACTGGGCAACGATACCTACGTACTTGGTGCAGATGCGGACGTGGTCATCGATACCGGTGGCGTCGATACGATTACATCAACGATCACGCGGAGCATCACCAGCTTTACCGGCATAGAAAATCTGACGCTTGCCGGGGTATCCGCGATTAACGGAACAGGTGACGGCCTGGCCAATGTGATTACTGGTAACTCTGCTGCTAATGCGCTCACGGGCGGCGGAGGTGACGACGCACTAATAGGCAATGGCGGCAATGACGTGCTGACTGGCGGCACTGGCAACGATACAATGATCGGCGGCGACGGCAGCGACGATTACTATGTTGACTCCAGCTTGGATGTGGTCACGGAAACCAATAGTGTCCAGGCAACCGGTGGGATTGACCGAGTGTTCTCCAGCGTCTCATACACGCTCGGTGGCAATCTTGAATTCCTCAACTTGTCAGTTAGCGCGAATGCGATGATTAACGGCACCGGCAACACTCTGGCTAACACGCTGATAGGGAACGATGTCGCCAACATTCTCGACGGTGGGGACGGGAATGATACCCTGCGCGGTCGACTGGGTAACGACACGCTGACTGGCGGTACTGGTGCCGACAGTTTTGTCTTCGACACGGCATTCGGACCCACCAACATCGACACCCTGACGGACTTCGCGGTGATCGATGATACCGTGCACCTGGAGAACGCCGTGTTCACGGGGTTGGGTCTGGGGACCGGTACGCTGTCAGCAGCGGCTTTCGTCATCGGCAGCGCCGCCGCCGACGCCTCCGACCGCGTGGTCTACGACAGTGCAAGCGGCGCGCTGTATTACGATGCGGATGGATTGGGCGGCAGCGCCCAGGTCCAGATCGCAACCATGGACGTTGGTCTCGCACTCACGAATGCCGATTTCCAGATTATCTAGAAGTAAACAGAGGCGTTGGTCGCGAGCCACGATGCCATAGATCAGGACTGCAACAGCCGAAGCGCGGGTCGCAATGTCAGCGCTTCGGTTTGTGTGCATTGCGACCACTAACAAGGTGATGTCTGATCTTGGTGAAGACCCACCAAATCTATTGGGAAGTACGTGCTAAGCTGGTTGAGCAGCGCGCCATCGCCCCCAAGATGCGATCTGGCAACAGGCCAACAGATCGCTGTTTAGTCATGTATAAACCAGTTGACGGTGATATGGTGAATATGGTTACCGTTAAAAGTAGGTAAAAGGGCGGTCACTGACCGTTTGATAGCGATTTTACAGCTCAAACTGTACAGGAGAATTTAATATGGCGTTCGCTTATTACATGTACGCGATGACCGGTAATACAATCTCGGGCGTAGGTTCGGTGGCTGGCACTGCGGCCATCATTACCGAAACCGGAATAGACTCGCTGAGCAACTCCGGTACGGTGTTTGTCGATGGTCTGTTGACTGATGCGGGAGGAAATTTTTCACCACCCAATCCAATCAATGCCAACGAGACTTTCTCGGTAACAGGTGGCTTGGATAATGGGACAGCTATTTTCTTTGGCGGCTGGAATAACGGAGACTTTAGAGCGGACGTCAACGGTGTGAATTATTTTTTCAGCGAGTCGCCTACCTTAACTGGCGGCGTGGTAGTTGCTGGCGGTTCTCCAAACGTCAATTATATTGCTGGAGGTCCGTACGTTTTTGACAATTCTCACGACACCAGCATCACACTCACCTGCTTCCTTGCCGGGACAATGATCAGAACGGCTGTTGGCGAAACGGCGATCGAGAAGCTGGCGATTGGTGATCGTGTTGTCACCGCTGATGGCAGCATGAAGCCGGTCAAGTTCATCGGCCGCCAGACGGTCGCCATGTTGTTTTCCGACAGGTCAAAGTCACAGCCGGTGTTGATCAAGGCTGGCGCGCTAGGCGTCAATTCACCTGCTCGCGATCTTTATGTGTCGCCGGGGCACGCGATGTTTGTTGACGGTGTCCTTGCCATTGCGGGAGCGCTGGTCAACGGCTCGTCGATTGTGCGATGGGCGGATGTCCCCGCGTCGTTCAGCTACTATCACGTCGAACTCGAAGAGCACGCGATCATCTTTGCTGAGGGTGCCGCGACGGAGACCTATTGCGACAACGTTCCGCGCGATGTGTTCGATAACGCCGCCGAGTACAAGGCGCTTTATCCGGTCGCCAGGCCGATCGTACAGCTCGACCTGCCAACCGCGAAGTCGGCACGCCAGTTGCCAGCGGAAACGAAGCGTCGTTTAGCGGCTCGCGCTGTTGAAATTGGTGCTACGGCGGTTAAACAGGCTGCATAGCCAAGGTTGCAGCCAAGCTTGTCAGGGCGGTTTGGACCTCTTCGTTATGGAGGGTTCCGCCGCCTTTTTCTTTGCTATTTGGCAGGTTAGAGCTATTTTCGGGATCGGTGTTGAATTTGTCGGTGGAGCTCGCTGCTCCCAATATCTGCTTCAACGGCGAATTAGTTTTTCGAGCGTTTCCTGTGCGCGGGCCCATGACGACGCCAATTGCCACATCTCCCAACGGCTCGCCGCCGGTTTCCGGTCAACCTCCCTTGGCGACGGCTGAAATATCACAGCGGCGGGCGGAGGCGGAGAAGCTGTTGGCTTCGGGCGATTTCGCCGGTGCGGAAGCAGCATATCAATCCATCCTCACGCTTGAGCCGAAGAACATCTACGCGCTGATGGGACTAGGTAATGCCGCGCGCTCGGCCAAAGAACTACAGCTTGCCGAGCGGCGGTACCGCGACGTGGTTGCCATTCACCCGCGCAATACGTGGGCACTGTTCACCCTCGTCAACCTGATGGCCAACCAGAAGCGCTGGGATGACGGCGAGGCTGCAGCGACAGCGGCATTCGCCGTCAACGCTGGTGATTTCCATACAGCGATGGCGCTAGGACGGTTGCGTCGCGATCGCGGCGATCACCAGGGCGCGCTGGCCGCATTCGAGATTGCGGTTGGCACTGACCCCAATCACGTCGGCGCCAGCGTTGAGGTGGGGCGGTCAATGATCGTATTGGATCGGCTCGATGATGCCGAGATCTGTTATCGAAATGGTCTTGTAGCTGCGCCCCGGGATCAGCGATCGCAACTCTTGCAGGCGCTAGCGTCTCTGTCACGCAAACGGAGCAATCGCCCGGCCACGATCGATTGGCTGCGGCAATGGGTGGAGCTTGCCCCAAACGATCAGGCGGCATCGAGTGAATTAGCAGCAGAATTGGTCGCGCTGGCCAAGGAGGGTGGCGACAGTGCGACTGTGCTGTCGGCACTTGAGGATGCACTGAAACTGGCGCCCAACAACCTGCAATCAACGATTGATCTGGCGGCTGCCTATCGAGGAGCCGGTCGCCTTGACGAGGCCGAGGCCGTTTACGTCCGGGCATTGGCGATCAAGTCCAACAATCTATCGGCAATGTTGGGCGTGGCGGGGATTGCCCGTCGACGCGGCCAATTTGAAGTGGCACTTGATCGATTTCGACAAACACAAGCGGCGCACCCGACCAATTCGTGGGTGCAGATCGAGGTCGCCACTTCGCTACGGCAACTGACGCGGCTTGACGAAGCTGAAGCCCTGTATCTCATGATTAAGCCCGAAGACGTTCACTATAGCCATGTTCTGTCCTGTCTTGCCGACATTGCGCGTGAGCGTGGAGACCGACCTGCCGCTATTTCCTTCTTGAAAGCAGTGGCGACTGCCAGTGCCAATCCGGTGCCGGGTTTGATGAGCGCTGCCCATGAGGCGCTACAGATCCGCGACTTTGTAAAGGCGCGCGCTTTCGCAGCCGACATTGCCGCCCGAGATCCGTTGGCGATGCAGGCACCGATGCTCGAAGGCCGCATATGTCGTGCGGAACTCAATCGGGATGGGGCAAGAGCAGCATTTCTGAAGGCTGAGTCACTAGCACCCACCGAAGCATCACCACTTGTTGAGGTCGCCACCGAATGTCTGGCTCTCGGTGAGACGGCGACCGCTGATGCTTATCTGGAGCGCGCGCTGGCACTTGCTCCCAACAATCTACAGGCGCTACTCCAACATGCTGAGCGCTTGCGCGCCCAATACGATAACGTTGGGGCCTTGAGCTTGCTCGAGCGTGCGCGCGCCGCGCATCCGACACAGCCTTGGCCTCATATCAATACGGCCCAACTGCTTGCCGCTCTTGGTAAAACCGATGATGCGTGCCGGGTGCTGGCCGAAGGGCGAGCTGCGTGCGGCCCGTCGGCGGCGTTTGCCGCTCGTGAAGGCACGCTACTGCAGGAGGCTGGCTATCTCGATCGCGCTTGGACGACCTTCGATGACGGGCATCGCTCGTTCCCTCGCGACATGTGGTTGTGGACAAGCCGAGCGCTCCTCGCGGTCGTTCTCGGCGACTTCTCGGGCGCTCAGCAGGCATTGTCCAACCCACCCGCCACAACTCCGGCAGATCAGGCCCGCGTGCTGCTGGTTCGTGCAAAACTTGCGGAAGCTCAATGGCAAATTGAGGATGCGAGCGGCCATTTGGCTTCGGCCCTCATTGCAGATCCTGCCAATGCGGCGGCTGCCCATGAGTTGGCGAAACTCAGCTTGTTTCGCTTCGATCTGACTGGTGCTAGGCGATATCTTGGCATTCATGCGCGATTGCAGAGCCCGATGGCTCATGCTGCCGGTCGCTCGCCCAATGTCACGCAGTCGCAACTTGGCCAGATCTACGACGAATTTGCAATCGAGCCGAAGCTGATCGGCACATTGGCAGCCCTCAACACCCAAGGCGTATGGAGCCGCCTTACCAGCCTGCGTGAAGTTATGCGGCATAATCCGGCGTCTACTGCTGCGGCCCTGGCGCTCACAATTGCGCTGCGTCGTACGGGTTCGTTTGATCAAAGTGAACCAATGGTCGAAGGCGTGTCGGCGATCCCGCGCGTCATTTGCCAGTATTGGGATGCAGCTCGGCCGCCGGACGATATCCGGGCTATGATGAATAGTTGGGGAACTATATACTTGACATAGGGCGACGCCTGCACCATATTCAAATCAGATGCAGGAGATAGTACCATGTCCGTAAACTTAACGAGCCCCATTTTCCACGATATCAACGCCGCTCGTGCACACCTTGAAGCGCAGCGCTGGCCGAATGGTCCCGTGTGCGTTCACTGCGGATCGCAGAACGTCACGCGCTTGCAGGGCAAGAGCCACCGGACCGGGCTGATCCATTGCAACGATTGCGAGCTGCCGTTCACGGTCACGCTTGGTTCGGTGATGGAGCGCAGCAAGATACCACTGACCAAGTGGGTTCTCGGTCTACAGATGAAACGACGCTCGGCTCTGGTGGCGCTTGCCACCGCTTTCACGCTCACCCTTTCCGGTCCGGTCTTCGCGCAAGCGAAGAAGCCCAGCCG
>JANNRP010000182.1:0-1690 GCA_031401535.1 Hyphomicrobiaceae bacterium | reverse complement strand
GCGACTTGGAGTGGCGTCCGCCACACATCTGCTGGAAGTCAACATTGACGGTATCGTTGTGCTAGTTGATGACACAGCGATCCGCGCACGGCTGGGACAGCTTGATACCAAGCTCTTCCATCTGCGGCAGAACCTCGATGGCCTTCGACTTGATGCCGGCGACGAGGACATCGAAACAATCGGTGATGTCGAGTTGAAAGCAGTGGCGATCAAGTTGATTGCGATGCGCGCAGCCGCGGGCCAGCAATCAACACAAACCATTGAAGACGCACTACGGCGGCTGTTCCAGTTCACGCAACGAACCGAGGGCGCACGATGAAGCTGCGCGCGGTGCGGGTGGCGGAAGTCGGCATGTTTCGAAGCGGTGTCGCGCTCGAGGGCTTGAGTGGTGGCCTGGATGTATTGGCCGGACCGAACGAAATGGGCAAGTCGACGTTGTTCCGGGCGATCCGGACAGCGTTTCAATTGCCCCACAAAAGTGTGAAGCCCGAAATCAAAGCACTGCAATCGACGTCTGGCGGGGCGCCGCTGGTTGAAGTTGATTTTGAAGTTGACGGAAAGCTTTGGCGCTTGCGGAAGCGGTTTCTATCGGCGCCGTCGGCTGAACTGCGCGACATCGGCGGGGGGGCGATTTTGCGCAATGCCGACGCTGAGACCGAACTGGTGCGTTTGCTGAGCGGTCACGTCAATCGATCCGATCTTCTGGGCTTGGTCTGGGTCGGGCAAGGCGAGAGCATGTCCTTGCCGACGGGCAGTGTCTCGCTTGAGGCTGGGCTTGGCCGTTTGATCGAGGACGAGATCGAAGATGCCGGCGGCGGGGGACAGGCAAGGCGCATTCGAGCCGAGGTCGAGAAGGCGCTTGAGGCCTTTGTCAGTAAGAAAACGCGCAAGACCAAGGTTGGCACGCCCTACGCGGCAGCACTGTTAGCGCGTGATGATGCGGTGGGCTTTCTTGAACAGGCGCGGGTAATGGCCACCGCTTCGGTTGCCAGAGCGATACAGCTTACCGATGCCCGGACGCGCGAGGCGGTGCTGGGACACCCGGTTGCCGTGGCGGCGCGGCGTGACGCAGTGGATACTGCACGTAGGCGGCTTGAGCACGGACGGCTTGCCTCCGAGCGATTGCAGCGCTTCGATGCAGAAGTGGCCAATAAGCAGGTGGCGTTCGATCAGGCAGTGCAGCGCGAGGCCGTTCTGCTGAGCGTGATTACCGAAGAAAAGACGCTGCAGACGCGTCTCGCAGCCGACCGTGACATACAGTCGACGACCATTCAGAGTGCCGCGCAGCGCGAGGCAGAGCTGATTGATCTTCAGACCAAGCGACAGAGTGCGCAACGTGAGGTTGAGCAACTCCGTCAAGAGCTTGCCGCGCTGGATCAGCGTGACCGGTGCACGGATGCCGTGCAAAGGACGGCCGAGCTCGAGCAGCACTATGCGCGCGCGCAAGAATTAGTGCGGCGGCTGTTCGACATCGACGGGCGCATGGCCGCGAACACAATGACTGATCAGCGCTATCGATCGCTGCGCCAGGCGGCCGATACGATCGACCGTTTGCAAGCGCGCCTGAGTGCCAGTGCGCCGCGCGTCCGGATCGACTATCTGCCAGGGGTCGCACCGTGCGTTGTCAGTGCCGACGGCATCGTCGCGGCTGGCGAGGAAATTGCCGTGCCACTGGCGTTGGCCTTCGACA
>JANNRP010000181.1:0-3139 GCA_031401535.1 Hyphomicrobiaceae bacterium | reverse complement strand
CGCAGTGATTTGGCTAACCCATCGATCAATGGTGAAACGAGATACTGCAACAGGGTCCGCTCGCCGGTTGGAACGATAATGTCAACCGTCATACCAGCCGTCAGCTTGTCGTTCACGATCGCCGGGATTGTACTGCGGTCGGCTTCAATATCCATAACGTAGTAGGTCAGTCGCGTTGCCTCGTCGACCAGCGTGTCCTTTGAGATGGAACGAATGGACCCGCGCATGGTCTCACTCTGGTAGCGTTGGAACTGTGGCAAACGCACCTCGACCGACAATCCCTGGTGTACCCGGTCGACATCGAGTGGCGACAACTTCGCACGTACTTGCAGCTTGGCGGACTGCGGCACCACATCGACGATGGCGTCGCCAGGCTTGATCACGCCGCCAACCGTGAACATACGCAACTGCTGCACCGTGCCGGTGACGGGCGCCACAATATCGATGCGCTTCAGAGTATCACGCGCTATGACGAGTTGCTGCTGCACATCACTCAAGGTTTTACGTACCTCCGGCAAAGCATTAGCTGCTTCCTGGCTGTACTCCTGGCGCAACTGCTTGAGCTTGGCCTCGATTTCCTGGACCCGCTCCCTTGACCGGTCGAGATCAATATCGGCTTTTGCTGAAGCGCCGTTCAGCTGTTGCTCCTGCCTCTCCAGATTGAGAACACGCGGCAGGGGCACCAGACCTTGCTCAAGGAGCTTGCGCAGCGGCGGCAGCTCTTTACCAATGGACGCCAGTTGCTGTTCAGCCGTTACCTTATCCGACTGGGCCTGATTGATGTCGTTGCGGGCCTGCAGCACCTGCTTTTCCAGCACCGAGGCCACACTCAGATAAGTTGCACGTCGGCTTTCAAACTGACGCTGATTGTCGGACATTGCGGCTTTGACCAGCGGGTCGTCGGCCACAGCCATAACATCTGGTGGGAACGCCACCTGATCGCGTAAATTGAGCTGCGCCTGAAGCCTTGCCTCCAAGGCTTTGGCGATCGCCTGCTGCTTACGGTACAATTCCTCGCTCGCCGCGCTCCTAGTCGGATCGAGCCGCAATATGACTTGACCTTGTTCTACAGCGTCGCCGTCGCGGACGAGAATCTCACCAACAATACCGCCCTCGAGATGCTGTACAGTCTTGCGATTGGCCTCGATCGAGATCGCTCCTGGAGCGACTACCGCCGAATCAATTCGCGCGAAACCTGACCACACGACAAGGCCGAACAGGGTGGCAAAAATAACCCCATACCCCCGGGTCAGCATTCGTTGATATTCAGACGAAGGCACCGGGGCCGTATCAATGACTGTGTTATCGATCATCAGCTATTCCTCGAACCGGGCGCCCCGAGCCTTCGACAATAGTCAGGGCTGGCGTCTTTTGTTTCGCAAGCCGATCCACAATCTGACTGCGCGGCCCAAATGCCTGCACCGTTCCCGCGTTCAAAATCAGCACATCGTCGCAATAGGCGAGCAAACTGAGCTTGTGGGTCACCACAACGACCGCGGTGCCCGATTGCTTCATACGCTCAAGTGCCAGTCCCAAGGCCTGCTCACCGCCGGCATCGAGACTTGAACTTGGCTCATCAAGCACCACGAGATGCGGATTGCCGTACATCGCCCGTGCCAGTGCCAAGCGTTGGCGTTGACCACCCGACAACACGTGGCCACCATGACCGATGCGGGTATTGAAGCCCTGAGGCATATCCTTGACGAGGTCGTTGATGCCGGCCAAGTTCGCGGCCTCGAGCAACTGCGTGGTGTCCGACGCAACAACGGGATCAAATCGAGCGATGTTCTCAGCGATTGTGCCCGGCAACATCTCAATATCTTGCGGCATATAGCCCAAATACAGCCCGAGTTCATCTTCGTTCCAATGCGCCATCTCGTGCTCGCCCAACGCAATACTGCCGCGGCGCGGCCGCCAGCGCCCTATAAGAAACCGAGCAAGACAAGACTTGCCAGCACCACTGGGGCCGATGACGCCAAGTACCCGGCCAGCTGGCACATTGAACGAAACGTCGTTGATCAAGACCTTGTCGCTATCGGGTGCCGTCCCCACAATGCGAGAGACGTCGAGTGCGCCGGTCGGCCGCGGCAGCGACACCGTGCGACTTACGCCCTCGGCACGATCAAGTACTTCGTCGAGCCTCTTGATCGCCACTTGGAAGTTGGTAAAACTCCGCCAACTGCTGATCACCTGCTCGATAGGGCCTAGTCCACGCATCATGACGATCATTGCCATCATGAGCACGGCCAGGCTGATTTGATTGTGCAGGAACAGATAGCCGCCTACCGCCCACATGATGATTGGCTGGGACAGGCGTACCGTGCGATTGATTGACTGCACCAGATGACTACGATTGGTCGCGATCGACTGCCAACCGAGTGCCGCGCGATGCATCCGGTACCAAACATCCTTTACCCGTGGCAACATGCCGAGCGAAACGATCGATTCAGTATTCCGGAATACGGCGTTACCAAAATCGTTGGCACGCGCCTGACTCTGCCCCGAATTCGCGCTGCTATGACGGACCAAGACATGATTAAGTAGTGTAAGGCTCACAGAGAAGACCAATATGGCGATGGCCAGAAACCCGAGCACTGGGTGAGCGAGGAACATCACAACAATGAACAGAGGCGACCAAATCGCATCGAACAAGGCTGCCACCATCGGGCCTGACAGAAAGTCCCGGACTCCGTTGATGTCATTCAATGGTTGGGCCGATGCGGCGCCAGCTGAAGAGCCACGTTGGCGATTGAGCGCGCTGAACACGACCGCCGTCAGCTTGTTGTCAATCGCAACGCCTATGCGTTGCAGCGTCCGCGAGCGCAGATAGTCGATTGCTCCGTACAATGCCATGATCAGAATGGCGATGCCAGTCAATACCCACAGCGTGTTTTCGTTTCGGCTCTGGGCGACACGCTCCATCACCTGCTGCGTGTAGAGGGGCGCCACGAGATACATGATCGGCCCTGCAAGGCTGAAAAAAAACAGCGCGAGATAGGCCGGTTGGAACTGCCGCAGTTCCGCCAGTACCGGGGACACCTTACGTTTCATGTCGAGCAACCTTTGTCGTGCTGTCCGTCTGGGCGGCCTACAACGGGTGAATGCGTGTTCGCTAAAATATCCAGTACAAGCGTCGTCG
>JANNRP010000180.1:0-6003 GCA_031401535.1 Hyphomicrobiaceae bacterium | reverse complement strand
GGCCGATTGCTAGGCGCCGCCACCATGCAGGCGCGAATGTACGACCTTGGCGCCTACCCAGCACTGACGTTGAGCGATACGTCAGCCGACATCGTGCATGGTGAGGTATACGACCTTGTGAATCCTGCCACGGCCCTACCCTGGCTCGACGACTACGAAGGCATTGGGCGTGGCCCATCAGCCGTTGACGAGTACGAGCGGGTGGAACGCAGTGTCCGGCTGCACACGGGAATCGAACTCAGCGCCTGGGTTTACGTCTTTCGTGGCGTCATCAAAGGCCTGCCGCGTGTCGCAAGCGGACGTTGGCAGGCCAATACTGGCTCCCCCAAGAGACCCTAATGTTCTCCGAATAATTCAGCATGCGCCACAACTCACGGCGTCAAAGCGAAGCCCTCATAACCGTTGGCCGTAACTTCGTCGCACTTCTTCTTGTAGGCGGGCACACCGCCGACATAGGGCATGAAGATGCGCGGCTTGCCTGGTATGTTGGCGCCGGTATACCAAGACTTTGCCAGCGGATAGAGCGTGCTGTCTGCAACCTCATTATTGTGCTGGACCCACGCGTCCTGCGCCTCCACCGTAGCGTCGATCCGCTTGAGCCCCTTGCTTCGCATATGATCGATGCAGTCAGCGATCCAATCGACGTGTTGTTCACAACTGAGGATCATCTGGGTCTTCACGCCCGGGCTTTGCGGACCTGTAATCATGAACATATTGGGATAGCCCGCAGTCATAATACCGAGGTAGGTGCGCGGACCGTCGGCCCAGGCATCCTTGATCGCCGGACCATTGTCGGCGCGGATATCAATCTCCTTCATGGCGCCGGTCATGGCATCGAAACCGGTTGCGAACGCAATCGAGTCGAGTTCGTAGCTTGCCTTGGAGGTTCGCAAGCCGGTCGGCGTAATCGCGTCGATGGCAGCGCTTCTGATATCGACCAACGTGACATTGTCACGATTGTAGGTCTCGTAATACTCGGTATCTAGAATAAGCCGCTTGGTGCCGATCGGATGGTCGGTCGGGCAAAGCAATGCGGCGGTCTTGGGATCTTTGACCGTTGCACGGATCTTCTCGCGCACGAACTCGGATGCAGTGTCGTTCGAGGCTTTGTTCAGGAGAAGGTCCGTATAGGCGTAGAGGAAGCTGATGCTGCCGCCTTCGGCCCACTTGGCCTCGTACAGGCTGCGCCGCTCGCCGTCCTCGGCGTCGAGTGCCGACTTCACAGGCGGTGGATGACCGGCGATGCCAAAGGGGGTGTCGTAGGCAGCGCGCCGACGTTCGGGATATTCGGATTTGTGACGACGTTCCTTCTCTGCATTGAGCGGCGCATTGCGAGCCGGCAGGCTGAAGTTCGCAGTTCGCTGAAACACGTAGAGGTGCTTTGCCGCCCGTGCGATGTGCGGAATCATCTGCACACCCGATGAGCCGGTACCGATCACGCCAACCCGCTGGCCGCTGAAATCGACACCTTCGTGGGGCCACTGCCCAGTGTGATACCAGTTGCCTTTATAGCTGTCGAAACCGGGAATATCAGGATTGCGCGGTGTCGAGAGATTTCCCGTCGCCATGATGCAATAGTGCGCTGAAGCAATGTCACCTTCGTCGGTGCGTATCGTCCACAGAGCGGACTTTGAGTTGAACGTTGCCGACTTTATCCGCGTGTTGAATTGGATATCGCGCCGCAAATCGAAGCGTTCCGCCACGTGATTGACGTAACGCAAGATTTCCGGCTGCGTGCCATAGCGCTCGGGCCAACTCCACTCCTGCTGCAACTCGTTTGAGAACGAGTATGAGTATTCCATACTCTCCACATCGCACCGACAGCCGGGATAGCGGTTCCAATACCACGTGCCGCCGACGTCCGCGCCGGCCTCGTAGGCGCGTACCTTCAGCCCCAGTTTGCGCAAGCGATGGATGGCATAGAGTCCGGCGACGCCAGCGCCGACGATAATCGCATCAAATTTCGAGGGCTCATTCGTTGCAGTCGACATGTCGGTCATCATCCCTCAGGCAAGCTCAGTAAGATGCGGTTGACTTCAAATTTCGCTATGTCGGCTCGATGATAGGCACCCGCCGCCGCAATCGGCAATAGAACCGGCGACCCACAACCCAATCGTCGAACACAAGACGGCTCTGCGTTTTCCGCAGTTGCAGGCGACACCTACGATCCGGCCTTATTCGGACGTCAGCCGGACAAGGGCGACCACTAAGGAGTTTCGCCAATGCCGACCCGCCTTGATCCCGAAATCGAGAACATTCTGCCGTTGCTGCCCGTGTGGGACATGGCCACGCTGACGCCGCAAGCGGCGCGCGAGACGCTGCTCCAAATTGCGCGGTCCCGCAACACCGTACCATTGCCACAAACAGCAGCGGTTGCAGATCAGGTCGTGTCGTACGCGGATGGCGATGTTACAGTGCGCGTATTCCGCCCAACAAAACACCCGGCTCCGACTGTTTTGTACTTTCACGGCGGCGGCTGGGTTGCTGGCGATCTCGAAACCAGCGACCGCATTGCACGCACCCTTTCGATCGAACTCGACGCGGTCGTTGTCAGCGTCGACTACCGTCGGCCACCAGAGGCACCTTTCCCGATAGCCTTCAATGATTGCCTCGCCGTCACACGATGGGTCGCGACGCACATTGCAAGTCTCGGTGGCGATGCCACGCGCATTGGCGTTGCTGGCGATAGTGCCGGCGGTGGACTCGCGGCTTCCGTCGCATTGGCATGTCGCGGCGACGATGCACAACTCAAAGCGCAATTGCTGATCTATCCGGCGACGGATCTCGGCGGCACCTATCGATCGGAAGCCGAAAACGCGAAATACGCATCACGGCAACAGAACGCCGTTGGCTATTTCTTGACGACAGAATTGATGGCGTGGTTCGCCGGTCATTTTTTGGCCAACGCCGCGGACGAGTTGGATTGGCGGGCGTCACCGCTACGGGCTCGTTCGTTATCAGGCCTGCCGCCGGCAGTGATCTGCACTGCCGGTTTCGATCCGTTGCGCGATGAAGGCGAAGCCTACGCCTATGCCCTGCAACAAGCCGGTGTTGAGGTTTACTATCGACGCGAGCCGGACCTGATCCATGGTTACTTCGCGATGGCGGCAGCGTCGGTACGAGCAGCCCACGCCTCGCGAAATGCCCGCGCCGCCTTCAAGGCACTGCTGGACCGCTAGGACGTCATTTCGCTTTGCGACGTCAACTACCACCCGTAACCACGTCAAACAGCAGCTTGACGTTGAGCGCGATAATGATAACGGCAACAACCGCGGCGATCCCCGTCAGCCAGCGCGGCGCCGTCAATGCACCCATCTTGGCGCGATCCGCCGTGAACATCACGAGCGGTACGATGGCGAACGGCAACTGGAAGCTCAAAACCACCTGGCTCAGGATCAGCAGTTTTGCCGTTTCATTCTGGCCATATAAAATCGTCACGAACGCCGCTGGCACAATAGCAACACTACGGGTCACAAGCCGCCGCATCCACGGCGCCATGCGAAAATTGATAAAGCCCTCCATTACGGCTTGACCAGCGAGCGTTGCCGTCACGGTGGAATTCAAGCCACAGCACAACAATGCAATGCCGAACAGTGTGGGCGCGATGGCGGCACCCAGTAACGGCATCAGCAATGCATGGGCGTCGCCCAGTTCCGCGACGTTGGTGCGGCCGGTCTTGTGGAAAGTCGCTGCCGCCAGGATCAGGATCGATGCGTTGACCAGCAATGCAAAGCACAGCGCCACGGTAGAATCGATCGTCGCGTACTTCAGCGCCGACCGCTTCTCAGGCACGCTGTCACCGTACGCGCGAGTCTGGACGATCGCCGAATGCAGGTAGAGATTATGTGGCATCACAGTTGCGCCGATGATGCCGAGCGACAGGAACAACATATCCGGATTGCGCACGATGTCGGTGGTTGGGATGAAGCCCTTGAACAGCGGGCCCCACTCGGGGTTGGCCATAGCGATTTGTGCGGCAAAACACACCGCAATGACTACTAGCAGCGCGACTACAAACGCCTCGATCCAACGGAACCCCAGGTTCTGCAGCCACAGAATGATGAACACGTCGAGCGCGGTAATGACCACGCCGATCTCCAACGGCAGACCAAACAGCAGGTTGAGCCCAATCGCCGTTCCGATCACCTCGGCGAGGTCGGTCGCGATGATGGCGAGTTCAGCAAAGAGCCACAAAGCCCAGACAACGGGCCGCGGATAGGCGTCGCGACACGCCTGTGCCAAATCCCGCCCGGTTGCAATGCCGAGCCTTGCGCAGAGCGACTGCAGGATGATCGCCATGATGTTCGATAGAAGAGCGATGAACAGTAGCGCGTAGCCGAACTTCGAGCCGCCGGCGAGCGACGTCGCCCAGTTGCCGGGGTCCATATAGCCGACGGCGACAAGATAGCCCGGTCCGGCGAACGCGAAGAAGCGCTTGAAGCTTGAACCAGTCACCGGTACGCGGATGGTGCGGAACACCTCGGACAACGGTGGATTCTCCGATCGCCGCCGCCAAGCCCGGTTGGAAATCTCAATCGCATCGGTCATGAACTGATCGCCCTTTGGACACCGACGTCCTACCCGTAGAGTAGCGCCGTCGGCGAAAATCTGAACCCTGGCCGCCGTGACGGCCTCGTTCAATCCATCCTAGTTGCAAATGATTGTCAATTACAAATACAACCTTGTTACGGTATCCGAGCCGTCCAAATACAAAAAGGGCCCCGTAAGGGGCCCTTTCCGATAGTCAAGTTTCGTGTTTGGGATCAGAAGCGGATGATGGCGCCCATCACGACTGCATCGAACTCTTGCTTCGCCTTCAAGGTTGCCGGAGCTCCCTTAACGTCGACCTCAAAGTTCTTATAGCCGATGTAGAGATCCATGGCAGCAGCGTCGATGCCCTGGGTCAAACCGATGCCCCAGACCTTCGTGTCAGCGGACGAGAAGGCAACACCAGCAGTGGTGCCGTTGGATGCAGCAATACCAGCGCTTGATGCCGTGCCGGTACCGTTGAGGCCAGCGCCTGCTTCGTACTCGCCATACTCACCGAAGAAGGTGGTTTTGCCGATGCCGAAGTGGTTCTTCTCAATACCAGCTTGGAAGTACCAGCTGGTCTCTTCATCCTTCGCGGCGGCACCAAGGAGTGCCTTGCGATTGTCATCGTTCAACTGACCCCAAGCGCCGTGGACGTAGAGACCGGTCGGCACATGCATGACGCTACCCGACAGACCAATCGAGTTGCAGTCTACAGCACTCTGGCCGCTCGCAGCACCTGACAGATCGGCGCAACGGGGACCGTCGCCACCGTTCTTACCAAAGTTATCGTTGATCTGACGATAACCGATACCTGCCGCTACACGAATGCCGTTAAATTCGCCGGCATAGCGCAGAGCGGTATCCCACTGGTCATCTTCACCCCAAGCGGCCGAGAACGTGAAGCCGTGCAGAGTTGGCGAGACGTAGCGGACGATGTTGTTACGATCACCTTCACCAACACCCCAAGCGCCAGCTTGGCTCGACGTAACGTTGTTCCAAGTGAGAGCATTCAACGAACCAGCAGTGTTGCGCAGGAAGAAGCCACCCTGCCAAGCCGACGCGTCGATGCCGCCCGTGATCGCATTGGCAAGGTTGATTTCGGTAATGCCGTCAGTTGCTGACGATGTTTCACCGACCCAAATCCGGCCGAGATCCTTGCGCTCGACCCACCAGGCGCTGTGCCGGATGTCGAGAGCGTTGGCTTCACCACCAGCACGCTCAGTCGTCTGATTGCGGTTGCCTGAGTTGGCGTAACGAACGCCGATCTCGAGCAAGTAACCAGCCGACCAATCGTTGTTGATCTTCGCGTCGCCGGTGAAGCGGAAGCGCGTACGAGCCATATTGTTCGACACGACATAGGCGTTCGACTCAGTACCGTCGTCCCAGAACATGATGGCTTCGTTGACTTGGCCCGACACGGTCAGCTTGACCTTGCGGTTGCCTTTGCGTGCCGTCGTCGCTTCAAGTTCG
>JANNRP010000179.1:0-4310 GCA_031401535.1 Hyphomicrobiaceae bacterium | reverse complement strand
TTGGTCCACTGCTCGAAAGTGCGCGGGCCGGCGATCACCGATGTCAAGGCGCGATTGTTCAACACCCACTGCACGGCGAAATGGATCAGCGAGCCACCGCGCGCGGCGACGTGGGTCTGCAATTCCTGGGCGATTTTCATGCTTTCAGGACGCCATTCGGTCTCAAGCATGCGCTTGTCCGCGCGGCCAGCCCGCGTGTCGGGTGCAGCGTTGCTGCCAGGATGATATTTCGCGGTCAGAATGCCACGTGCGATCGGGCTATAGGATGCAACGCCGAGGCCATAGTTGAGCGCGGCCGGCAGCACTTCGACTTCCGGCTGCCGGTTAAGAAGATTATAGTAGGGTTGCAGTGCAATCGGCTGCGGCACGCCCTGCAGGCGGCACTGGTGTACGATTTCGGCAATATGCCAGGCGCGCACGTTCGAGAGACCCCAGGCGCCGATTTTACCCGAGCGGATCAGGTGTCCGAAACTGGCAACCACGTCATCCCAGGGGACGAGCGCGTCGACCTTATGGACGTAATAGAGATCGATGTGATCGGTGCCGAGCCGACGCAGGCTCATGTCGGCTGCCCGCATCAACCAGCGGCGCGAAAGGCCGCCACCGATTAAGGTGCCGCTGGCGTCCTTGATCGGGTTGGCGACCTTGGTTGCTAGCACCCACCGGTGCCGGTTGGCCTTGATGGCGCGTCCGGTGATCTCTTCCGAACGGCCGTCGGTATAGGCGTCCGCCGTGTCGATGAAGTTGACGCCGTGTTCGCTGGCATGGGCAACGATGCGCTGGGCTTCGGCTTCCTCGGTCGGACCGCCGAACATCATGGTACCGAGGCAGATTTCGGACACACGGATCCCGGATCGGCCAAGCGTGCGCTTGGGCATGCCAGATCTTTTAGTTGACGCCACGAATATGCTCCTTGGGTTTTCGACGCGCGTCAAGCCGCCCGCTGGATCACGAAACGATACGTCCCACCGGACTCGGTCTGTTCGACAAGCGTATGCCCGCCGGACTGGCAGAACGCCTTGAAGTCTGGCACCGAACCCGGATCGGTCGCCAGCACTTCCAGCGTGCCGCCCTTTGGCACTTCTGCGATCGCCTTCTTGGCCTTCAGGATCGGCAGTGGGCAGTTTAGACCCTTGGTATCGAGAACTTTATCGGCCATCGCCCGCGGTCTCCAACATTTGTCGCCAATCATAGAACATTGTGTGTGCCGTCGCAGAACGGCGTGTCATCGGTGGCCTTGCAGCCGCACAGATTGACCGTGCCCGTGCTATCGGCAACGAACCGTAAGGGCGTGAACGTAGTGCCCTTATGCGAGCCATCGCAAAACGGCTGCTTTGCCGAGCGACCGCAGGTACACCAAAAATAGGCCTGACCCTGCTTGACGTCGATCTGGTAGGGGCCCTTCTGGGCGATCACAGGCTCATCGGCCATCGTTGCATACTCCCTAGCGGTTCAAGATGGCTGCCACTGCTCGACGTTTGCCATGCTCACAATAGTTCTAAGCGGGCGGATTGAACCGTCAATACTGCTGCAATCGCGGCGTCTGCTCTAGGCGACGTTGCTCGCGTTGTCCACGCATTTTGGGAGGCGGCGTCAGGCGCCCGACACTGGCGCTGGCGGTTTGCGGAACGTAGTTGGTGCAACGACCGGGGCGGCCCGGCGGATGCGACGGTTGCGATCGGTCGTGCCGGCAGCAACGGCGGACTTATATCCGACGACATGTTCGACAAGCTTGAGCAGGTCATTGGCGTGCTGACTCGACGCACTAAACAACAACACATCGGCTTCGCCTTCGGCAGCAGTCTTCTTGACTGTAGTCTTCAAAAACAGCCCGACCGCAAGCCGTGCACCCGAGTCCAGTCTAGCGTCATCGGATAACGTACCGTTCGATGTTACCAGCCGCACCGCCGCAACATCGTGCCATTCGTACGCACGCGTCCCCAACAGGCGCGAGACCTTGAGGCCGCCTTTGTCGAGCACAAGGGTCGTCGGCAGAAGTTCTTCCAGCGCAATGACCGCGAGCCATAGGGCGGATGCGGCTGCAATGACAAGCAGGACCGTCAGCGTCAGCCCCACAGATCGTGTCGCCAGCACGATCGCGACCTGGATAGAGAGTAACGCTGCCATCGTTACGACGACCACGGCGACCGGGCTTGCTGGGCGTGACAAGGCGATGGTTTCAACCCCGCCATCCTGATCGATGTCCATCTTCATAGGTGTGAGCCGCATTGCGCGCCAAATCTCAAACCAGCAGCTTATGAGTTAATGAACAACAAATCGTTTCGAAGGGTAGTTTTAAGCAAACGGTGGCGTGCAGTTCAGTCCATCACACCACGTTGAGGCGCGCGCGTTCGATAACTTTCGTACCCTGGTCATCGATCCAGGTGAACTCGAATTCACCGGGACCGCCAACACGCATTTGGAACGTAATATAGGGATTGGCCGAGATGCCCGGCTGCAGGTCCGCTTGGAAAATCGGTCGCCCGTTAAAGGTCGCGGTGAAACCATGAATGATGTTGCGGGAGATGATTTTCGCCTCCGCATCGCGCCGCTGGCCCGTCTCCATGACGTGGCTGATCAAGGTTTTGACCTCGATAATATCACCGACCTTTATGTTATCGGGTAGTTTGATACGCGGCTTGTTCATGACAGTCTCGTGTTCATGACGTTAACAGTCTGCATGCGGTCTAGCAGATCCCTCAACCGCCGCAGCCACCGATGGTGACTTTGATCGTCTTTCTGGCGCCGTAGAACGTACTGTTGCCGAGTTCTGCCACAGCAATCACGTCCTGAGTTTTAGCCAGCCGCATCCGACTGGTGACGGCTGCCCGCCCCGCCTCGAGGTTAAAGCGGAATGTAGCAATCAATGGAACGGGGTTGCCGGTCGCAAAGATATGCACGGCCCTGACGTGATCCTGCTCGGTCATCGGGCTTTCGACAGCGAGGCTGAATGGTATGACATTGCCGTTCTCGGCAATTTCTGGAACATCAAAGGCCATCCGGCCGTTCACCAGCACGCCGCCGCCAGTGACGGCCCTGATTGCCACTTCCCAGCTTTCGGGGACCGCGGTCTTGTCCTGGGCGAACCCGATCGATGGCGACAGAATGAGCGTTGCCAGCGCACAACCGCCAGCCGCAAGGATGCCGCGACGATCAAACGGCTGAATCTGCACGGAATGATTGAGAAGCAACCTCGTCATCGGGCTGACCTTTTGTTCGAGATAGGCTATCATGTCGGGACTGTTGAAATCAAATTGCGCGGGCCACACCTCATGGGAAAAATATGGCGGCGTGAAAGCGGTCCTTTGAGATGCCAAACGGCAAATCACGACCGCGGAAAAGGCTATTCATGCTGATCGATCGCCGCGTGGTGCTGGGTTCCGGTTTAGGACTTGTGGTGCCCGTTGGTGCAACGCGGGCGGCGGGCCGTCACGTACTTGTGATGGTTGAAACGACAAGCTGCATCTACTGCATCCGGTGGCACCAGGAGGTGGGGCCGGGCTACACACGAAGTGCGGAAGGCGCGTTCGCGCCGCTCCAGCGCCTGAATTTGGGTGATCCGGGCCTGAGCCATATCAAGAACTTGCGATACACACCGACGTTTGTGTTGCTCGATGGCGAACGCGAGATCGGGCGTATTGTCGGTTATCCCGGCGCAGACTTCTTCTGGGGCCTGTTGGCCGATCTATTGGCAAAGGCTGGTTTTCCGACGTCTGAGCCGTCTGACATCAAGACCTGATACGGTTTGTCGTTTTAGGCCGAAAATGCGCGCCTCGTGCAGCATGGCCCGGTGACAGTCTCCGGATTGCGGTTTATCGTGTGTTGAATAATGCACAGCAGGGGAGCTTGGACCGCATGACCGGAGTATCGAGGCGCCAGTTTGGCCAGATGTTGGGCGGGGTTGGCATCGGAGTGGCGGGGGTGAGCAGCTTCGGATCGTTTGCCATCGCGCAAGCAGCGCCCAAGGTTGTGATCGTCGGTGGCGGCGCTGGCGGGGCCAGTGTCGCCCATGCCCTGAAGCGCGCCGAACCGAAGCTCGACGTGACGCTGATCGAAATCAGCCCCCAGTACACCTCGTGCTTTTTTTCAAACCTTTATCTCGGTGGCTTCCGAACCTACAATTCGATTACGCACAACTGGGATGGCTTGAAGAAGCTTGGCGTGAAGGTTGTGCGCGAGTGGGCGACCGACGTCGATACCACAAAGCGGATCGTCAAGACGGCGGGCGGACGCACATTTACCTATGACAAGCTCGTGTTGTCGCCCGGCATCGACCTCAAGTACGCCGGCATCGAGGGCTATTCGAAGGA
>JANNRP010000178.1:0-2125 GCA_031401535.1 Hyphomicrobiaceae bacterium | reverse complement strand
ATTCGGTCTCACCGGCGCGTGTTCCGCCATCGGCATCATTGCTATGGGCGTTATCTCCGATGGGATTGGACGGCGGCACGCCGCGTTGATTTCTTATGTTTCGTCAATCCTGGGCGTCGGATTTTTGATCCTGGTCGCGACCTCAAAATCGCTATGGCATGTTTATGGCTTCGTGCTCATGTTTGGGCTGATGCAGGGCGTGCGTGGGCCGATCATTCTGGCGCTGGTGGCCACATTGTTCCGCGGTGGGGCGGTGGGCAGCATCTTCGGTGCTTTGACGGTGGCGCCAGGGCTTGGGGCTGCCGTCGGGTCTTGGGGCTCGGGATATATGCATGATCTGACTGATGCCTACACCGCATCGTTCATGTTGGGGATCTGTGGCTCATGCGTCGGCATGGCTCTGTTTTGGTTTTTACCGAGCCTGCGTAACGAACAACCGTTGCCTTTGAAGGGGGCTGCTAATATCGCAGCATCACATTGACCGTTGCATAGGGCGTCGTAGGCTTGGCGATATCACCCGTGACCCCACTCGACGCCGATGCCTCGCCGCCAGCCCACTCGTATCGAAGGAAACCGCCGAGGCGCCCATTTTGGGTTTCGCTGGTTCCACTGGCCCCGACCTCAGGCCCGATCGATAGCGGCGGGACAACCCGATAACCGCCCCGGGCGCGCGCACTGTATGTATTGTGAGCTGACGCATAGCTCTGGTCGAGTGAAAGCCAGGCCGCTTGCGACAGGTTGAGCCACAGTTCGAGCGCCGCTTTGGCGCCATAGGCAATGCCACGTGTCGCATTTGACGGATCGTCGGGGGTCAGGCGATGGCCGTCCATGCTGGCTCCTGCGAAGGCTTTGAGGGTCAACGGTCCAAATCCGGCCTGATAGCCGATCAGCAGGTCGGTGAACTGTGATGTGCCTTGGATAGTGGTCAGTGCCACCGGATGACCACCGACAAACTTGTAGCCCTCGTAGTGATAACGCCCATAGCCAGAGACCGAGCGCAACCTCCAGCCATTATCGCGGATGGCCCCACCGAGCGCCACCGTCATGCCAGTGTAGGCGGACCACGTCTGTCCCGTGGTCTCGGCACCAGCCCAGAGTTCGCGCCAAGGCTCGACTGTCGGTCGTTCGATGCGGGTGGACCATTCACCTGCATTGGCCGACAGAGGAGCACTCGCAAGCACACTCAGCGTGACCAGCACGCCGATGAGGCGAACGCAGCACTGAAGAAGGTACACACGCAGCACGAGACGCCACCCACACGGCACAAGTATTTCAATAAAACAACAAGTCGAAAATTGATGAACCCGGGTGATGTCCCAGTACCTCGGAATACAAGGTAAAATAATTCAAAGTAATTAAAACCAAAGATAGTGCATTAGGTGTTTGCACAATCTAAAATTGTGCTGCAATCACAATGGGTGACCCGCGCGCCAAGCGCCGCAGTATGTCGACGGAGCGGGCTCGGCGTGCGACACACCCCGATGGTTGATCACCCCTTTGAGCGTTGGCTGTATCCGACCGAGGCTGGGCTTTTTTGCGAGCCGGGCGGCTTCCACATTGATCCACATCGTCCCGTGGATCGGGCGGTGATTACACACGGACATTCTGACCATGCACGGTCTGGTCATGGTGCGGTGCTGGCGAGTGGCGAAACAATCGACATCATGCAGACCCGGCTCGGTGCCGCCTGTGCTGGAACGTTCCAATCCGAGCCGATGGGCCAGACCGTCACAATGAGTGGCGTCGATGTCTCGCTGCACCCGGCCGGCCATATTCTCGGCAGTGCACAGATCCGGCTTGGCTATCGCGGCCGAACTGTAGTCGTATCGGGGGATTACAAGCGTCATAGTGACCCAACGTGCGCGAGCTTCGAACCCATCCGGTGCGACTTGTTCGTGACCGAAGCAACGTTCGGGTTGCCGGTCTTTCGGCACGAGCCTGACGATCGCGAAATTCGTCGACTATTGGAATCGCAACACGCATTTCCAGAGCGTACGCATCTGGTTGGGGTTTACGGTCTGGGTAAGTGTCAGCGCCTGATCAAGCTGTTGCGCAATGCTGGTTACGATCGACCTCTGTGGCTGCATGGGGCGATGAAATCGATCTGTGATCTCTATCAGCGCAA
>JANNRP010000177.1:0-5417 GCA_031401535.1 Hyphomicrobiaceae bacterium | reverse complement strand
TTGAGGTAATGCGAGGTCTCAAAATCTGGCTGACAATCGATCCACTTGCTTTCTTCGATTGCAGCAAGCGTGCCCCAGCCGGATTGCTGCAACGTCCGATCGATGATCTCACGCGAACTCATTTCAAAGCCCTCGTGCTGCGCGCCCACCCGCTTGGCGATGGCGCAGACCAGGTCGTGATTGCTGCGGCATTCGCCTGGGGCGTCGACAAGTTTCGGTCCGAAAATGATGTGCTGGTGGCCGCCCGATTGATAGATGTCGTCATGCTCGACGAACATTGTGGCTGGCAACACGATGTCGGCGGCCTTGGCTGTCGGCGTCATGAAGTGCTCGTGCACGGTCACGAACAGGTCATCGCGGGCGAACCCGGCTTTGACCTTGCGCTGCTCGGGTGCGACGACGAGGGGGTTGGTGCTCTGGATCAGCATTGCCTTGACTGGTGGCCCGCCCTTCAGATCGAACTGATCACCAAGCAGGATTGGCCCGATGCGCGACTGATCCAGCATCCGGATCGACGGATCGCGCCGGTCGTGCCCTTCGATCAGCGTCTTATTCCAATGATAAATGCTGTTGTTCTTGTGGAACGCACCGCCGCCCTCGTGTGCCCATGCGCCAGTTACGGCTGCAATGCATGAGGCTGCATGCATCGACACGGCACCGTTACGCGAACGGGCAAAGCCATAGCCAAGACGGAAAAATGTGCGCGGCGTGGTGCCGACCATCTTTGCGAACTGCTCGATCTCGGCAACGCTGAGGCCAGTGATGGCGCTGGCCCACTCTGGCCCGCGCGTCTTGACATGGGCTTCAAGCGCGGCAGGCGCGTCGGTGTATTGCTCAAGGTAGGGCCGATTGGCATAGCCATCGCGAAACAGCACATGCATCACCGCGCAGGCGAGCGCCGCATCCGTGCCGGGCTTCACGCACAACGCCATATCGGCCTGCTGCATGGTGCCGTTCTGATAGATGTCGATGGCGACGATTTTTGCGCCGCGCTCCTTGCGCGCCTTGGTCGCGTGCGTCATCACATTGACCTGGGTGTTTACGGGGTTGGTGCCCCAGATCACGATCAGGTCCGATTTCGCCATCTCGCGCGGATCAGGCCCACGGGTGGCCCCGGTGCCAGCCACATAACCGGCTTCGGCAAGCGTGGTGCAAATGGTCGAGTAGAAGCCCGCATAGCCTTTGGCGTGGCGTAGCCGGTTGATCCCGTCGCGCATCACGAGACCCATGGTGCCAGCGTAGTAGTAAGGCCACACGCTCTGCGCACCGTGGTCACGCTCAGCTTTCAGCATGGCAGCTGCGGTGATGTCGAGCGCGTCATCCCACGAAATGCGCTCGAACTGGCCGGAGCCCTTGGGTCCCTTCCGGCGCATTGGGTGCAGCACGCGATCAGGGTGGTGCACACGCTCGGCATAACGAGCGACTTTCGCGCAGATCACGCCATCCGTATAGCTGTTGTCCTTCGCGCCGCGCACCCGGCCAATGCGGCCATCAGGCAGCAATTCAACGTCGAGCGCGCACGTCGACGGGCAATCATGCGGGCAGGCGGAGTGGCCGATATCGACAGGGCGATCCATGGGGCGGTGATCCTCATTCTGTATCAGGGACAAGGTTACGACGTGTCGTGTCGGCGCGCCACAACGGTTTGTAACTCGATCACGCTGAATCCTAGAATTTTCACATCGCTTCACGAGCCGGAGATGACCACTTCAATCCGTTGGCTTTTCTGCCCACATGATAGTCAGTGGCTGCCATCAGGCAGACCCATCTGGAGGATTTTGGATCATGCGCTTTGCAATTGCCCTACTCGCGGTCATCACGGGCGTTACGATGACTATCTCTGTCGCGGAAGCACAGCAGCGCAAACGCAGCGTTGCAACGTACAAGTCGACCAGTACTGCAGGCGCGTCCTACACCAACCCCAATGCGGCTGCTGAAAAAACCCGCGCCGATAGCCGCGACCCCTCTGGCCAATATCGCGGATACCCTGATTGGGCCCGTAGCGCCCTATCGCCACAAAGTGGGCCAAGCGGGCGATAACAACCACTGGTAAGTCTGTCTTGTGCCGCCTGAACTAAGTTACTTCGCGTTGACGGCCTCGCTATAGGCCGTCATCAGCGCTTCGGAGTGGCGGCCAGGCTGGTACAGGTGCGGGCCGATCTGCGAGACCGGCGTTACTTCGGCGGCAGTGCCAACGATGAAGCACTCGGTGAAGCCCGGCAACTCGTCCGGCATGATCCGGCGCTCTACCACCTGCATGCCCTTTTTCTTGGCGATCTCGATCACACTCTGCCGCGTCAGGCCATCGAGGAAGCAGTCCGCGATTGGCGTGTGCAGCGCGCCATCCTTGATGAAAAACACGTTGGCGCCGGTGCATTCCGCGACCCGGCCCTGCCAGTCATACATCAGTGCATCGGCGAAGCCTTTGTTCTCTGCCCGCATCTTCGATATCGTGCAGATCATGTAAAGACCGGCAGCCTTCGATGCGACCGGCGCGCAGGCCGGATCCGGGCGGCGATAGTCGGCGATATCTAGCTTGATACCGCGCATCTTGGTGGCTGGGTCAAACATTGACGGCCACACCCACGTCGCGATCGCCACATGAATCTTGTTGGCCTGGGCCGACACGGCCATCATCTCGCTGCCACGCCATGCCACGGGCCTGATGTACTGGTCGCCACCACCGTTGAGCTTCAGGACCTCGGTTTTGGCCGCATCGAGTTCGGCAACGCTGTAGGGGATCTCGAAATCGAGCAAGTGCGCCGACATGCGGAACCGCTCCGAGTGCTTGGACGACTTGAAGATCACGCCGCCATAAGCCCGCTCACCCTCGAACACACAGGAGCCGTAGTGCAGGCCGTGTGTGAGAACATGCAGCTTGGCGTCCCGCCACGGCACAACCTTGCCGTCCATCCATATGAAGCCATCCCGGTCGTCGAAGGGGATCAAGGCTGCCATGGGAGATCTCCGATTGGTGCGTGTGAAACGAGTATAACTGGGTGCGCAGGGCCAGCCGCGGGCCGACCGATCCTCGGTCAGAGCCAAAATTATTGTCTTGCCAGGGGTAACAACCGCCTCCTAATTAGTCAACATGACTGACATAAATGCAGCCATGCAGCGGCATCGAAGGGCGCAATCGGTCGACGAACGACCGATTGAGGCGATGGAAGGCGGGGCCGTCACGCACGATCGGCTACTCGCACTCGTCGAGCTGATGTTTTTTGCCTATCGCGATTTTACTGGCGAATCCGACGTCGTGCTCAAGGAGTACGGATTCGGGCGGGCGCACCATCGAGTCCTGCATTTTGTTACGCGGCGACCGGGCCTCAGGGTCGCCGACCTGCTGGATATCCTCAAGATCACCAAGCAAAGCCTGGCGCGCGTGTTGAAGCAGCTGGTGGATCGCGGGTTCATCGCACAGGAGGCCGGCGCCGACGACCGTCGCGAGCGACGCCTTTACGCGACCGAACTGGGTCGCAACCTCGCCGAACGCCTGCGCACGTTACAAACTCGTCGTATGGCCTTAGCGCTCGAAGACGCGGACACCAGCTCTCAGGCCGCTACCATGCAGTTTCTGATCGCACTGACGGCTGCGGGCGATCGCGCGGCCATCATCAAACAATTGACCGAGAGCGGCTTGCTGCCAAAGACGGTCGCGGCAGTTCCGCCCAGATTAATCGTTCCGTCAAAACCGTGATCCGCCAGAAGGCATGACGCGCATGGCAACTTCGCCCGACAAGTTACGTTCCGAACCGCCGCCCGATAACGCACCCCACATCCTGGTGGTAGACGACGATCACCGCATCCGAGAGTTGCTGGCGCAGTATCTCTCGACCAACGGCTTCCGCGTGACCCAAGCCAATGACGCCACGTCTGCGCGATCGGCCATGCGCGGGCTGTCCTTCGATCTCGTCATTCTCGACGTGATGATGCCGGGCGAAAACGGCATCGAACTCGCACGGGAATTGAAGGCTGTGTCGCATATCCCGATCTGCATGCTGACAGCCCTCTCCGACGCCGAACATAGGATCGAAGGCCTCGAAGCCGGGGTTGACGACTATCTGCCAAAGCCCTTCGAGCCGCGCGAGTTGCTGTTGCGCCTCAAGAATATCCTGCGGCGCGGCCGCGCCACGCCCACGATCTCGGATGAAGTTTTGATGGGCGACTACAAATTCCATATCGGACGCGGTGAACTCAAACGCGGCGACGAGACCATCAAATTGACTGAGCGCGAGCGCGACATGCTACGTCAATTTGCGCAACGCGCTGGCCTGCCGGTGGCGCGCCACGAATTGGCGTCCGACGACAGCACGGGCAGCGAGCGTGCCATTGATGTCCAGATCAACAGGCTCCGCCGCAAGATTGAATCCGATCCGTCAAACCCCGTTTACCTGCAAACCGTGCGTGGCAAAGGCTACATACTCTACACCGACTGATAACCCTTCAACGACGGAAGCCGAAAAAAATCCGCCATGGTCGCCGTTCGCGAACAAAGCCCGCCGAAGCCACCGACGGCCCGCATAGGGGGCTTCGGTCTTGCTGACCTGCGTGCCATCGGCGAAAGGGTGCGGTCCAAGGCCTGGAGCATCCTCGGCGAACTCGTGCCCAAGGGGCTCTATGCTCGCGCACTTATTATCATCATCGCCCCGATCGTACTGCTCGAAGGCGTCGTCGCGTTCGTGTTCATGGAGCGGCACTGGAACGCGGTGACGCGCCGATTATCCGAAGCGACCGTGCGCGACGTCGCGGCACTGATCGATGTGTATCAGGATTATTCCCGCGACGACGAATATGGCCGCCTGATCGAGATGGCACGCGACCGGCTCAACTTGTCGATGCAGGTGCTGCCGCCAGGGCCCCTGCCCCCGGCCCAACCGCGCCCCTTCTTCGCGCTCCTCGATCGGACTTTGTCGGCTGAGCTGCGCCGCCAGATCAAACAGCCGTTCTGGATCGATACCGTGGGTAATTCCAAGCTCGTCGAGATCAAGGTCAAGCTCGATACCGCCATGCTGCGTTTCGTCGCCACCCGCAGCCAGACCTATGCGTCTAACTCCGATATCTTCATGGCATACATGGTTGGTTCGTCAGTGGTGCTGCTGACGCTTGCGATCTTGTTTCTGCGCAATCAGATCAGACCGATCCTGCGGCTGGCCGAGGCAGCCGACGATTTTGGCAAAGGCCGCCCGATCGACGAGGAATTCAAGGCACGTGGCGCGCGCGAGGTGAGACAGGCGGCACAAGCTTTCCTGCAAATGCGCGAACGCATCAAAACGCATGTCGATCAGCGAACCACAATGCTGGCCGGCGTCAGCCACGATCTGCGCACCATCCTGACGCGCTTCAAGTTGCAACTCGCGCTGCTTGGTAACAAGCCGGAAATCAATGCGCTGCAGGCCGACGTCAACGAAATGCAGCAT
>JANNRP010000176.1:0-13616 GCA_031401535.1 Hyphomicrobiaceae bacterium | reverse complement strand
GCCAGCGGCCGTATGGAGGGCCTAACCTGGGGGGCCGAGGATCTGGCGGCCGAGGTTGGCTCATCGACCAATCGCGGCGTGGATGGTGCGTTCACCTCTCCCTACCGGCTGGCCCGTGATTTGTCGCTATTCACGGCGTCAACTGCGGGTGTTTTGCCAATCGATACGGTGTTTGCCAACTTCCGCGATCTGACCGGATTGCAGCGTGAAGCGGAAGATGCCGCCCGCGATGGGTTCGTCGGCAAACTCGCGATCCACCCGACGCAGGTGCCCATCATCAACGCGGCCTTTACGCCAAGTGCGGAGACGATCGCCCGAGCGACCGCGATCGTGACGCTGTTCGCCAATAATCCCGGATTAGGCGCGCTGCAGATGGACGGGGCGATGGTCGACATCCCGCACCTGAAGCACGCCCAGCGTGTGCTCGCGCGTGCCAAGTTGGCTGGAACGTGAGAATGTTGCCCATGCGGGGCTGTGGTTGCGCGCTCAATGAGTTAATCGCATTTCATCCATAGCGAATTGGTCGACCTTTGCATTTGAAAAACTGGCGGGATCGTTGTTGGATGCGCCTTTTGCCCTCCAACCGTTCAGTCGGGTCGTTGATGACAGTAAGCTCTCGGGAGCTGGGGGCAAACGCAGCAATGCCGACTGCGATTTTTTCAGCGCCTTTACCTACGTAATCGGCTCGCCGCACATATTGCAGTCGTCCATTATTGGCGTGCCCGCTCCCGCCATAGCACCGCAGCTGCAGCCTTATTGCTCACTTCGCTCAGCCAGAAACGCCTCGACGTCCTTGCGGCGAGGCAGCCCCGCGCGACTGCCGAGCCGTGAGCATTTCATCGCGGCCACCGCGCAGCCAAAGCGCGCGCACTCCACGATCGATTTGCCTTCGGTCAGCGCCAGCGTGAACGCGCCATGAAACGCGTCGCCAGCCCCGGTCGTGTCAACCGCCTCAACATGAAATGCCGGCACGTCTTTGAAGCCTGCACCATCGGTCCACAGATAACCGCCAGCCCCGCGGGTTACACCAGCATGGCGCACACCGAGCGTCAGAACCCGTTCGAGCGCCAATTCCGGTGCGAGTTTCGGTGCAAAATCGCGTAGTGCAGGTTCTGAGAATATTGCATAGTCGGTGAGGCTAAGGATTTCGCCCAGCGCTTCGCGGGCCCCCAAATCGGCGTCAAGCACCGTCGCAACACTCGCCGCCCGAGCCCGCGTGAACAGCGCGCGCACGCCTTCAAGCCAGCGCACGTCCGCAAGCACTGCCGAGGCGTCCGCCACCCGCTCCAACGGCAACCAGCTGGTACCCGACGGCATGTTGGTGTCGCGATTGCCGACGATCAGTCGTTCGCCCGCACCGTCAACGATGATTGCCGACGTCGACGAGCGTCCCTCCTCGAACATCTGGACATGGCGCGCATCAACACCGAACGCCTTCAATCCCGTTCGGATGCGCACGCCCGCATCATCTTCACCGACCCGGCTCCACAGCTCACATTTCCCACCCAACCGCGCGATCGTTGCGGCAGCATTGGCCGCCATGCCGCCGCCACTCTCGATATGTTCGATAGCCCGAACCTTGGTGGGCGCAGGCGGAAAGGCTTCGATCCGATAGACGCGATCAAGCGCTGCGTGGCCCAGACAGATGATGCGGCTCATGACGCGCGCTCCTTAGTGGCAATCTTTAGCCGGTCAGGCGGTGTCACTGTCTTCTTGGCCGCTGGTAGGCTTCCCGGCAATCGCGACGCAAGCCCGTCAGCGGTCGCCTGCTCCGCCGCATCCTCGTTGAATAGGGCTTCGAGCGTCTCTGCATCGCCGCGCGCCCGATCACGCAACTTCTCCTGGTCGGTATAGTGCTTGTAGTCTTCGATCAGTCGACGCTCGTCGTGGGACTTGAACATGGCGAGCGTGCGCTTGACGTCGCGTTCGGTATGCCCCAGGCCCCGCAGCACGTCACCCGTAATCTCAATCGACGATAGAAAGGTCTCGCGATGCACGATCTTGACGCCAGCATCCAGCAAGCGGTGGGCATGATTACGATTGCGTGCCCGGGCATAGATCGGCAATGCTGGATAGTGCTGCCGCACAATCTCGACTGTACGCATCGAAGCTTCAACATCGTCGATTGCCACGACACAGGCGATCGCTTTGTCGGCCCCAGCAGCGCCCAAAATATCCGGGCGACTTGCATCGCCGTAAAAAACCTTGGCTCCGAACTTGCCGACAAAGTCAACGTGCGCTGCGCTGATATCCAGCGCCGTGAACGGTATCCGCTTGGCACGCAGAATGCGGGCTGTAATTTGGCCGACACGGCCAAACCCAGCGATGATAACGTGACCTTGCGTTTCAGGTGGCGCATCGAAGGCCCGTTGTACGTCCGGCTTTGGACGGCCAAACCAGCCATCCAGCAGTAAAAGTGGCGGCGTTGCCACCATCGATAGTGTCACAACCACCGCCAAAACAGCTTCCGTGTCACGCGCCAGAACGCCGGCTACTAGTCCAGCAGCAAAGAGCACGAACGCAAACTCTCCTCCCTGACTGATCGATAGCGCGAACCGCCGCGCCCCCCACGAGCCCAGGTTCTGCCAACGCCCCAAGCCATACAAAACGAGCGCCTTGATCGCGACTAGGCCTGCAACAAGCCCAAGGATCTGCAAGGGGCGCTCGATCAAAATGTTGAGATCGAGGGACATGCCAATCGCCGTGAAGAACAAACCCAGCAGCAAACCCTCAAACGGCTTAATGTCGGCTTCCAGCGCATGACGGTACGAGCTTTCCGCCAACAAGGCACCGGCCAGAAACGCACCGAGGGATGCCGGTAAGCCGGCTTTCTGCATCACGACCGCGACGCCGACGACCAACAACAGAGCCGTCGCGGTCATGGCTTCCTTAACGTTGGCGCGCGCCACGAGGCGCAAAATGTAATCCAGCGCGAAGCGACCGACGATCACCACGCCAGCGATCGTCGACAAGGCTAGGAAGGCACCCGAAAGATCCATCACTGGCCGCGCGCCGATTTGTGACAGGGCAAACAGCGGTGCCAGCGCAATCAGCGGAATGGCAGCCAAATCCTGGAACAACAGCACTGAGAACGCCGCTCGCCCATGCCGCGCCGTCAGTTCGCCCTGCTCCTCAAGCACCTGTAAGGCGAACGCTGTCGACGATAACGACAAAGCAAGGCCCACGAACACCGCAGGCATTGGTTGTAATCCCAATGCGACGGCTGCCACAGCCAGGAGCGCCGCCGTGCCAGCCACCTGCGCCCCACCCAGACCAAAAATTGCTGCCCGCATGGCCCACAGACGCTTAGGACGTAGCTCGAGACCAATCAGAAACAGCAGCAGTACGACGCCAAACTCGGCGATGTGCAGGATTTCCTTGGCTTCATAAACCGAGAACACCTTGCCAACTCCGAACGGCCCCAGAACCACGCCAGTGAACAAATAGCCGAGCACGGTGCCAACCCGCAGCCATTTGGCGATGGGGGCAGCAATCGCGGCCCCACCCAGCAACAGCGCTATTTCGAAAAGTGAAACTTGCATACCCTGGTAGTCGCTCCTGGCTTGCCATTGCGCGTGACATATCACGTTTCAGCGCTGCTCAATTAACTCGAGCTGGCGTTGTTGCGTCTGGTCTTGTCGTCCGAGGGACAGTGCCTGAACAGACTGAAATGATCCAACGATCAGGGTAGCGCGTAAGGGTTTGCATGATGATAGGCAACTCAGCTATCTTTGCGCCGCTATTGGAGACGTCAGCCACCCTGCGGCGTCACAGTGTAATAGGTCGTGCCGATATGGCTGAACTCTTGGGCCGCGTTGCCGCTCGCGGTGATGCGGAGGCATTTCGTAAACTGTTTCAGATGTTTGCGCCGCGCGTCAAATCTTACATGATGCGGCAAGGCGCTGACCCGACGACCGCAGAAGAACTGGCACAGGAGACCTTGCTGACCGTATGGCGCAAAGCGGGGCTGTATTCGGGAGAAAAAGGCAGCGCTTCGACCTGGATATTCACTATTGCCCGAAACTTGCGCATCGACCGCCTTCGTCGTGAGGTGCCGTGGCAAGAGTTGCCGGAAGGTCACGATGAAACGGCGTCCGATGATCCCGCGCCCGACGAGGCCGTATCCAACCGAGAGCGCCAAAATCGCGTTCAAGCCGTACTCTCTACTCTACCGGCTGATCAATCCGAGGTTGTTAACTTATCCTACTTGGAGGGGTTGTCGCATAGCGAAATTGCGGACCGATTGAGCCTGCCACTTGGCACGGTTAAATCGCGCATGCGTCTCGCGTATCAGAAAATTCGCGAGGCTGTCGAGGACTTGAAATAGATGACGATCACGCACCACCCTGACGATTCGACCCTGATGAGCTATGCGGCCGGTAGTTTGCCCACGCCGTTAGCTGTCGTCGTTGCCGGTCACATATCGCTGTGTTCAATCTGTGCCCGCGAGGTTCGGCTTATGGAAAGTATTGGCGTGTCGCTGATGGCCAGTTTGGTGCCAGTGGACATTGATCGGGCTGCCCCGCAGATGGCGTTACGCGCCATGGAAGCAGAGATTTCGGGCAAGTCAGCCGACGTTATTGACCTGGATTCGGATGTGCCGTTGCCACTGCGTGGCCTACTTGGGGCTCGGCTCGACGACGTGCGCTGGAGGCGCCTTGGCATGGGGATTTGGAACGTCGCCCTGCCCGTTGTGGGCAAGGCGGAAGGTGATCTACGCCTACTACGCGTTGGACCGGGATGTGCCGTGCCCGACCATGGCCATCATGGGTCAGAGTTGACGTTGATCTTGCGCGGCTCATACCACGACGCCTTCGGTGATTTTTATCCAGGCGACGTCGCCGATCTCGGTGATGATGCCGAACACCGACCGATTGCACACTCAACGGACGGCTGCATTTGCATTATTGCGAGCGATCGTAAAGCGCGGTTCAAGGGGTTGTTCGGGCGTTTGGTACAGCCACTGACCGGCTACTAAGTGGTGTCGCAGCCCGTCGCCGTCCGCCTTTGGCGTCATGTGTGGATCACAGGTGCGAGTTCAGGGATCGGACGAGATCTGGCGTTGCAATTGGCGCGCAGTGGGGTCGCTGTCGCAGCATCGGCGCGGTCAGCCGACGCTTTGGTGGCCTTGTGTGCCGAGCAACCGGGAATCACGGCGTATCCACTTGATGTTTCGGACCGGGTTGCAGTAAGAGCCGTCGCAGACCGCATTCTGGCTGACACGGGTAGCATTGACCTAGCAATTCTAAATGCGGGCGTCTGGCATCCGATGGGCGCCGACGGCTACGATGCTGGTAAATCGGCTGACTCAATGACAGTGAATTACCTTGGCATATGTTACGCCGTGGAGGCGTTGCTGCCAGCCATGCGATCACGTGGGCAAGGACACATTGCCATGGTGTCATCGGTGGCAGGTTATCGTGGTTTGCCCAAGGCCGCAGCTTACTCTCCGTCGAAAGCGGCCGTAATCAGTCTGGCGGAAAGCCTGCAACCAGAATTGGCGGGGTTTGGGATTGATGTTAGCATCATCAATCCGGGGTTTGTGGCAACGCCAATGACGCGGGTCAACACATTCCCGATGCCTTTCATCGTTTCATCGGATGATGCCGCGCGACGAATTATCCGGGGCCTCGCTAAGCGGAAATTCGAAATCGCCTTCCCTTGGCCGCTGGTCGCCATGACCAAACTCGGCCGCTTACTGCCTTATGCAGTGTTCTTCTGGTATGCGCGCACTTTTCTGACCCCACGCAAGCCCGGCTGATCGTTACGCGACGCACGCACCGAGACTACAGTGGCTTCGTCAGACGGTAGTGACCGACGTTGGTCATGCCACGTTCGAACCCGACCTCGCAATAGGTCAGGTAATACTCCCAAAATCGCCTGAAACGATCATCGTAGCCCATGGTCAAGAGCTGCGGCCATTGTTCGTGGAATGCCTGCCGCCATAGCCGCAGCGTCTGGGCATAATCCGCACCGAACTCGCGCACAGTCTCGAACGTCAAGCCAACAGCGGCGGCCTGGGCCCTCATAATCTCAACCGTCGGCAACATGCCTCCAGGGAACACATATCGCTGAATGAAATCAACCTTGCGTCGGTAGCCGTCGAATAAGTCCGGAGCAATTGTTATCGCTTGCACCACAGCCTTGCCGCCAGGCTTCAAGCTATGAGCTACAGTCTGGAAGTATTGCGCCCAATGCTCCTCGCCGACGGCTTCGATCATTTCGATCGAAGCAATGCGATCGAAAGTTCCAGTCGTATCTCGATAGTCCTGGAACCGTAGGTCGACTTCCCCACTGAGACCCGCTGCCGCAATGCGGTCGAGGCCGTAGCACAATTGAGCGTTTGATACCGTGATACCGGTGACTTTGGCGCCACTGCGCGCTGCACGCTCAGCAAACGCACCCCACCCGCAACCAATTTCCAGCAGTTCGTGCCCGGCTTCAAGACCGAGCGCTGCAACGATCGCCTCGTTCTTAGCGTCCTGCGCCTGCGCCAGTGTCATCCCCGGCGCAGAAAACAACGCACTCGAATAGGTCATGCTCGGGTCAAGCCATGCCGCGTAGAAAGAATTGCCAAGGTCGTAGTGGGCGGCAATATTGCGACGGCTCCCCGTTGGCGTGTTGCGACGGCGACGATGGAACAACTTGTCGGGCAAGCGAACCTGGAACAGGCCGCGGCCACTTGCTGTCAGCGCCGACTTATTGTCGACGAAAAAGCGCAACAGCTCGCCGAGGTTGCCGGTGTCAACGTCGCGGCTCATATAGCTCTCAGCAAAGCCGATGGAACCACGGCGCAGCGATTTCCCAAACAACGCAAAGTTGTTTAGCACCAGCGACGCGTGGACGTCGCCGCCGTTCCCCAAGACGGCAGACGTTCCCGAAGGCAGCTTCAGCGTCAGACGCCCGCCATTGACGCGGCCAAGTACCGCCGCACAGATCCGTAAAATGGCCCGGTCGCGGACGCCGACAAACGAAACACCTGATGACGAATTATCGCGGCGCAGCAACTGGTCTTCTGACATGGCTAAGGTCTTGTTCCTACGGCGGCCGCGTTTCAGGCACTGGTGTTGATATCGCATACCGAGGCGATTTTTTCCGTTTGACCAGAGGCACGCCCTTTAGCCAAATCTTGAAAGCCTCGTAGTGAATGCCGCCAATGACCTTCGCCGTCATCAGCGGGTAACCGATACTGACAGCAGCTAGCCCCCTGCTTGTTAATGGAAATGCTACGCCTTTGAAGTGCGTTCGGATCAGTGCGCCGACTTGGTCGTGAAATTGCACGCCCACGACTAGATTTGACTGAGGTTGCGTTACACGAAAGCCATAATGTCCGGCTGGTGCGGTGAACGGCGACACGCACATGAGTTTGGCGCTTGATTGGGCGTAAATGCCGTGATGTCCATCACCCGCAGGGATCACGTAACTGTGGCGCTCACCGAACGTATTGTTGACCTCATAAATCAGACCCGCGAGCCGCCCGTCCGAATGACAGGCGTAATACACACTGAGCGGATTGAACACGCCCCCCAGCACGCGGGGATAGGCAAGCAACCAGATCCGCCCGCTGCCAAAATCGATGCCGGCATTAGCCAGCAACTGGCGCGCGTGAACCGCCATCGTCGTGCCATCGCCAGGCCCGTGATCACGATCATAGACACTAAAGAGATTGAAACGGTTGTATGACAGCAGTCGCGTTGACTGTAGCGTCTCCGCCAATCGGTCAATATCGAGCAACAGTGAGAACACGTTGTACCGCAGTTTATGCGGTGTCGGGCGTAGCCGCATATGGACCACCTCGCCGCGATACAACGCACCGCCAGCGTCGGCGATATCCTCATAGTTAAAACGTGCGGCGCTCATGCCGTTTCAACAGCGCTGGAGATCATTGTGTCGGATAAGGGCCCCATATACAGCCGACCGTTGGCGTCAGCCACGGTCCAAGGCCTTGGTGGCGCCCCCATAGCCTCAGCTGCGGCGAGTCCCGCCTGCAGACCGTCCTCATGGAAACCGTAGCCGAGATGGGCACCAGCAAACCAAGTGCGTCGCCGCCCCTGGACTTTCCATAACCGCCTTTGCGCATCGATCGCCGCACGATCGAAAACCGGGTGGGCGTAGCTGAACTGCGCTTTGATGTGAGCTGCTGGTATCGGGTCCAACGGATTCAACGTGACGAAAAAGTCAGTTGCGGTGGATAGCGGTTGTAGACTGTTCATCCAATATGTGACCGATAGCCGCTCACTCGTGTCGCCTCGTGCCAGATAGTTCCAGCTTGACCATAGGTGTCGGCGGCGCGGCATGTGACGTGTATCGGTATGCAGCACGGCGTGGTTGGTTTGGTAGCGAAAGGCCGAAAGCAACTCGCGCTCGGCATCATCCGCATCGGCGAGCAACACCAGCGCCTCGTCGGCGTGACAAGCAAGCAGACAATCGTCAAAGTGATGTTGCGCCCCGTCAGCGCGGGTTATCGTGACGGCATCGGCATGACGATGCACTGATGCAACAGCAGTTCCTGTTACAATCTTGCCTTTGAAGGCTGTAGCAAGACGACTGACATAGGCGCGACTGCCACCCTCGACCGTGCGCCATTGCGGGCGATCACGAACCTGCAAAAGACCGTGATTGGCAAAGAAGCGGGCAAATGCCGCAACCGGGAATGCCAGCATCTCACCCTTTGGCGCCGACCAGATTGCAGCCGCCATCGGCAAAATATGTCGGTCAACGAATGTACGGCTGAACTGACGCTGATCCAACCAAACACCTAAGCTCAAGTTCGTATCGGAGGCCGCTGCCTGAAGTGCATCGGCTTCCTTAAAAAAACGGCGAATCTCGATGAGCATGCGCCAATGCGCTGGGTTTACAAGGTTTGAAAATTGCCCGAACAGCCCAGCGGCGCCAGTGCCTGAATATTCGTAACCACCGCGATCGAACGATGCAGCAAACGTCATGCGACTGGGCGCTGTCGGCACGCGCAAGTAATCAAACAGCGCAATCAGGTTCGGATAGCAGCCGATATTGTAAACGATAAAACCTGTATCGATGGCGATCGCTCCCTCGGCGGCTGCAACATCGACCGTGTTGGCGTGACCGCCTAGTCTGCCCTCGCGCTCGAACAACGTCACGTCGTGCACCCGGCCTAGCGCCCAGGCAGCGCTAAGACCGGCGATGCCTGCACCAACGACAGCAATTTTGCGTTTCGGCGCGCTCACGGATGTCTTTGCCTAGTGGTGAAGCGAAGCTCGCTAACTCCCACACATTTATCCGGGTGACTATCACCTTGCGGCGCATTGTCCTGAAGCAATCCGAATCGGAACGCCCCGCCCCCCCCGCAGCCGTCACGCTTTGGGTCGATCAGCCTGCAGTCCCTTGACCACGCGATCGATCGCCATCAGTTCCGCGACCAAGGCCTCGAACTGCGACAGCGGCACCATGTTCGGTCCGTCGGATGGCGCAGTATCGGGCGCTTGATGGGTTTCGATGAACAGACCGGCGACGCCGACGGCAACTGCCGCACGCGCCAGCACCGGCACAAACCGCCGGTCTCCGCCTGACGAACCGCCTTGCCCACCTGGTTGTTGCACAGAATGGGTGGCATCGAAGATCACCGGACAGCCAATCTGGGCCATGATTGGCAACGCACGCATATCCGACACAAGGGTGTTGTAGCCAAAACTAGCGCCGCGCTCTGTCACCAGCACGCGAGAATTGCCGCTATCGACGACCTTGGCGACGACATTCTTCATGTCCCAGGGCGCAAGAAACTGCCCCTTCTTGATCTTGACGACCTTACCGGTTTTGGCGGCCGCGATCAAAAGATCGGTCTGACGGCACAGAAATGCTGGGATCTGTAGGACGTCAACAACTGGCGCCACCGCCGCGCACTGGTCCACATCATGGATGTCGGTCACGGTCGGCAGCCCGAGCTTGTCGCGTATTTCCTGAAATACCGGAATTGCAGCATCAAGCCCGATGCCACGCCGCCCCGTCAGACTGGTACGATTGGCTTTATCGAACGAGCTTTTGTAGACGAGCCCGATGCCGAGGCGGGCAGCGATTTCCTTCAAGGCCGATGCCATGTCGAGCGCGTGCGCCCGGCTCTCCATCTGACATGGTCCCGCAAAAATTGCGATCGGCAGATCGTTGCCAAACGGCACGCTGCCAATCGTCACGCACCGGTCGGGCGTCAAGGTCGATGTATTAGTCATGCGAACTCTTATAGCGACCGGCGCATTAACCGACGAGTCACTGGTCAACAGAAGAATAACCCGCCGTCAATCCAACCGTTTCGATCACTCAACCGAGTTTGCCCATGGCGACGGCCGTATCGCTCATGCGGTTCGAGAAGCCCCACTCGTTATCGTACCAAGACAGAACGCGCACAAGCGTACCTTCCATGACCTTGGTCTGGTCGAGATGGAATATCGAGGAATGCGGATCGTGGTTGAAGTCCATGGACACGTTCGGCTGATCAGTGGTGCCGAGAATGCCGTTCATGGCACCGTTCGACGCAGCCAGGATGGCTTCATTGATCTCAGCCACCGAGGTCTTCTTCTTGGCGATGAACTTGAAGTCGACAACCGACACATTGGGTGTTGGAACGCGAATTGACGTCCCGTCGAGTTTACCATTCAGCTCCGGCAATACGAGGCCGACGGCCTTGGCAGCGCCGGTGGTGGTTGGGATCATCGACAGCGCGGCCGCGCGGCCGCGGTAGAGATCCTTGTGCATGGTGTCGAGCGTCGGTTGGTCGCCAGTATAGGCATGGATCGTGGTCATAAACCCCTTGTCGATCCCAACGGCGTCGTTAAGCACCTTGGCAACTGGCGCCAGACAATTGGTGGTGCATGATGCGTTCGAGACGATCAGGTGAGATGCCTTCAACTGGCTGTGGTTGACGCCATAGACCACGGTAAAGTCGGCGCCTTCGGCTGGAGCCGAGACCAGCACCCGCTTGGCACCAGCAGTCAAGTGCATCGACGCCTTATCCTTCGCCGTGAATATGCCGGTGCATTCGAGGGCAATGTCGACCCCCATGGCCTTGTGCGGCAACTCGGCCGGGTTCTTGACCGCCGTCACCTTGATGGGCCCGCGACCAACGTCGATGGTGTCGCCCGCAACAACTACGGTATGGGGAAAACGGCCATGCACCGAATCAAAGCGCAGCAGATGCGCATTGGTTTCCACCGGCCCCAGATCGTTGATCGCGACGACCTCAATATCGCGCCGACCAGATTCGATGATGGCGCGCAGAACATTACGGCCGATGCGGCCAAAGCCATTGATGGCGACCTTCACGGTCATGGGACATCTCCTGAAAAACTTCGTGGCGGATAAGGCTCTATCGCGAAACCACAACGTATTTCCGCAACAAGCATTGAGTTAGGTGCGCCATAGATGTCACTCGCACACTGCCTGTCAATCACTCGTGCTATCGCCATGGTGGATTCACGAAACACGCCGTTGCACAGGGGCACACAGCGGACAGCAAATGTCGGGGACTATCGTGGCGGTTGACGCGGGGTCGCGGGCGCTCTTATCGTTCCGCCATCATCGCGTTCGCAGAGCTTCCAGCGAAGGTGATGAGGCAAGCAATGAAATTTTGCTCCAGCGCACGATTTGGGGCGTCAATTGGAGTTGATCTGGCAATGCCGGCAAAGAGAACTCCGTCGGCCAAAGGGGCGAAACCTGCCAGCGGCGGCGCACTCCTGACTACGACCGTGGCACGGCTCGAGGTCGACAACGCACAGCTCGCAGCAAAACTCGCCGCCGCTGAGCTCAAGATTGCCGTGCTTGAACGACAGCGGGATGAGGCGCTCAATCGCATCAATTGGGTGATCGATTCGTTGAATACGATGGTTCAGGATACGAAGTAGGAATTTAAATCGAGCCAACATGCTGCTCAAGCGGCAGCTGCTGTTTACGGAACCCATGGGACAAGTTGCTGTCACACTGAACGGCCGAACCTACCGCCTCATGTGCGGTCCAGGCGAGGAGCCGCGCTTGCTGGCGCTCAGTACCCACGTCAACGCGAAATTAGATACGCTGGCGGCTCAGTTTGGCCAAGTCGGCGACGACCGGCTGATGCTGATGGCGGCCCTGCTGATCACAGACGAATTGTTCGATGCGCGGGATCAGGTTGCGGCAGTGGAACGGGCGGCCGATGCGGCCACCGCAACTGCAGCCGGAAAGACGCGTGGCCACGCCACTCCGACTGCGCCGCAATCGCCAGAGCCCGCTAAACCATCCCGCTCTGCCGCTGGTGGCCGCAAGCCAGATGGTGCCTGACCGTTCCCGGAAGTCGCAACGCCGCTCTGCCTCTCACGTGCCTATGCCAGTTTGTGGTCAATCAGGCTGTTTGCCGCCGCGACTACAGCCTCGCGTGCACTCTTAAACGGCAGATCGAGCATGGTGTTGACGTAGCGCGATTCAACCGTTGGCCGCGTGCCGATATCCGCCACGACCGCCCGCAGCGCTGGATCGAGTAGAACCAGCCCACGCACCATGAACCCTGGCAAGGTCATCGTCGGCACATGGCGCGCCGACGGCCCAAACTCTTGTTTCAAAATTATTGCGATCTCGGCCATAGAGAGCGTGTCAGCCGCAGCGATCAGGCGCCGACCGGCAGCCTCGGGCTTCGTCATCGCCCGCACATGCACGTGAGCCAAGTCCCGCACGTCGACTACCGGATAGGCAGATGGTGGCACCACCGGATATTTGCCTTTCAACATCATCTGGATCACGGCTAGCGACGTGCCAATATCCCGATCGAGCGCTGGACCAAAGACGATACCGGGATTGACGACCGTCAGCCTGTGCTTGGCCGCCCGCTCCGTGACATACGCCCAAGCAGCCAGTTCCGCTCGTGTTTTTGAGACGATATATGCAGACAGTGCAGACCAATCGGGATCGGTCCAGTCACGATCGCCAATCGTGACTTGTGCGGGCCGTCCCGCCCAATACATCATGGCGACAACGGACGACGTCATAACGACTCGCTCCACGTCACCCTTAAGGGCTGCATCGAGCACCCGTGTCGCACCCGCGCGGGCCTCAGGAACCAAGGCTTCCCGATCGCGGGGTTGTGTCATTGGAAACGGAGATGCAATGTGCTGCACGTACCGGCAGCCTTCAACCGCCTCGGCCCACCCGGCATCGCTCGTCAGATCAGCTTCAACGAACGTTAATTTCGCCAAATCGGCGCCCGCGCCAGCAAGCGTCGCCCGCACGGTCTGAGCACGTGCATTCCCGCGCACCGATCCCCGCACGTGAAAGCCCGCGTGTAGCAGCGCCAGCGCCACGTGCTTGGCAATGAACCCGCCGATGCCGGTTACGAGCACGGTATCGGGCATGGAATAGTCTCCTGTGACGGCAAGTGGTTGGACGAAATAATGAGAAATGGTGGCGGCTCAGAACGCCAATTGATGCGACACGCATGCTGAGCCCCTGGACCTTTGCCATGCATCAGCCTATGTCAACTGTGCTGCGGGGTGCGTCAGGGACTAGAATCCCCTGGGCCTATAAGATCCGCTAGGGAGCTGTTCCTGGCCGGGGCCGTGGTCCCGGGCATATGGCACCCACCTTCACTGAAGGGACTCGGCGGGATCACGTGTCCCAACGGC
>JANNRP010000175.1:0-8177 GCA_031401535.1 Hyphomicrobiaceae bacterium | reverse complement strand
CCGTTCAGAATCACCACATGGTCGAATTCGAGCCCCTTGGAGCGATGTGCTGTCAGCAGCAACAGTCCTCGTTGTCCACCACGGACATCCCGCGCCCATTCCGCAAGCCACTCGATCGTATCGGGAACTGGAATGGTCTTCTTGCCCAGCTCCCGCGCAAGTTCCGCGATCCCTTCCGCAATGATATCAACCCAGCGGTTTGACGGCTGCTCATTGAGCACATTGAGAATGTCCTGAATCGTGAACATCTCTGCCCGACGTTTGCGCAAGCCTGCGACGAGCCGTTGCATCTCGCGCAGGCGCCAGAAGCTCGGGAGTTTTTCATTGGCCATTTCGACAGGCAACCCAAGCTTTTCGGCATAGGCGCGCACGGGGCCGAGCCGCCGCCAGTCCCGCGAAATAATTGCAGTGCGCGCCCAACTAAAGTCGGGGTCGAGCCGCGATATCCGCATCAGCTCGTCCACAGCCGCCATTGCCTGCGCTACGTCATCTGCCGCCACATCTAGAAACTGCACCCGTCCCTTGCCGACTGGATCATAGCCCGCCATCACGCCGCCGCCCGGATCAAGACTGCGCATTCTGTCCACCGTGATCGCGTGTCCGGACTTCAAACGACCTCGCGCGGGTTCAATAACCTGGTTGGCGGCGTCGATTATGTAGCGAGTCGAGCGGTAGTTTTCGGTCAGGAATATGGGTTTGGCGCTGTAGTCTTCCTCGAACTGGCGAATGAACGAAATCGACGCCCCGGCAAATGCATAGATATTCTGATCGTCATCGCCGACTGCAAAAAGGCTAAGTCTCTGATCCGGATCTTCGAGTGAACGTCCGGCTACGGCGGCGATCAGCGCGTATGCTTCCGGTCCGATGTCTTGATACTCGTCCACGAGGATCCACCGGTAGCCCTGAATGAGCGCCTCACGCTGTGCCTCGGCCTCGGATCGGCTCAGCCCTTCGCCAACGATCTGGCGCACTGCTTCTGTTAATATACCATCGAAGTCCCGCTTTTCAGTTTTGTCGTCAGCAAAGCTTGCTCCGACAATCCGCATCGCAAGCGCATGACAGGTAGACACGGTGACGCGAGCGGCATCTTCGCCAACCAGATGGCGCAGGCGGGCGCGGATTTCGGCTGCGGCATGTCGGTTGTAGGTCAGCACGAGGATGCCGTGCGGGTCCTCGCGCTTCACGCGCAGCAGATAGGCGATGCGATGGACCAGCACCCGAGTCTTGCCTGAACCGGGCCCGGCCAACACCAAAACGTTGGTCTTTTCGCGGTCATCCGCGACGATCTCTTGCTGAACGGTATTGCTTAGGTCATCGACGATCTGCTTCCATGCTTTGCCGGTGGTCTTGCGGCGGATCTCGACGCTGCGACCAGGCATCCAGCGTTGCAGGAAACGGTCTTGATCGAGCGTGAAGTAATCTTCGGACAGGCGCACTGCCTCGTCGATTTGCTCCAAGCCCTTTTCAGCATACGTGGCCATTACATGGGTCTGCAGGGTCTGTTCGCGGTAATGCTCTTCTAGCGGCAGGAAATCCTTTTTGGTGAAACCTGTGTGCCCCGGTTTCAAGTAGATGGTCATTGCAGAGCGAAAAACGGTCAAACCTTTGCCCAGCGTCATCACTTGTTGCTCGTGCAGCCACAGCAGCGCGCGCTCCATGAGCTTGGTCATGTTCTTCACGCCAGACGCCCTGACAAGGGCGTCCCCGCTTAACGCTGCCAGAAGGTCGCCGATGGTTGTTTCCACCTGAACATCCTTGCCACGCGCACCAGCGGGCGCCTTGCCAATCAGGAATTCGAGGAGTTTCTCGGCTGCCGTCCAACGCATCGAGGCCGTCTGGTCCACAAAACGCCAAGAGCGCTGCAAGACCACCTCTATCGTCTTGCTCGACAACTTGCGCAGGCGGATATTGCCACGCCCGCCCTCGCCGTCGCGCCCATCTCGTTCGATGCTGCGCAATAGCCGGTCAAGAATATGCGGGCTCGCGTCGTCATGCCCGTCACCGCGCAAGAGCTGGCTCGCGGCCGCCAGATCAAGCGGCACGCGATCCCCAACTTCAGCATCGGGTGCTAATTCGCGCATCCTCGCAATAAGTGCTTTTTCCAGTTGCACGGCCCGCGTCATGCGCTGGCGCGATTGGTTTTCGATGCCAATATGCACGGCGACTGTGATGGCAATGTCGTTCCGCGCAATGCCAAGTGTCGCGAGATCTGTCATCGCCTTGCTCAGCGCTCGGTGCGAAAGCCCACTGATGCCGGTCAGCTCATCCGTTGAAATGCCCTGATCTGCGGGCGTGTTCATAACATGGCGCACGATGGTCAAAAGCTGTTCACGCCACGCCTGAGTGATCTCCGCCCTCGTCAATCGGACCTCTGCTTCGGCCAGCGTGCGCACCAGAAGTGAGGACGGAAACACCTGCACCCGGTTTTCCTCGCGAGAGACCAACGTCGCCTCTTCAAGCCAAGAAACGGCTGTCTTGACGCGTGTGTCATCGGTGGCGCTATCGCGCACGAACTCTCGCTCTTTTTCTTCGCGCACAATCTCACCGGGCGTTGCCACGACCTTGCCGCTGTTGCGGGTGTGCTCATCAACGCGGCGCAGCGCCTTCAATATGGCGCCGATCTCGTGGCGTTCGAGGCGCGAGCGCGCGGTGAGGGTGAACTGCCGCTCGACATCGTCTGTATGATAGAGAAGCACACATTCGGCGGGTGCCCGGTCGCGCCCGGCCCGGCCCGCTTCCTGTAGGTAGTTTTCAAGTGATCCCGGGATGTCTGCATGGACCACAAGACGGATATCGGGCTTGTCGATACCCATACCGAAGGCGTTTGTGGCCGCAATCACGCGCAGATCGCCGACACGAAAGCGCTCTTGCACCGTGTGCTTGTCGTCGGCCGTCAGACCGGCATGGAAATGCTCGGCAGCGAGCCCTTGGATTTTCAGGAAATCCGCGACACGTTCAGTCTCCTTGCGGGTTGCGCAATAGACCACGGCCCCCGATTTATCCCCGATGGGCAAACGCTCTGAAACAACGGTCAGGATGTCCCCGAGTTTGCTTTCCTTGCCTGTCGCCAGCACCGAGAACTTGAGGTTCGTGCGTGTCGCGCCTCCGTCGAACAACCCCAGTTCAACCCCAAGGCGTTCGCGAAAATGCTCAGTTATGTCTCGTATCACTTCGGGCTTGGCCGTGGCCGTCAAGCACAGCACCGGCGCGGCCTTTGTATCGCCCGAGAATTCACGAATGAAACGAGAGATGTAGCGGTAGTCCGGTCTGAAGTCGTGCCCCCATTTCGAGACGCAATGTGCCTCGTCAAGCACCCAAAGCCCTATCTCGCGCTGCGCCAGCACCGAACGGATCGAGATGCTTCGCAACTGCTCTGGTGAGATCAGCAAAATCGCCGCTTGGCCCAACCGCACCCGATCAAGCGCATCTTGACGTTCGGGCATCGAGAGCATGCCGTTGATCGTTACGGCCGACGAAATTCCCGCGCGCTCCATCCCTTGCACCTGATCGGCCATAAGCGCCACCAACGGCGAAATGACCACCGTTAGCGCCCCGGTTTTTTCGTAGCGGCTGAGGGCGGGAACTTGGTAGCAAACCGACTTTCCGGTGCCTGTCGGCAAGATGGCAAGCACATTCGCGTGCCGCATAGCTTCAGCCACGATGACCTCTTGTAGCGGCCTTCCGTCTGCGTCGGCTGGTTGGGGACGATAGCCGACAAAACCGAACCATTTCTCTAGCGCCTCAATGGGGTTGTTCATCTTGGAACACCAGTCACATGCGCTAGCAACGCAATTAGTGTCGCGCAGTTCGCGCACGATGAGGGCGGCTTGAGGAAAACTGGCCCGCACCCAAGGAGGCATCACAGACTCGCCGCCCGAGACTGAGATCCAAGCTAGCGCGTAGGCCATCGGCCAGCCGACTTTCGGGTCTGACAGGCTCTTAAGAACTTGCGCGACCTGTGTGCCGCAGGCTTTGCCCGCAAGTAGTGCGCTGATCGCCGAGAGCGCCGAGACGCGATCCGGTTGAGGCGATTTGCGAATATGTCGGAAGATCGCGTCAAACCCAGCCGCGCGGTCCATGCGGGTCGCAAGGTAGTGATAGGCAAGCAAGGTATCGGGCGACTGGGTCCCTATCTCGGTCAGCGCCTTTATCTGGTTCTCAAGCACATCGAAAACCAACCTCGCATCACGTTCGGGATCGTTGATATGCCCAGCCTGCAAGCGCCCGTCATGGTAGTGCTTCACGAGGTGGTGGTAGGGGTTGCGCGGAAACGCCAGCGGATTAATCCAAAGCGTATCGATCGGTGCGGCCATTTTTGCGGCTAGGCGCGGGCGCGCCGCCAGAAGGTGTTCGATATCGTGGCGCAGGATATTGTGGCCTATCGCATGCGGCGTTTTCTCAAGCGCTTTTTCGAGTTGGTCGAGCCCCTGTTTAATCTTGCCTTTTGGTGCCACAACCGCAGGCCCGTCGCCGAACCGCACCGCAGCCATGTCGAAGATCTCGGCGGTCTTTGGGTTGACTTCGAGATCAACCGACAGACACTGCTCGAGCAAAGGCCTTTTATCTTCGGCCTTCGACCTTAAAAAGTTAAAAAAAGCCATAAAGCCCAATACAATAGTAATTCTGGGACTACCTTAGATCGCCCGCATATCTACTGCAACAGAACAAGTCTGGCTCAGAAAATGGACTGACGCTGCAAAGGGTGATCTCTTGGTCACCTCTAGTGGTGTTGTGACTGGTTGGCATTGGTCTGACAGCACCGGACGGAGGGCTAGTGTTTTTCTTCAAAGCGAGCGGGTCGGTCGAAGTGGCTTGGCACCTACACCAGTGGGGAGATACGGTAGAGGTGAAAGAACCAACTGAGTTGCGTGGGTTGGTGGCGGCTCAGATTGGCGACAGTCTTCGAATCTTGCCGTAAACTGCTGCTGCGATGAATCAATGATGAGGCAGTTTCGTAAATGATAATGCTTATCTGTCGAAGAAAGCGGGATGGAGCCTATCCCATGAATGTTCTCTTGGAAGAACGGCCAAGTGCGAGTGATACCTCGCCGTGCGTCGAATTCGTAATGTCTGCAGCTCAGATGGTTCGATGGAGGTACATATTGGCCAAGTTCAATAGGGAGCTTCGCGTGTTCTATCTCCTTAGCAAGGGGAAAAGACTCTCATATTTTGGCAATATAGATAACGGTTGGTTTGAGAAAATTGAAAAACGGAAGTGATAAAGAACTAGGCCAAGAGACCGCCGTGCCTCAGACGAAAGTCATTGAGACTGACGCGATTTCGTTGTTTCCGGTGGTTCTATACGAAGAATCAACTGTCGTGGAACCAATTGAGCCTCCAGAGAAGGGAACAGGGGTCTCAGAGACCACTCGCAACATTTTGGATGGTGCACTGTCCGCTGTTCCGTTTGTTGGAGGTGCGCTTGTTAGTCTTGGCCGTCAAGCCGTACCATCTAAGCGGGACAGAAGGAATTCGGAGTGGCAATCCGAAGTAACAGAAGCTGTGAACCGCAATAGCTCAGATGTCGCTCAGCAAAAACAGCGAACTGATTATTTGGAATTCGAACAAGAGAAGTTGCGTGAGACTGTTGGGACAACCCTTGAGAAGATTGATCAACTTTCCCTCAAAGAAAGTAAGGGTATCACTGAAATAGACCCTTTGGACGGAGAACTAGCCGCCTACAAGATGCTTGTCGACAAAGAGAGATTTCAAACCGTTCTAACAATGCTTCGTGTGCGTTTTGACGATATGAAGTCAGAACAACCACTGACAGCCAAGACAGCTGCCCGGGTAATGTCCCTAAAGGCGATCTGCCTTAAGGGGCTTGGGGAAGAGAAAGAAGCTGCCGATCTCTTTATAGAAGCAAGTAAGCTCGACCCTCAGAATTTGAAGCATCGCTCGAACTTGGTCGTGGCTTACCTCATCCTCAAACGTAATGATGAAGCAGAAGCATGTGTACAGGGGCTCATCGCTGATGATCCGCAAAACGCTATGTATTGGGCCAATTTGATCTATGTCCGCAGTACGATCGGCGGGAAATCTATGATTGACGAAGTTCCTGCGGAGCTGCGGCACACCAAGGACGTTTGTATAGCACAGCTGATGGCGCTACGCGTGAGAGGCGACCCTAGTTGGCCCGAGGTTGCTCGCGCCTCGCTAGCGTTGCATCCAAACTCACAGATGCTCCAGCGAGCGGCTGCGGAAGCAGATCTTGAAAGTGCATTGACTGTAGCAATGCGCTCTGGCGCTGAATTTGCATCGGGCACATCGTCTGGAGACATGGCTCAGAGCGCAGCTGAAACATTGCTGACTGTTTGGAAGAAGCATATTCAAACTGAAGCTTTCGCGACATCGCCAGATATGGCGTTGCTCAACAACCTTCTGATGGCATTAAGATTTTGCAAGCGAGCGCCTGAAGCGAAAGATCTAGTTCAGACGAATATCAACTTGCTGTTAGGAGACGAAGCATCTCGCATCGTGCTTGCAGGATTTGCGATCGATGTTCACGATGAGGAATTGCTAGACCTCGTATTGGAAAAGCGCTTTCCTGGGGACGCACCTGCAAGGCTAGAACGCGCCTTGCAGGCGGAAGATTGGGCTCATGCGCTTGAGATTATTGAACTCAATTCGGAGGACTTAAACGGCTACACTCGGATTGACGTGGGGGAAATGGCGGGGCTTTTGCGGGCATCACTAGAGCCGGCGGTGAAGCGTTCTCAAGCGCTAACTGATGTGCTGTCGGAGGTAAAGCCAGATCCCCACACATATCTGGTGGTGTCCAGAATTGCAGCACGGTTGGGCGAAGACTCTGTCTCAGATGAAGCATTCAATCTCGCTCTGGCTCAAAATGTCTTGCCTAACAAAGAAACTAGGTTTCGGCTAGCTTCTGAATGCATGAACCGGGATCAACCAGCAAAAGCCATTGAGCTTCTCGAAGGACATGTAGACCCACTGGCTCAAAGCTCTGAACGGCGAGGTGTTGTCAGAAGAACTTGGCTTGAGTCGACATGGGTGCCCAGCTAGCCTGCCGGGATGACAAAACCTTCGCCCTTCCGCTACTTCAAGACAAGCCCCGAGATCATCCGCTTGGCTGTGATGCTCTACATCCGGTTCCCGCTTTCGCTGCGCAACGTCGAGGACCTGTTGCATGAACGCGGGATCGAGATCAGTCATGAGACTGTACGGTACTGGTGGAACCGGTTCGGGCCGATGTTTGCCGCTGAGATCCGCAGCAAGCGTGTCGAGGCGATGCGCGCCCATCGCCACTGGCAGTGGCACCTTGACGAAGTTTACGTGAAGATAAACGGGGCCACTCATTACCTCTGGCGCGCGGTTGATCACGAGGGCGAGGTGCTGGAAAGCATCGTGACCAAGACACGGGACCGTAAGGCAGCATTGAAGTTCTTGAAGAAATGCTTGAAGCGGCATGGTCGACCAGAGGTCATCGTCACTGATCGTCTTCGATCCTACGGTGCTGCCCTGAAAGACCTCGGCCGCGGCGATGACCGCGAGATGGGGCGCTGGCTCAACAACCGGGCGGAAAACTCGCACCTGCCGTTCCGACGACGCGAGCGGGCAATGTTGCGGTTCCGGCGCATGCGAACATTGCAGAAGTTCGTCTCAGTGCATGCCTCTGTCCACAACCACTTTCCAACGGAGCGCCACCTCCAAAACCGCGACACCTACAAGACGACCCGTGCCGCCGCTCTTGCCGAGTGGCGCGGACTTCTCGCTGCCTGATCGACAAGTGGGGTAGGGGAAACAGAGATTGGTTCGCATTTGTCTGACAGCACCCGCTCGTCTGATCGGGACCCGGTTTGCGGACTTCATGAGGGCCAGCGGTCACATGCACCGCGCCAACAGGCCGGACACATGACCGCACCCCGCAAGATCAACGTCAGTCAAGAAAACTCTTGCAAAAACGGAGCCGTCCACAAATGACAGCACCCCCGCGCGCCCTCAGGTGTGGGCAAGAGGTCCAAACCAGACGCTTACAAGGTGAAGGTGGTCAGGGTTCGCAAACAGGCAGGTCCGGAGCGGCCCCGCAAAGTGCCCGACGGGCCAGAGGCGGTTGCGGACCTGATGGCTTTTGCGTGGACGTGCGGTCCCGAAGTTCGAGCCATGATGGATCAGTGCGCCGACGATCCGGCACGGCTGGACCTGTTGCCGACCTTGCG
>JANNRP010000174.1:0-12159 GCA_031401535.1 Hyphomicrobiaceae bacterium | reverse complement strand
GTGATCGACGGCGTCATCCACTACTGCGTCGCCAACATGCCGGGCGGAGTGCCGAAGACCTCGACCCATGCGTTGAACAACGCGACGCTGCCATTCGTGTTGGCGTTGGCGTCGAAGGGCTGGAAAGCGGCATTGAAGGACGATCCGCACCTGCGCAACGGCCTCAACGTGTGGAACGGTAAGGTTACGTGCGAACCGGTGGCCACAGCGCTCGGTCTCGACTATGTGTCAGCCGATAAGGCGCTCGGTTAGCCAGAGCGCTCGGCGCATAAATTAGCCGTGGCGACCGTCTGCCCTTGCTGCCAGCAAGACAATTCGGGCATCGTTGCATCGCTTGGATTTGCTAGGCGGTGTTGTGGTGGAATTGCGGGTAATGCGATTGGCGCTCTGGAGCATCGGACTGCTCGTCAGTACTCACGATGCTGCATTGGCGCAGGCCGATCTCGTGATCGCAACCATCGGTCCGATGACCGGCCAATACGCCAAGTATGGGCGCGAAATGCAGACCGGTGCGGTGCAGGCGGTCGAAGACATCAACAGGACCGGCGGTGTCAATGGTCGTCAACTCAAGCTGGTGATCGAGGACGATGCCTGTGACAGCACCCAGGCGGCAGCGATAGCAGCGAAGCTCGTGAAAGCCGGGGTCAAACTGGCCGCTGGCCACTTCTGCCCCGGTGCATCGATCGCCGCCGCCAAAATCTACGCCGATGCTGACATCATCCAGATTTCGCCGGGAACGACCCACCCCAAATTCACCGATACACGTGCGGGCCCAAACGTATTCCGCGTTGGTGGCCGCGATGATCAGCAAGCCGAGGTGGCTGGCACATATCTGGCCGCCACGTACACAGGCAGACGGGTTGCGATTCTGCATGACCGGACGATCTACGGCAAAACCCTCGCTGACGAGACTCGAAGATTCATGAACAAGGCTGGCCTGAAGGAAGTCATTTACGAGGCCTATATTGCCGGTGAGAAAGACTATACCGCAATCGTCTCCAAGTTGAAGCGGACGGCGATCGATGTCGTCTATGTCGGTGGCTATCACACCGAAGCCGGACTGATCGTGCGTCAGATGCGCGAACAGGGGATGAAAAGTCAGCTCATATCAGGCGACGCACTGGTGACCGAGGAATACTGGCAGATCACGGGCGCGGCCGGCGAAGGAACGCTGATGACGTTCCAGCCAGACCCGCGCAAGAACAAGGCAGCCACCGAACTTCTCGAGCGGCTGACCTATAAGAAAATCGATGCGGAAGGCTACGTACTCTACACCTACGCCGCCATCCAGGCATGGGCACAGGCCGCCAATGCTGCCACGTCGGAAGACGTAAAGCCGGTGACGGCGAAGCTCAATGACATGGAGTTCAAGACGGTGCTCGGCACTTTCAGATTCGACAAGAAGGGCGACCCCAACCTGCCCGCCTACAAGCTCTACAAGTGGACGGCAGGCCGTTACGATCAGATCAACTGATCCTGCTGCTGACGTGGGGCCACACCATCAGTTGAGAGACACAAAAAAACCCCGCCAAACCGCAGCAGGGTTTTTGTGAACTGTTGTCGGCTGCGCGCGCGCTGTGCTCAGCGCCCCTGCGACTGCGCCAGGAAATCGGTCATGTAGGATCGCTCAACGCGGATCAGGTCGTCTGGCACCGCCCAGCCAGCGGCGCGATACTCGCGAATGCGATTCTGGACGAGCGCATAGGCATCGCGCGGGTCTTCCTCACGGTCGAGCCTGCTCAACAGTACTGCAACATCCTCGTATAGTCCTTCTGTCTTTCGGGCCATGGTCAAAACTCCTTTGAACGAATTGCGATCATATTGAGCATGATCGTTAGAAACTGCAATGAAGTCACTTCGCAATGCAGCAAACTTTGACCGCAATAAACCTTGTCAATTGGCCGTTTGTTGCAACCGCTATATTGCAGTGCAAAAATTTTATGCACCACAATACTCAGATTATCTGAAGGAAGTGTACATAGTCACCTTCCGACCTCGCGCACGATAGCGGACACTATGGCTCGATCATGACCTCGTTAGCGCTTGACCAACACGCTGCGAACAAGTGACCCTTTGGCACCTCAAGCGGACCAATAATGCCATGGTGAAATGTGATAATTTGCTGACTGATGTTGCTGGCATCAGTGTCGGCAACGCCCATGACACGGCGCTGATGAGCGGCGTTACGGCCATCCTGATCGCACAGCCCAACACTGCTGCCAGCGTCACGCGCGGCGGCGCACCGGGCACTCGCAATGCCACGTTTCTGCAACCAGAAATGACCGGCCAAGGGCTCGACGGGATCATTTTATCGGGCGGCTCGGCCTATGGGCTGGATGCATCCGGCGGCGCCATGAGCGTTTTGCGGGCGCGGGGTATCGGGCTCGAGATCGGCCCCATACGCGTGCCCCTGGTGTCGCAGGCGATCGTGTTCGATCTGCTCAATGGCGGCGCCAAGAATTGGGGCGACGCACCGGTCTATTGGACGCTCGGCAAACGTGCCACTGAAGCCGCCAGCACGGACGCATTTGCCTTAGGCTCCATTGGCGGCGGCTTTGGCTGCACCACGCCAAATCTTCGTGGCGGCTTGGGCTCGGCGAGTAGCGTCACGGCATCGGGCTTCACGGTTGCAGCGCTGGCCCTCGTCAATGCCGTTGGCATGGTGACGGTGGGCGACAGCCGCTATTTCTGGGCAGCCCCCTGCGAGGTTGGCGCCGAGTTCGGTGGTAACGGTTGGCCACAGCCCATGCCCGCCGACGCTCTGACACTGCGCATGAAGGGCGGTGTGCCGCCTTCGACCACCATTGCGGTCGTGGGCACCGATGCGGTACTCTCGAAGACCGAGGTTAAGCGCATCGCCATAATGGCCGATGACGGCCTTGCCCGCGCCGTTCGCCCCGCTCATGCACCGATGGATGGCGACACGGTTTTTGCCGTCGCAACCAGCAGGCGCGCTATTGCCTCAAACGCACGCGCCACCACAATAATCACAGAGATCGGCCTGGCCGCCGCTGATTGCCTTGCGCGCGCCATCGCGCGTGGTGTTTATGAGGCCGCACCTACTCCCGTCCATTGGGTCGGACCGCCTGCCTATTGCCAACACTTTTCTCCAGGGCCCACTGATTGTCGCGACGCCGCATCATCATTGCTGCCTTTGCCGTCCTGACGCTCACCGGCCTGCTGGCCTGGCAGAACTATCGGCTGCGACTGGTCGCCACTTGTGTTGAGGCTGGTGGGTACTGGGACGGCCCACGCTCGGTGTGCGAACCCGATCGCGGGCGCATCCGCATCCAGCGCGATTTACGGCGGTCGTAACACCGAAACCCGTCACCGATAGAGATCAGCCCGCGTGGGAGGTAGCTGCGGCGGTCGTTTGGCAGTCTTGCTTGCAAGCGTTTGGAACAGGCGTGCCGTACCCCGGCTGAACGCAAGCGAGCAGCCAGCGAGGTACGCGATATAGATGCGATACTTTTCCTCGCCGACCATGCCTATCGCTTCGTCGCGACGCGCCGCAAGTCGGTCGTGCCAGATGTGACAGGTGCGGGCATAATGCGTGCGCCACCCCTCCACATCATGCACCTCGAAGCCAGCCCGCTCCATCGCCGAAACGGTATGCCCGATGTCATCGAGTGCGCCGCCGGGAAAAATGTACTTGGCAAGAGCACGCTGTTCCGGGCGCAATCGTTCGAGTATCAGCCTCGGTTTCTTCGCCCGCCGGGAAATCGCATGATTGAGGAAAAGCCCATCCTCGGCCAGCAGCGAGCGGACCTTCGTCATGTAGGCGGGAATATTGGCGAGCCCGATGTGCTCGTACATGCCGACCGACGCAATCTTGTCGTAGGTGCCTGTCAACTTAGAATAGTCTTGCAATTCAAGACTTACCCGTTCGTTGAGCCCCAGTTGCTCGACTTTGGAGCGGGCAAACGCCAATTGCTCCTTTGACAGCGTGATCCCGTGCGCAGAGACCCCATAGTGCTTGGCTGCATGACAAACGAGCCCGCCCCAGCCACAACCGATATCCAGGAAGCGATCCCCCGGCTGCAAGCGCAGCTTGCGGCAGATCATGTCGAGTTTATCAAATTGCGCCGCGGCGAGGTCACCGTCCCATGATTTGAAATAGGCGCATGAGTAGACCATCTCTGAATCGAGGAAGAGGGCATAGAATTCGTTCGACAAGTCGTAGTGGAACGACACGAACGACTGGTTGTCGGCGGCACTGCGCTTGTCGGCCGTCGAGCGGCCCCCGAAACCCTGCCCGCCGGCTCCGCCCGGACCGATGGCTTCGCGGGTTGCGAACAGGAACGGCGCCAGGTTGCGAACCACGCCAAGCTTCTGCCGCAGGCCGATCTTGACGCTGCGATCATTACGGTTGAGCTGCTGCCCAAAGTCGATCAGAGATCCGCCGGAATAGTCGATCCGACGGGTGGTATAGAGCCCGATCAGCGTGTCGATCGTTGGCCAGCGCAACAATGAGGACACGACGCCCGGATCGGCGATACGCAAGGTAAAAGGGCCTGTTACCTTACGCCCCAGCGGGTAACGGCTGCCGTCCCACAGTTCAACATGAGCGTCGAGGTCAAGTCGAGCGGCCAGATCGCGCACAAGGGTTACGGCACGGTCCAACAACCGGCGACTTTGTTGTTCATCCATGATGTACGGTCAGGCTGCCTTGGCGACTGCGACCGTCCGGGGTCCTTCAAGGATCGCCGCCACCCCCATTCCACCCGCCGTGCAAATCGAGATAATGCCGCGTCCGCCATGTTGCGACAAAAGTTTGGCGAGGTTCATGGTGATGCGTGCGCCGGTTGCGGCAAACGGATGCCCAAAGGCCAGTGATGACCCCATGACGTTGAGCTTCGCTTTATCGATCGCGCCCAACGGTTGGTCGAGCCCGAGATGCTTCTTGCAGTAGGCCGGGTCTTCCCAAGCCTTCAAGGTGGCGAGCACCTGGGCTGCGAATGCCTCGTGGATTTCGTAAAAATCGAAGTCCTGCAGCCTTAGCTCTGCGCGCTTGAGCAATTTGCCGACGGCAACAGTTGGCGCCATCAGCAGGCCTTCGCCGGCCGTGAAGTCGTTGGCGATCGTCTGGTAGTGCGTGAGGTACGCGAGCACCGGGAGACCGCGCGCTGCAGCCCACTCTTCGGACGCCAGCAGAACACAAGCCGCGCCATCGGTCAGGGGCGTCGAATTGGCAGCCGTCATGGTGCCCTTATCAGATTTGTCAAAGGCTGGTTTGAGCGTCGAAATCTTATCGAGGCTCATGTCGGCCCGCACGTTGTTGTCGCGGTAGACGCCGGCACACGGCACCAACAGGTCGTCCATGTAGCCCGAGGCATAGGCGCTGGCTGCCTTGCGGTGACTGTCGAAGGCAAGCTGGTCTTGCTCTGCGCGCGTTATGTGAAATTCCTTGGCCATCAGTTCGCAGTGCTGGCCCATGCTAAGGCCGGTCCGCGGCTCGGTGACCGACGGCGCTTGCGGCGCAAGCTCGCCCGGCGAGAAGCCTTTGAACGTCCGCAGCTTGCCCATCGTGCTTTTCTGCAACGACACATCGCGCAGCCGCTGGCCAAGCTTTTTCGACACGACGATTGGCGGATCGGATGTTGTATCCGCGCCGATCGCGATACCGCTATCAATCTCGCCGGTGGCGATTTTTGCAGCGATCCCCATCGCCGCCTGCAACGACGTTCCACAAGCCTGGATCATGGTGATGCCCGGGGTCGAAGGAGCGAGCTTGGTACCGAGCACGGCTTCACGCGCGATATTCCAGTCACGGCTGTGGGTGACGACCGAACCGCCGACCACTTCGTCGATATGCACGCCGCTAAGCTTGTATTTGCCAACCAGCCCATTGAGGGTCGCGGTCATCATCTCGAGGTTGGTCAAGTCTGCGTACAGCGTATTCGAGCGGCAGAATGGGATGCGAACGCCACCGACAATCGCGACACGGCGCAGGGTCTGGGTCATGAACGGTTCTCCTATTCGGCCGCTGCGGCGCGCTGTGGCATCGGCACAACCTTGGATTCGGATGCCTTGAAGTGCAGTGGCCCACCACGGAACGGGGCAAAGCCGGTACCGAAGATAACTCCGGCATCGACGAGATCGGCGCTTTCGACGACGCGCTCATCACGGGCGCGCTCGGCTTCGGCAATCAGGGGTTCGACAAGTTCGCGGCCCAATCGTTCGAGCGCCGCCTTGGTCGTCGACATCTCGCTCTTTTGCGGTTTGCCGTCCTTCCAGGTGTAGAACCCTTGGCCAGACTTCTTGCCGAGCTTACCAGCCTCCACGAGCTTATCGAGTGCGGAACCGGATGGATTATTCTTCAAGATACGGCCAACGTGCGCGCACACATCAAGGCCGACGGTATCGGCCAACTCGATCGGCCCCATCGGCATACCGAAGGTGCGCGCGGCCTCGTCGATCTTCTCTTTGCTTTCGCCAGCCTGGAGGCGCGCCATCGCGTTCATCATGTAGGGCGCCAGGACGCGGTTGACGAGGAAGCCAGGCACGCTGCGTACAATCAACGGGAACTTGTCGATCGCCGTGACGAAGGCGGCTGCCCGTTTCACATCCTCGTCGCGACTTGTCGTGCCGCGCACAATCTCGACCAGCGGCATCTGCGCCACCGGGTTGAAGAAGTGGATGCCGACAAGGCGGCCAGGGTCGGTCAAGCCCTGTGCGATATCTTCGATCATGATCGAGGATGTGTTGGACGCCATCACCGCGCCGGGCTTCATTTTGACCTCAATCGATTTGAACAGGCTCTGCTTGGCGTCGAGCCGCTCAACGATGGCCTCGATCACCACATCGGCGCGGGCAATGCCATCACCCTTGGGGTCGGCAATCAACCGCGCATTGGCGGCATCACGCAACGCCTTGGTCTTGAACTTCCGGCCCAAGGTTTTAGACTGGGCCGCAATTCCCTTGGCGATGGCATCCGGTGACAGATCCTGCAACGTCACTTCCATGCCGGACGCCACGCACCAACCTGCAATATCGGCGCCCATGGTGCCCGCACCAATCACATGAACCCTCTGCGGCTTGAAATCGATGCCCTTTGGCGCTTGCGCCTTCAACTGCTCTGATAGTCCGAAAACGCGACGCAAGTTGCGCGACGTCTCGCTCACCATCAGCGGTGCGAAGGCCGGTGTCTCGGCGCGCTTCAAGGCATTGAGATCGGCGCCGTGCGTCTCGAACAGATCGATCAGGCGGAAGGGTGCCGGGTAGTGGTCCTCCCGCACCTTCTTGCCGGTCTCCTCACGCATCTTCTTGGCCAGATAGCCGCGCACCGGCCACTTGTTGCCAAGCGCTGCTATGCCGGACGCTGCCTTCGACCTGCGCTTCTGCTGAACCGCCTTGCGGGCGGCCCAGCGCAAGGCTTGCGGGCTGTTGACCAGTTCATCGATCAGCCCCATGCCGCGTGCGGCACTGGCGCGGATCATCGAGCCCGTCAGCATGATCGTCATGGCCTGCATGGCGCCGGCCTGCCGGATGGAACGCGCGGTGCCGTTGAAGCCCGGGAAGATGCCGAGCTTAACCTCGGGGAAGCCGACGCGGGTTGCATCGTCGCGCGTCGCAATGCGGTAATGGCAGGCGAGCACCAGTTCAAGGCCGCCACCGACACAGACACCATGGATGGCCGCAACAACTGGCACGGGTAGCTTTTCGAGGCGGTCGAGCATGGCATTCACAGGGCCGATGTTCGCGATCACCTTTTGCTCGGTATCGAGGCTGTCGAATTCGCGGATGTCGGCGCCAACGATAAAGCTCTTCTCCTTGCCGGACATCAGTACCAGGCCAACGATCGACTTGGCGCTCGCTCCCGTCTCGACGTGAGCCACGATCGCCATCAGCTCCTCAAGCGGTCGACGGCCGAGCGCGTTGGCGCTTTCACCCTCACGGTCGAACACCGCCCAGGCGATGCCTTCCTGATCAATCGAAAACTTCCAATCCCTCAACGTGTCTGGTGCGGACATTACTGCCTCCAATCTTGTTCCCCCGCTAAAGCGGGGCGTGGGGATCGACCCTATTCGGCTGCTGTCTGCACGGCGCGCAAGTTGTGCCCCGCCGCCATATAGTGCGGGCGGACTTCCGCTGGATCGAAACTGTCGACTGCAATGACCCTAGCCGTCAACGCCTCGACCTCGCGCAGCAAAACTGCCTCCTCGAGCGTGATGATGTTTTTCGCCGCTGCGTCGCTGATCCAGTCGCGGCCATGGAAGCGCTGGATAACGCCCTCGCGGATAGCGCGTTCCAGCTTCTTTTCAGCAGGCTCGGCGGCAATCACCTTCTCCATGGTCACTTCGAGCAGGCCGGTTGGGTCGGCTGGATCCTTCGATACATACATGTAGCGCGTCAACCGGTCTCGCACATCGCCGGGCTCCAGCACGAGACGCACAACCTCATGGCCCAGTTGATCCGGCGCCGGTTTGTAGTGACCACCAAGTGGGTAGACCAGTGCGCGCATAAACACGCGTGCCCAGATGACGGGGAAGTTGTCGATCGCCCCACGCAGCGCTTCCTGATAGCGGTAGAGACCGTTCTGTGCCGCCAGCGACACGATGGCAGCGTCGGCTGAGGGCTTGCCATCATCCTCGTAGCGCTTCAGCACACAGGACAGCAGGTAGAGCTCGGACAACGCGTCGGCAAGACGACCCGTGAGCTTCTGCTTCATCTTGAGCCCGCCACCGAGCAAAGCGACGGTCAGGTCGGCGACGAGCGCGAAGTTGCGGCTCTGGCGCGACAACTGACGATACCATTCCGCCGTTCCGTAGGCCTTCTCCGGCACTGCCCCGAAGATGCCGCCGGTCAGGTTATGGAACAGCGCACCAAACACATTACTGAGGGAAAACTGGATGTGCCCGAGGAATGCGGCCTCGAATGCCACCAGCCCGCGCGCCTTGTCCGTATCTTGTGCCGCTTGCACTTCCTTGTAGAGAAACGGATGCGAGCGAAGAGCGCCTTGCGCGAACGTAATCAGTGTGCGCGTCAGGATGTTGGCGCCTTCGACCGTGATACCGACCGGGACGGTCTGGTAGGCGGCCTGCAGGTAATTTGTCGGGCCATCGCAGATTGCGCGACCGCCGTGGATATCCATCGCGTCATTGACGGTGCGGCGCATGCGTTCCGTGGTCTGGTACTTCATCAGCGCAGAGATCACCGACGGTTTTTCGCCACGCGCCACCATGGCAGCCGTTACTGCGCGGGCGGCCTCGTTGACGTAGGCGGTCTCGACGATGCGCGCCAGCGGCTCCTCAATGCCCTCCATTTTTCCGATGGGCAGGCCAAACTGCTTGCGGATTCGCGCATAAGCGGACGTGAACCGCAGCATCGCCTTCGACGCAGCGGTAGCCGATGACGGCAGTGAGATCGCGCGACCTGCCGCCAAGCATTCCATCAACATCCGCCAGCCATGACCGGCCATTTTTTCGCCGCCGATCACCCATTCCATCGGTATGAAGACGTCGGTTCCCCAGTTCGGGCCGTTGGGGAACGCAGCGCCGCCCGGCAAATGCCGACGGCCGATGTTGACGCCGGGATGCGTCGCCGGGATCAGCGCCAAGGTAATTCCGGTCTGACTGCCAGGTCCCAGCAACTTATCGGGATCGAGCAACTGGAATGCGAGGCCGACGAGCGTCGCCTTGGGTCCGAGCGTGATGTAGCGCTTGTCCCACGTGAGTTTTATGCCAAGTGTCTCGCGCCCCTGGTGCATCCCGCGCGTCACAACGCCGATGTCGCGCATAGTCGCCGCATCCGACCCCGATGTCGGACCGGTCAGCGAGAAGCACGGGATTTCCAGGCCCTTCGCAAGTCGCGGTAGATAGTAGTGTTTTTGCTGGTCGGTGCCATATTTCTCGATCAATTCGCCGGGTCCGAGCGAGTTCGGTACCATCACGATGGTGCAGACGTCTGGTGAGCGCGAGGCGACCTTGCCGAGAATCAATGACTGAGCCTGGGCGGAAAAGCCCAAGCCGCCATGCTCTTTCGAGATCAACATGCCCAGGAACCCATGGCGGCCAACAAACGACCAGATCTCGTCGGGGATTTCCTTGTCGTTGAAGCGGATCTTCCAGTCATCGATCATGTGACACAGCTCTTCCGTCGGACCATCAAGGAAGGCGCGCTCTTCGGGCGTCAGCACGATCGCGGGTACAGCGCGCAACTTGGCCCAGTCAGGAGTACCGGAGAACAACTCCGCATCGAAGCCGATGGTGCCGGCATCGAGGGCTTCCTGTTCGGTGCTGGACACCTTGGGCAATATTTTGCGGACGACGTCGAAGGCGGGTGCGACCAGCACAGTGCGCCGCAGCGAAGGTATTGAAAGAAGGGCAAGGCCTGCAAAGGGCAACCAGGCAAGTTCGGTCAGGAACGATGAGGTCTCGGTCAGGGTGCCCGTCTCGTCGGTCAGCCAGCCGAGCCGCCAGACGAGGGTCGCGACACCGACAACCACCGCCCACAACCAGAGCGGTGCGCGGCGCATGGCCAGCGCGCAGACGGCGCCGAAGCACAACACGCCATAGAAGAGTTCCGCCATAGCCCGCGCTCCTCGACAAAGATTAACCATATCCCGCTGTAGGCAGATCGCGCTATAGCGGCAGCTTGGCTCGATTAAACTCACTTGACGTTAACGTCAAGTAAAAAGTTGACCTAATAGTCAAGACAAAGCAGCGTAGAGATTAGGAGCGCGAGCCGACGTCAATCGCGGTTGGCAGCGCCAACGGCAACACTTAAACTGTGTACGTGGACCACTATTCGTTTGATCGGTGCGGGATGCAAAATCAGTTTTATGTGAGGCAGTTGGCAGCATTGATGGCGTTGGCCGTTGTGGGGGCTCCAACCGCCTCCGCTGTCGCAGACCCCCGCCTGCTCGCCTATGGGCGGCATCTCGCGCAGGAGTGCACCACGTGCCACCGTATCGACGGGGTGGACAACGGTATACCGTCGATCATCGGCCAAGACCCAGCTCACTTCGCCGAGACGATCGGCTTCTACCGCTCCGGCGCGAGACCCAATGCCGCTATGGTCTCCGTCGCCCAGTCGCTCGATGACGAACAGATCAAGGCGCTGGCAGCATTCTACGCGAGCCTGCAAAAGCCGGTACAGGACAAACCCAGAAAATCGGCGCCGTGACGATGGCACCAAATCCTGACCGCGCATCAGGCTTTTTTCTTCGCCACCAGCGGATCGACCTTGGCGAAGATGTCCGCAGTAATGCCGGAATACCAACCGAGGCTCTCCTCGAAATTGGCTTTCTGCATAGCGGCATCCTCGCCGATCTTCGATACGAAGTTGCCTGACGTTTCCCACTTGCCGTCCTTGGGCACGAAGTTACCACCGACCTTGATGCTGGCGTCGGGCGCCACCATCGACCAGCAGGTATTGCGATAGCGCGCCGGAAACTTCTCTTTCTTCAGGACTTCGAACAGAATGTCGCCGGCCACAACCTTGGCCTGACTATTGGCGGTGAAGGCTGACTTCGGCATTTCCGTCGGCACCGACGTCGCATCGCCCAGCACATAAACGTTGGCGACCCGCTTCGACGAGAAATTATCGAGATTGACCGGACACCAATCACCTTCCGCGCAACCAGCCTTGTGCGCAATCTCACCCGCCCGCTGATTGGGCACGATATTGGCAACATCGGCAACAATGGTCTTGCCGGCCTTGGTCACCACTGTTCGGGTTTTAGTATCGACCCGCACGACCGAGAAATCATCGATGTCATTCGTCAGATTGAGCTCGATGATACCCTTGTAGTGCCGCTCGAAGGCTTCGATAAACACAGCCTGCTTAGAAAACGCCTTTTTGGGATCAACGATCACGAGTTTCGATTTCGGTTTTCGCGTCTTCAGGAAATGCGCGATCATGCAGGCACGCTCATAGGGGCCGGGCGGACAACGGTACGGATTGTTGGGCGGCGCCAGCAGCACAGTACCGCCGTCCTTCATCTTCTCAAGCTGCGACCTCAGAAGCAGCGTCTGGCTGCCAGCCTGCCAGGCGTGCGGCATAATGGCGGAGGCTTCCTTCGAATAGCCCTCGATGCCGGCGTACTTGAGGTCGATGCCGGGCGACAACACGAGCTTGTCATAGGTAAATGTGCGTCCGCCCGCCGTCTTGACGATCCGCTTTGTGGTATCGACGTCGGTCGCCCACTCGCGCACA
>JANNRP010000173.1:0-9235 GCA_031401535.1 Hyphomicrobiaceae bacterium | reverse complement strand
TACCGTATCAGGCTCGGTCAAAAATTGACCTTGTCGCCACCCTTCAGTTGGAGCTGTTCGCGGGCTTCGTCCGAGGTTGCGATTTCAAGCCCCATGTTCTCGATGATCGAGCGCACGAGCCGCACCTGTTGTGCGTTGCTTTCGGCGAGTTTGCCTGCGCCTGCCCAAAGCGAGTCTTCCAGACCGACGCGGACGTTTCCGCCCATTGCGACCGACATTGCTGCAATTGAGAGCTGGTGACGGCCGGCACCCAACACGCTCCACACATACTCATCGCCGAACAGACGGTCGGCGGTGCGCTTCATGTGCGCCACATCCTCCCAGTGCGGACCGATGCCGCCGAGGATGCCGAACACGGATTGAATGAAGAACGGCGGCTTGACGATGCCCCGGTCAGCGAAGTGGCGCAGCGTGTAGAGGTGCCCGATGTCGTAGCACTCGATCTCAAAACGCGTGTTGTTGGCGGCGCACGTCGTCAGAATGCCCTCGATGTCGGCGAAGGTGTTCTTGAAGATCCGGTCGCGGCTACCTTCGAGGTAGGGCTGTTCCCAGTCATGCTTGAACGACTTCTGTCGCTCTAGCATGGGGTATAGACCGAAATTCATCGACCCCATATTAAGCGACGCGACTTCGGGTTTGAAGTGCGCGCATGGCGCCAGCCGCTCATCGATACCCATGGTCGGCGCGCCGCCGGTCGTGATGTTGATGACGGCGTTACAGCGCTGCTTGATGACTTTGAGGAATGGTGAAAATGCTGCCGGTGATTGATCTGGTTTTCCGGTAATCGGATCGCGTGCGTGGACGTGGACGAGGGCGGCGCCAGCTTCGGCTGCACCGATCGCGGCATCGGCGATCTCCTCTGCGGTGATCGGCAGATGCGGCGACATTGACGGCGTATGGATTGCGCCCGTGACCGCACAGGTAATGATAACTTTGCGCTTCTTGGCCATGGGTGGCGCTCCTTGCGTGTCTACCGGTGGGCTCTTATCAGTCCAATACGATAGCAATCTGGCCACCAGAGCAAGCACTGGCGCACATACCTTATGAGCAGGAGGCAAGCACCTGTGCTGCTTCCTTGACCGATCCGTTGGTGTAGGCTTCGGCTCAAGCAACGATCATCGTACCGGGAGCAACAGCCTATGACACCCAGTAGTTCTGGCATCAAAACCATCGCCGTGATCGGAGCGGGTACCATAGGTGCAAGCTGGGCTGCCTTGTTCATCGGACACGGCTACGATGTGGTGGCGAGCGATCCTGGCCCCGATGCGGAGGCAAAGATGCGAGCCTTCGTTGCGCGTGTTTTGCCCGATGCGCAGCCCGTCGCGCCTGTAAAGCACGGCACGTTGACGTTTGCTGCAACACCAGAGGCCGCGGTCGTCAACGCCGACTTCATCCAGGAGAATGCGCCTGAGCGTGCAGACCTGAAGGCCGATCTGATTGCGAAGCTGGAATCAGCCTGTCCACCACACTGCATCATCGCGTCGAGCACTACTGCGTTCCCGCAATCGACGATCGCGGCCAAGGCCATGGACAAATCGCGGGTGATCGTTGCCCATCCGTTCAACCCGCCGCACCTTGTGCCCTTGGTCGAGCTGGTTGGCGCGACGCCCGATGCACCGGCCATCCTGACGGCCTATGCGTTCTACAAGTCGCTGGGGCGCGAGCCGGTCGTGCTTAAGAAGGAGGCCGTCGGGCATCTCGCCAATCGCCTGCAAGGAGCGCTGATGCGGGAGGCGATGTATTGTCTCGAACAGGGTATTGCCGACGTCGAAGATATAGACCGGGCGCTGCGCTATGGCCCCGGTCTGCGCTGGGCGTTCATGGGCGCTTTCCAGACTTATCATCTGGCGGGTGGGGCGGGTGGCATTCGGCACTATTTCAAGCATCTGGGCGCAAGCCAGACGCAGCGCTGGGAAGCGCTTGGCACGCCGACGCTCAACCCTGCGTTCGAAGCGATGACGATCGCTGGCGTCGAAGTGATGATCGGGGATCGTACGATCGCAGATCTTGAAGCTGAACGTGACCGGGCGCTAATCGGCATTACCAAGGCAGTGAAGGCTGCGAAGGCATCATAGATGCGATCGCAAGGGTCGCAATTGTGCCCAAGACCCGGTTATAACCCCGGCCATGGCAGCAAAATTTCCGACGCAATCAAAGCGTCAGCTCAATGATATCGCCGTCCGGCTTGCCCAGTTGGGCGACTGGGAGGCTGCACAACGTGCTTTCCTCGACGCGATCGACAGCGATCGGCGAAATCCCGATCTGTATTTCAACCTGTCTCTTGTCGAAGAGGAACGCGGCGAGATCAGCGCTGCGGCCATAGCGCTCACCGGCGCGCTGAATCTGAAGCCGACCTACGTCAAAGCCGCGCGTCGGCTGTCCCGGCTATTGGCGCGCTATCAGTTGAGCGAGGTTGGTGGACTGGCGTCGAACGGGCTTAAAGCTGCGCTGTTGACGAAGCACATTGCGCATCAACCGATTGTGGACGTCGTTTTGCGCCAGGTGTTTGAAGTTTGGCCGACATTGAAGGCGGCAGCTGCATCGGTCGAAGAGGCGGTAAATCCTGAGCGTGCAATCGCCGCGCCTCTCGTTACCGTGCGGACCTCAGACGATCTCGGTAATGATTTGCTGCTGCTCGCACTCAAAATCGGCATCGTCCGTCAGCCGACGGTGGAACGCGTATTGACCGGCGTGCGCGCATCATTGCTGCTTGAGTGCACAGCCGAACGGTTCGATGATCGCCGTTGGAGTGATCTCGCATTGGCGCTGGTCGTGCAAGGTTGGAACAACGATCATGCCTGGGCTGAGACACCGGAGGAAACGGCGGCCGTCGCGGCGTTGACCGTCGATAAGATGGCGTTGCTCGACGGCGACCGCGAAGCCGCTCGGCGGTTTATCCTGCGGGCCATGTATCGACCCCTGCAATTGATCTGCGGTGAAGCGTTGATGTCGGCCGATGCCTGTAAACTGAAACCGCGTTCACTGCGCGATACGGTCGAGCCAAGGCTCGTGGACGAAGATCGGCAAGCCACGTTGGCCAGAGGTTTGCAGCGTTTGAAGCCGCTCAAAGACGCCACGTCGCTGAAAGTGGCTGGTCAGTACGAAGCGAGCCCCTATCCGCGCTGGAACAGTCTGCATGTGTCCCAACCGGGTGCTTTGAAGCAGGCGATGGTGCGCCATTTCTCGGGCGAGCAACTGGCCTTCATGGATCAGCCGTTCGCTGTGCTGATCGCTGGCACTGGCACGGGTCAGCAAGCGCTGCAGGCAGCAACCGCTTACGGACCGCAGGCAGCACTCACAGGTCTCGATTTGTCGGGTGCGAGCCTGGGGTATGCGCGGGCCAAAGCTGACGACTATGGCATTCGCAATGTCCGCTTCGTGCAGGGCGATATTCTCGATATTGATGCCTTGGGCCATTCCTTCGACATCATCGAGTGCGTCGGAGTGCTGCATCACATGGCCGATCCGTGGACGGGATGGCGGTCGCTGCTTGGTCGGTTGAAGCCACACGGTCTCATGTATATTGGCCTCTACAGCGCCGTATCGCGGGCCAACCTCAAGGCATTGCGCGGGGAACCTGCCTATCCTGGGCCCGGTTGCTCGGATTCAGCTGCCCGCATCTTCCGGCGGCAGTTGCTGGATCGCGCTGACGATGCGCCCGGTGGCAGCCTCAAGCGCTCGCGCGATTTTTTTGCGCTGCACGCTTTCCGTGATCTGGCGCTGCATGAGAGCGAGCAGCATATGATGGTTGGGCAGATCGAGGCATTTCTTGCCGCAAACGGCCTGGAGTTTCGCGGCTTCACGCTCGATCCGCAGATTCAGGCAGCGTTCGAATTAGCTTACCCGGGTTCCAGCTATCCAGGGCGACTGGTCGATTGGGCCGCTTTCGAGTTAGCCAACCCAACAACGTTCGATGCCATGTACCGGTTCTGGGTAGGGAGAAAGGGGCAACCATAACCGGCGTACCGCCTTGCGCCAAACCCAGTTTGCCCCTAGCACTTCGCAGCCGATCTTGCCCGCCTATCCACTTCGAGAACATTGATGACGATTGCCGATATGGCGACCACCGCCGTGGAATTTGTACGCACACATCAGACGTGGGCTGCTCCGATCGTTTTTGCGCTGGCGTTCGGCGAGAGCTTGGCTTTTCTATCGTTGATATTGCCTGCCTCGGTCATCCTTTTCGGAATTGGCGGCATATTGGGCGCTAGTGGCATCCCCTTGGTGCCCGTTGTGATCGCCGCCGCTGTGGGCAGCATCCTCGGCTATGGTATCTCTTATTGGATCGGGCTCTTCTTTAAAGACAGCATACATAAAATGTGGCCGTTCTCACGTCGCCCCGAGTTGATCCCGCGCGGCAAGGTATTTTTCGACAAATATGGCGCGCTTGGCGTTTTCATGGGTCACTTTTTCGGCCCTGTCCGTGCCGTGATTCCAGTCGTGGCCGGTATGTACGAGCTCAAAGCCTGGCAATTCTGGACAGCCAATATCTTATCATCATGCCTATGGGCCGTGGGTGTTCTCGCGCCGGGCGTGTTTGGCGTCAAAATGTTAGGGCTCGGTGGCTAAGCCATGCTGACGGTTCTGGATGCCGCAGCGAGCGGTGGTCCTGGCGCATGGACCGCCGCGTGGGATCATCTCATCGTCTTCGCCAAAGCCTGCGGACCCTGGGCCGTCCCGTTCGTATTCGTTGTCGGGCTGATCAAGAGTATTCCCGTAGCAGCTCTTTTGATCCCCTCTACAACTTTGTTCGTCGCGATCTCAGGTGTGCACAGCGCCGCAGGTGGCACGTTTTTATCGCTGTGGTTGTCAGCGGCTATTGGTGCCACGGTTGGCGATGTGCTGTCCTATGCCTTCGGACGCCACTTCAAATACCGGGTTGCAGACGTCTGGCCGGTATCGCTTGCGCCCGAATTGCTGCCAAAAGGGGCAATAGTATTCAATCGCTGGGGCCTATGGAGTGTTCTTGGCGCCAAGTTCATCTACGGTTTACGCCCATTCATACCCTTGGCGGCCGGTATCTACATGATGCCCGTGCCACTGTTCCTGTCGGCCACGTCGCTGTCGTCGATGGTATGGGCCGGCATCGGGATTGGCGCCGGATTTGGCTTCTGGAAGATGTGGTCATAGAGCTACATGGCCACGCCCCTTGCCTTAAACTGCCAACCCCTGTAACAGAGCAATATTCCACACGCGGATCATGCGTTGGGGCGGACCACATCACCGCGCCTGACGCTCCGGTGGGTTATTTTCAGGCTTCGGCCCGAAGGCAATCTATTCAGATACGCGGAGGTTCAACCGGAAAAGGACACGATACCCCATGGCGCTTCCCGCCTTCAATATGCGTCAGCTACTAGAGGCTGGCGTTCACTTTGGTCACCAGTCGCATCGCTGGAACCCCAAGATGGCCTCGTACATCTACGGTGCGCGCAACAACATTCACATCGTCGATCTAACCCAAACCACGCCGCTGCTGCATGCGGCGCTGGTGAAAATCGCTGACACGGTAGCAGCTGGTGGCCGCGTGCTTTACGTCGGCACCAAGCGCCAAGCGTCGGAGGCTATTGCCGAGGCCGCCAAGCGCTCTGCTCAGTATTACATCAACCATCGCTGGCTTGGTGGTACACTGACCAACTGGAAGACGATTTCCGCATCGATCCGTCGTCTGCGCCAGCTCGACGATATTTTGGCCGATCCGCAGGGCCGCACCAAAAAGGAAATCCTGACTCTGACGCGCGAGCGCGAGAAGTTAAATCAGGCGCTGGGTGGCATCAAGGACATGGGGGGCACGCCTGATCTTTTGTTCGTGATCGACACAAATAAGGAGCAGATTGCCATTGCCGAGGCGCGCAAGCTCGGCATTCCGATCGTCGCCATCATCGATACCAATTGCAATCCGGACGGCATCGATTTCCCGATCCCGGGCAACGATGACGCCGGCCGCGCCATTACGCTCTATTGCGACCTGATCGCGCGTGCGGCTATCGACGGCATCCAGCGCAGCCAAGCTGGCTCGGGCGTTGACCTCGGGGCGATGGAAAACCCGGCGGCCGAAGCTCTGCCAGGCGCTTTCAAAGGCATTGAGGCTGCACGCGGCGAAGCTGACGACCTCAAGCGGATCACCGGTATCACCGAGAAGCTGGAACTACGCCTGAACGATGCCGGAGTATTTCACTTCTGGCAGTTGGCCGATCTCGATCCAGCCGGTTTGGCGTTGCTCGATAAGCAACTTCGCCTCAAAGGTCAGACCACCAAGGATGATTGGACGGCCCAGGCCAAGAAGCTCGTGGCGGCTGCTGCGGTCTGATCCGCGATTGAACGCCTCGACGAACGCATAGTTTATGACCATATCCCGCGGACGCCGCCCTTTGATTGAGGGTTGGCGTCCGCACTCCATTCAGGGCAAAGCCGCAAGGACCGCACATGTCAAATATCTCAGCAAGCTTGGTGAAAGAACTCCGCGACAAGACCGGCGTCGGTATGATGGACTGCAAGCAGGCGCTGGGCGAAACCAAAGGTGACGTGGAAGCCGCCATCGACTGGTTGCGCAAGAAAGGTCTGGCCAAGGCCGCCAAAAAGTCAGACCGGATCGCAGCCGAAGGCCTGGTGGGCGTGCTCGCTGCGGGTCGCCACGGCGCCGTCACCGAAGTCAATTCGGAAACCGATTTCGTCGCTCGCAACACACAGTTCCAGGAGATGGTTTCGGCCATCACCGGATTGTCGCCGCAAGCCAACGGCGACGTCGCCAAGTTGCTGGCCATGACCTATCCGGGCAAGAGTGACACTGTCGATGCCGTGATCAAGGAGACGATCGCCACCATCGGTGAGAACATGAACCTGCGCCGCACCGCCACGCTGGCCGTCGCCGAAGGCGTGGTCGCCGACTACATGCACAACAAGGTCGCCGACGGGCTCGGCAAGATCGGCGTTCTGGTCGCGCTGGAAAGCAAGGGTGATGCGGTGGCGCTGAATGCGTTCGGGCGCCAAGTTGCCATGCACATTGCCGCGCGCGCGCCCGTGGCGCTCGACATCTCGGGCGTGCCAGCCGATGTGCTAGCGCGTGAAAAGGCGATCCTGCTCGATAAGAATAAGGGCAAACCCGACAAGGTGCTGGAGAAGATCGCGGAGAGCGGCCTCAAGACCTATGCCAAGGAGAACTGCCTGCTCGACCAGGCTTTCGTGATTGACGATTCAAAGTCGGTCGGTCAGGCCGCCAAGGAGGCGGAAAAGACCTGCGGCGCGCCCGTGAAGATTGCAGGCTATGTGCGCTATGCGCTCGGCGAAGGTATCGAAAAGAAGGAAGAGGACTTCGCCGCCGAAGTCGCGGCCGCCGCCGGTACGGCCAAGGGGTAATGCCGAAGTCGCTTCAATGATGCTTTGACGATGCGACCAGTTGGGGCCACCCAGCTGGTCGTTTTGTTTCAACAAGGTGAATTCTGTTTATTGTGGCACCCCGGTTGTTGCACCAGCCGTGTAGATGACTTGAAGGTTCTATTGGCGATTCGCTCGATGTGACTCGACCGACTAGCGTGCACGTCCCTTTAGAGATTGTCCGGCCATGACGACCCAAGGTGCAAAATCCAAAGTTAGAGGTGTCAGTCGCGATCCTGTGCGTGATGGCTTGGTGCTTGCTGCGATGGCCATCGTGGTGTTGGCGCTGAGTATCGGCATCAACTTGCAGTTTGGTCTTACTTTTTGGCTGACGGCTCTAACGGCTTCATCGATTTATCTGGCGTTGGTGTCGTCCCATGTGTTGATCCGGCGCAGTGATCACGTCGCGGTATTGCGGCGCGAGGTGGCGCGTTTGGAGGGGCAGTTAGCACAGGGGAGTAACCACGCAATGTCGGTGCCACCTACATTGGATGGACGATCTGACCCGATGTCCGCTCCCGCTCCCGCTCCCACGACTGAGACCGCCGCTGCCATACCGTCGACCGTAACAACGGCTAAATCGATTGAAACGATCTCGCTTGAGGACTACTGGACGTTTCGTCCGACGTCGCATGATGTGCCGATTCAATCTGAAGTGTCAGCGTTGGATGAAAGCCTGCAACCGAATCACCACGCTTTAGAGCAGGCCAATACACCCGATTGGAGTGGCATCGAGAGTGCGGCCTGGGCAACAGTGCCGAGTTCAACCGGCTATATTATATCGGCTATTCCAACCGCAGTGCCAGTTGCACACCCGAACGCAACCAGCGCGGTGCTAACACAAACAGTGCCTCAGGCGGATGCGGCAGCGTTCGACGACCAACCCGTGAATTTTCCTCCCAAAGCCGTCGAGCTTGTAGTGTTGCCAGCGACGAGCGATATCGAGAAGATCAACGTCATCATCAAAAAGTTAGCAGCTGACATTAACGCCGGGCATGGACACCTCCAGGTTGCCAATCTGCCAGACGCTGTTGTGATGCCTCCACACCAAGCGCATTTGACCCGTGGCGATGCGGCTGATGTTGAGGCGTCCATCGATGCTTTGCATGCCGTTGCCGGTGTGATGCGCGACGCCAGCCAGGGGCGAGCTGCAGCGGATTATCACTTGGCGGACACCGCTGCACCGCCACCGTTGGTTGTGCGTCGGTCTGTGGCACCGCCGCCTTTGCCAGTGCCAGATCGAGATCCCCGTTTAGCAATGATCGCTGATGCCTTAAGGCGCGAGCGGGTTGACGTGATGCTTGAGCCGATCCTCGGGCTAGGTGATCGCAGAGCCCAGCATTTCGAGGTCACAGTGCGGCTGAACGTGAACGGCGATGCGTGCGACATTGACATTCCTGGTGTGCGCGGTGCTGGTCTCCTCCCTCTGTTCGATGCCATCAAGGTCGAGCGTTCGGCTCGGATTTCGTGGCGCATGGAAGACCGTGGAAAAACGGGTTCGCTGTTTTCCGGCATGAGTGGTGAGTCACTCGTCAACGACCGCTTTCTGAACCGTTTTGCCGATACCTACCGCCAGGGTGAAACCCTGAGCTCACGTCTCGTGCTGTCATTCACGCAACGGGACCTGCGTACATTTTCAGAGCTGCACTGGGCGACGATTGGGGATATGAAGGAACTGGGCTTCCGGTTTTGCCTGGAAGACGTAACTGATCTCGATCTCGATTTCGAGACACTTGCTGACAAGGGGTTCTCGTTCGTCAAGCTCGATGCACCAGTGTTTCTCGAAGGCTTGCAGGTTGCCAATGGTGCGGCAGCAAACGCGTTGATTCCGCCCGCCGATATCTGCAGGCACTTTAGCGAGTTG
>JANNRP010000172.1:0-25205 GCA_031401535.1 Hyphomicrobiaceae bacterium | reverse complement strand
GACCCCTGGGCCGAGAACTATTCGCGGTGTCAGGTCTGGATAGAAGATGATGGCACGCTGGTTACCGCAAACGAAGGCACAGCCATTCCGCGCCGACAGTGGTATGAGTGGGCCAAGCGGACGTGTGTAAAGCTCGGAGCGCACTGCTGCGGGGGCACGCCGGAACTCAAGCAGCGAGCCACACGCGACATCGTTGCGTTCCTGCGCAAACATGGGTTCTGAACATCTCAGCCGGCGCCGCCGTCGCCCAGGATCGAGTAAGGTGCCCAAAACAGTGGATGGGCATACGTAAAGAGTGTCTTACCGGATTCATCGGCGAAGCCGGGCCCGTCGATCAGCGCCATCGAAGCCTGTCGCAAAGCCTCGGCCCGCGTCATCGACGCTCCAGCCGCTTGACGGCGGAAAAGCTCGGTGACCAACTCACGCGCCGATGCAGAATGCACCGACCAGTTGGTCACCAGGAGTGAACGCGTTCCAGCGTAGAAGAAAGCACGCCCAAGACCTGAGGCAGCCTCGGCGCCCGCACCCGCGCCAGCAGCTGTGTTGCAGGCCGACAGCACCACCCAATCGGCATTGAGCCTAAGTCCTAAGATTTCGTCCACCGTGAGGAGGCCATCGCCGTCCACGTCGGCAACATTGGGAGCCGTCAGCGCCAACGCCGGTTGCATCAACCCGTTGATTTCGCCTGGCACCAGGCCGTGGGTCGCGAACACGATCACGCGATAATGCGATAGATCGAGTCCCTTTACGATTTTCTCATTGGCGCTCTTTCCAAGGTGCAGCACCTTGGCCGGATCGGCCTCAAGTGCTGTAGCGATAGACTTGAGCTCGTCGGCGGTGTCGGGCAGACGCGGCAGTTGCCCGATCTCCGCGCTGTCGCGATCGGCGGTCCGGGAGGCGGCTCGCAACTTGATTGGCAAACCGCGTGTCGTCACGCTGGCAACCCGAACGCCGTCCTCGGTCGCGGCTTCTTTCTCCTGGTCACGGTTGAAGAACGGATCACCGAATCCAATCATGCTATCGCGCTTGGCCGTGGCGGTCGGTATCTGGCGCAGCGTACGTAAGGCAGACGCCGAGGGGATCATGGTCACCGCGTGGGTGCGTGCCAGCCAAGCCACTTTGCGGTACTCGGAAAAGTATGGCTCGGCATCCGCCTTCACTAGTGTCGGCTCCACCGGCAACAATCCGAGCGGAAGCAGACCAAGCGCACCGTTCGTGGCGACAATCAGGTTCTTGGCTGGACGCCAACCGGCCTCGATCGGCTTTAGAAGCAGGTTATATAGATCATGCGCAGCCTTGAGGTCGAACGGCGGGATGTCTCCGACGGTTGACGCGTTAGGCTCCAGCGACTTGCGCAATTCTTTGATCCGCTTGTCGATGTCGGAAATATTCGTCGGCAGAGCGGCGAAGACCACCGGCCCGTCCTTGGGCACGACCCATGCGAAGCTTTCTCGGCGACCGAAGTGAAAAGACAACAGGACCTCGTCGGTTCGCAACGCGGTCCGCATCTCGTCGACAAAGACTGGTTTTGGGTTGACAAGCTTGTCGTACTCGGGAAAGCGCCGCTCGATCTCGCGCTTGGCTGCGACTTGGTCCTTGCGCAAACCGGCCAATTCCATCTGTTGAGCGCGCAAGATGGTGTCGTCGCGTTCCCCTGGCGGCATGGATAGCATGTTGTTGACTATGCCGACGAGCGCCACGGCCTGCTTCGCAAGATCTTGTTCCTTGCGCACGAGCTCAGCCAGCGCCGGAGTTTTTGCGGCGGAGCGAGCCGCGGAGGCTTCGAGCGCATTCTGCACATTGCGGCCGCGAACGGCTTCTGCGACCTGTAGGCTTTCGATTGCCGCACTCTTGGCATCACTGGCCCTCGCCAAAAGCGCAATGTTGGCTTCCGCGACAGCCAGCAGCCGATTGTCGGCGCTCAATCGAGCGGTAGCATCACCTTCCTCGTCGTCGCGCACTCTATTGAGAAGGATGGGCATCGCCAGCTGGAACTCAACCAGCGCTTCTGCATCGCGGCGGGCATATGTAAGGCCGCTCGCAAGCGCTGCACGAGCCATTGCAGTGTCGTAATGCTGGTCGCCTTTCTTGTCCCGTTGAAACGCCAAATGCTCGCGCGCGAGTTCGACACCGGCCTCGACGTTACGCGTATAGTACTCGACGAAAACGCGCGACCAACTGGTGCGAAACCCGGTGCTACGCCGGGGAGGCCACCCACGCGTTGCCGTGTCGATCAAGGCGAACTGAACTTTCGCGTCGTTGTAACGTCGCTGTGCGAACAGAGCAACGCCCAGCCGGTACAGAGAGCGTACACGATGCACCGAGTCCTGAGCATAGCCGAGTGCCTCGTAAATCTCCAGGTTGGTAAGGGCTAGCTTCTCGACCTCAGTATATCGGGACTGATCAATCAACACGCCGGCCAGGCTCTCGATGATCTGAGCCGTGTCGCCATTATACTTACCGACGGTCTTCAGTCGGCTCAGCAATGCACGACGCACATCGCTCTCGGCCTCCACAACACGTCCTTGGTCGGCCTTGACGCGGCCGAGGCTCGCCAAGCCAAAGTCGATGGACGCCTCAAACCCTCCCGGCTCGGGCGGGCTTGGCCAGCTCTTAGACTTGGCCATGGCATCGCGATCAAGCGCGAGGAAGCGCTGGTATGCCACCTCAGCCTCGGCATAGCGACCACGCGCCTCAAGAACACGGGCTTTCGCGTTCTCGACGTTGGATTCAAAGCTCGACCTATAGAGCTCGATATTCGGCCAAGAGCGGGCCTCGCTGAACAAGGCTTGATTTTTCTTGACGTAACTCTCAGCCCGGCCAATGTCGCCAAGTGACAAATAGTTAACCGTCATTCGCCGGTTAATATTGAACTGCCGTCCCTTTGTCCGCGGCAAAGCGTCGAGCTTGCGGGACATCTGTTCCAGCACGGCAATGGCCTGACTATACTCGCCCAAGGTGCGCAGTTGCCGCTCCAGAAACAGGTCGAAACGACTGCCCTCGGTCAGATAATCCGTGCTGTTGTCGGTGGCCTGCCTGATGTCGGCGATAGCATCCTGGTGGCGCCCGAGATCGGCAAGCGACCGGGAACGTTTGTAATAAAATTGAGCCAGGATCTGACGGCTAGCGCCTGCGGGCGCTTGCGCGGCTGCATCAGCCTCAATCTTGGCCCTCCGCGCCGGGTCCGGCTTGTCCTGGTCCAGGATGCTGGTGATATCCGATATCGTGCGCGGCGGTGTAATGAATACGCCCGATTCTTGCGCCTCAGCCGGGGCGGCAAGACAGAGTGCGGCCAGCGCAGTCAAGCCCATCAGAATTTGTCGACCGTGTGCAGCGCGCCGCGACATCCGAATACTCCCGCAATCGATATAGCCGGAGAGCCTACGTTCAGCGTTATGAGCATAGCATTGCTCGTCTATCAGCTCAACGTCTCTCGCAGATCACGAATTCCGGCCCGCTTGGTTCAGCCGTGACCTGTCTATTTTTCGTCGAGAGCATGGATCGGCATCCAATCAGGCCCTGGCGGCTCGACCGCAAACTGTCGAGCCCGCTCATGAAACGCAGCGCTGGGTGCATCTTCTTTGCGGACACGCCCGAACGCCTCCGCCGCACCAGTGAAATTGCGCATCCGCCATCGGGACAAGCCTTCGGCGTAGGCGCGGGTCGAAATGTCCTCAGTACGAGGCTCAAAAACGCGCGTCGGGGCCGTACGACCTGCAACGCGGACTGTGTCGAGCTCCCGCCATGGGATCGAACCACCAGCAAGGGTCACGGTCGCCTCCGCGGCCATGATCGATGTGCCGTAGAGCTTATTGGCTGCCTCGAGCCGGGACGCAAGATTAACCGTATCACCCATCACCGTGTAGTTGAACCGTCGACGCGATCCCATATTGCCGACCAATGCGTCGCCAGAGTTGAGCCCGATCCGCTGCCTGATTTCGAGATTTCGAAACGCCGGGACGTCGGCTTGGTTCAAAGCCGCGAGTTTTGCTTCACATGCCAGCGCGGCGCGAACACCATTGATGGCATGGTCTGGATCGTCGGCTGGAGCGCCGAACACCGCGACGATTGCGTCGCCGATGTATTTGTCGACAAACCCGCCGTGCGCCTCGATGATGTCGGTCATGGCTGAGAGATACTCGTTCATTAGTGCGACGAGTTCGCGGGGGCTCAGGCGTTCTGAGATGCTGGAAAAGCCAGCAATGTCGGAGAAGTACACGGTGACCGCACGCGTTTCACCGCCAAGGCTCGGCGGCGAGTTGGCGGCGAGCATTCTCTCGATCACCGCAGGTGCTAAGTAGAGTGAGAAGCTATTGCGGAGGAGACGCTTGTCGCTATCCGCGACGACGAACCGGTAGGCAATCATGACGGAGAGCGCCAGAAATGCGGCCACAATTGTGTCGATGAGCGGCAATGTGAATGCATGGACGAATGCCCAGATTGCAGTGCCGGTCCAGACGGTGCCGAACGCTGCGATTCCGAGTAAGGCCCAGAGCGGGCTGACCAGTAGAGTAAAGCTCGCTGCCAGGGTGGCCGCACAAAGGTTTGCGATCCAGCCTGTTAGACGCCCGAACTCACTTAGTGCCTCCCCCCTGATCAAGTTGTTGATGGCAGTTGCATGAACGTAGACGCCCGCCATTGAGTCGCGCGCAAAGGCTTTTTCCGGAGGTTCGAAGGGCAGTAGGCAACGCGGGGCACGCGCGCCTTCGATGCCGGTAGCAAACCTTTTCGATGCGATGCTACGGTCTTCGACATCGAGTAGCGCGCCGATCAGTACGACCCGGCCGCTAAACTGACGACGGAAATACTCCGTATTACCGCTGTCCACACAGGCCACGAGATCGGCCAGCGAGTAGGTTGGAATATCATCTGCGCCGCCCTCGAAATTGACTGTCAGGGTATTCGGTATGGATTGTGGCGCGCGGGTCCCCGCAAGGCTGATCGAACCGTCGATGGCGAACTCTGGCTTCACTCCCATCGCCCGCGTCGCCAACTCGACGGCCATTGACGGCGTTGTGCTGCCGTCGACTTCAAATGACAACGGCACGCGCCGCACCACACCATCGCGATCAGAATGCAGATTGAGCGGCCTAATATTGGCGTGTTGGCCGACTGCGGCGCGCTGTCCTTCGAATGGCTGAATTGGCTGATGCAGGTGTTGAACCTGTCCGAGCACCAGCTTGCCCTGTCGCGCCGCAGCAGCGAGGGCGCGCAGAAAATCGCGGTCGAACCCGCGTAGCTTGGACCCGATCGTTTCGCTGCCGAGCGAAATCGTGGACTGCTCGAGAGATGTAGGGAAGATGATGTCGAAGCCCACGACCTTCGCACCGCCGTCCACCACTGCGGTCAGAACTCTACCAATCTCACGAGTCCAGGTGATGCTGGGCGTGCCCTCGAATGGCTTTCGACGATACGTCTCTTCGTCGAGCACAATGACCGTGGTAGGAGACTTCATCGGATCATGCAGGGGACCGACGACTGACCACCTGAGCCACGTAAGCACGTCAACCGAGAGACCGCGCAATCGATCAAACTGAGGTAAGGATATTATCGTCGCGGCAGACAGCGCGATGATAACGGTCATCAGCAGGTCGCGATGGCGGCTGTTGCTCCACATACGGTCGTGCCAACCTACTCAGGGCGATAGCCGCAGCAGTCGACCGATGACCGGTGCGGCGCCTGGCTTCGCGAAAGCATCAACCTTGAACACCGCCTGCTTATCCCCGAAACTCGCTCGATAGATACCGCCAGCGCTGAGCACGGTGCCAGTCTTCGCGAGGTCGAAGTATGTGCCGCGCACGAACTGAGGGCCGGCAATCTCGATCTCGAATTTTTCCCCACTCTGGTCGAGGCGCTCGATCACCAGTTGGCCCGTCGATCTGGCCTCGACCAGAGGCGATAATCCAAACACCGTAAACTCCGGTGGAGGGACCGCGCCTTTCTTCGGTGGTGCGCGGAAGGCCATGGCGCCGCTTTTTTGGGCTTGCGCGCTGCTCAGATTGATTTTGCCAGCGTTGCACGAAACCTTGGTACGCTCAACCTTGCCGTCCTTGACGTCGCTCTGCTCGATGCCGACTGTGACAGTTCCAGCAGATATCGTTTCACGCCAACAGGACTTCAGGTAGCCCAACACCAGGGTCTCGTTCGGGGCCAGTCGGATCACCTGGTTGGGAGACAGATAATCCATGAACTCGACCCCCGCCGACTTGCTATTGACGTCCTCGACGATGGCTGTGGGCGACTGCGCCACGGCCCCAACAGGCGACAGAACAAGAAAGGCGGCAGCCAGGCGACGGAATGCCATTTTGATCTCCTGACGACTGATGCCGAAGGCACCGTCCACCGGCGACACGATGATAGCAGACAAAGTTGTTCCGTCCAGTTCCTAACCCATGTAAAATCGACAACCACTCTGTTAGCTTGAGGGGTGTTGGCCATCACTCCGTTTCTTCTCGCTGCTCATCGAACCGACCCGGCCGATTTCCAGCATCTGGCTGACGTCTCCCGTCAGCCCGATGGCCTTAGAGGCGACGTTCCACGCGAACGAAAACAAGAGTGAGTAACTCTCCACTAAATCCGGGGAAATCCACTCAGGGTGTCGGTCCCTTCGAGCATCTCGGCGAGTGGCTTCGAGCGTTCCTGCTAGGCGCCGTGTCGACACCGCGACGACGACTCCAGCAAGCTTGACGTGAATTTTAGGGTTCGCAGACCCACCCACTCCGCGCTACGCTCGGCGTCGCATCCCGCCAATGGAGGCTCTACATGCCACAGGACAGCAGACCAAACCTGCCAACGCGCCAATTCAATGTCGTCGGCACGCGACCGCTGCGGCCGGATGGCGTTGATAAAGTTACGGGCCGCGCCCGCTTCGGCGCCGATCAATTTGCGCCCGGTATGCTGCACGGCCTAGTTCTGCGCAGCCCGCACGCGCACGCCCGCATCAAGCGGATCGACGTCTCGATGGCTTTGAAGCTCGACGGCGTCAAGGCGGTGGTGACCGCCGATGATATGCCCGATCTGACAGGTGGCAACGAAGACCTGCAGGTCGTCCTCAACAATGTTATGGCGCGTGGCAAGGTATTCTACGACGGTCATGCCGTGGCGGCAGTCGCTGCCACCAGCCCGGTTGTCGCCCGCCGGGCGCTGGCCCTGATCAAGGTCGACTACGAGGTGCTGGCGCACGTCACCGACGTCGAGGCCGCCATGAAACCTGATGCGCCGGTGCTGCACGACGATCTCTTCACCGAGGGCGTCGAGACAAAACCCGCAAAAGCATCGAACATCGCCAAGCGGCATCAGTTCGGCCATGGCGATGTCGCCAAGGGCTTCAAGTCCGCCGATGTCGTCATCGAGCGCACATTCCGAACAGCAGCGACGCATCAAGGCTACATCGAGCCGAATGCCTGTCTCGCCAATCTGCGCGCCGACGGCAGCGGCGAATTATGGGTGTGCACGCAAGGCCATTTCATGGTCCGCACCATCTGCGCCGCCCTGCTCGGACTGGATGCTGCCCGGCTCAGGGTCACAGCATCCGAGATCGGCGGCGGCTTCGGCGGCAAGACTACAGTTTTCCTCGAACCGGTCGCGCTTGCCCTGTCGCGCAAATCTGGTCGGCCAGTAAAAATGGTCATGAGCCGGGAAGAAGTGTTCCGAGCCACTGGCCCGACGGCCAGCACTTGCATTCGGGTCAAGATCGGCGTCCGCAAGGACGGTCGAATCACTGCCGGCGAGGCCGAGTTGAAATACCAGGGCGGCGCGTGGCCCGGGTCACTGGTCGATATGGGGGCGATGGCGGCGTTCGCCTGCTACGATCTTGAGAACGTCAGCATCATCGGCTGGGACGTCGTCGCCAACCGGCCTAAGCTCGCGCCCTACCGCGCGCCCAGCGCGCCAATGGCAACCTACGCCGTCGAAAGCGTGGTACAGGAATTGGCTGGAATGATCGGCTTTGATCCAATCCAACTGCGGTTGAAAAACGCCGCCAGCGATGGCTCGCGGTCGTCGTTCGGCCCGAGCTTCGGCACCATCGGTCTGAAGGCAACGCTCGAAGCAGCGCAGCAGCATCCGCATTATACCGCACCGTTGAAGAAGGGGCAGGGACGCGGCATCGCCTGCGGGTTCTGGTTCAACTTTGGCGGCAACACGTCGGTCTCGCTTAGTGTCAATGCCGACGGCACGGTCGGCGTGACAACCGGCATGCCCGATATCGGCGGCAGTCGCGCTTCAATATGTCTGATGGCGGCTGAGGAACTCGGCATCCCCTTTGCTCAGGTCAACGCGATAGTTGCCGACACCTCGTCAATTGGCTTCTGCGATATCACCGATGGCAGCCGCGTGACCTTTGCTGCTGGCCTCGCGACGATCAATGCAGCGCGCGATGCTGCGGCCAAGCTGACCGCCCGCGCCGCTGCAATCTGGGGTATCCCAGAGGATGCGGTCGTTTGGGAGAACGGGCACGCCAAGCCAGCCGGGGCCAATGCCGGTAAGTTCTCCCCGTTATCCCTGAAGGATATTGCGGCACAAGCCAGCGGCACCGGCGGACCAATTTGTGGCCATTTCGAGTTTAACGCGGATGGCGCCGGCGTCAGCTTCGGCACCCACATCGCCGATGTCGAGGTCGATCGCGAAACTGGCAGCGTCCAGGTCGTGCGCTACACCGTGTGCCAGGATGCGGGCAAGGCAATCCATCCGAGCTACGTCGAAGGCCAGTTTCAGGGTGGCGCGGTACAGGGCATCGGCTGGGCACTTAATGAGGAGTACGTCTACGGTGCCGACGGCCGCCTGCAGAACGCCGGCTTCCTCGACTACCGCATCCCGGTCGCCTCCGACGTGCCGATGATCGATACGGTGATCGTGGAGGTGCCAAATCCCGGCCATCCCTACGGCGTTCGCGGTGTTGGCGAAACGCCGATCGTGCCGCCGCTCGGCGCCATCGCTAATGCCATTGCAGCAGCGACCGGTATACATATGACCGAGATCCCGATGTCGCCGCCACGGTTGTTGAAGGCACTCGGTGACATGAAGGTGTGAAACGTAATGCTCCGGGTCAAGCTCGGCGGACCGCTGATGTCGCAAGCCAACGGCGTCAAAGAATTCGAGGTCGAAGCCGCAACCATTCGTGAGATGCTGCTGAGGCTCGGCGAGCTATATCCGAGTTTGAAACCGCTGCTCGATCGCGGCGTAACGGTTGCAATCAACGGCACGATCTATCGCGGCGCGTTTCTCAGCCCTGTCCCCGCCGACGCCGAGATCTATATCCTGCCACCGCTGGTGGGTGGATAATTCGTCGATGCTCCACAAATTTGCATAAAGCTGTGCGCTAACAGATCTTTTGCGGTCACCGCAAAGCCGTATCGCCGCGGCCGTGCTCGCCCCTTGACGATCGATAGTCTAGTTATGATCACAGCTCAGGCACGAGAGGTGATAGAAGTAACGCTATGACCAAAAAGCGGCTTCTACTGACATTGGTGCTTCTGTCTCTCGTCGCACTAGGCGTAGCCAATGCGACATTGCCGGATCGCCAGCCTTTTCCACCGGTCGGCGCTTGCGTTTCTGACAATCAGGCTACCAGCCGCAGTGGATATTTTACGCCCCTCGAACTGGATAGCGTTGCGGTAGGATTGGCTTTGTCCGGTGGCGGTAGCCGCGCCGCTTATTTGGCCGCCGCCGTGATGCGCGAGATGCGACGCAGCGAACTCAAGGTTGTAACGACGAACAAAGCGCTGCAAGAGGTCAACCTTCTCGAACAGCTAGACCTGATCTCGTCCGTGTCCGGCGGTTCATTTGCCGCGACCTATTTCGCGCAGAACAACGAGCGCTTGAAGACCGCTGATCCCGATGGTCCGGAATGGTCGTCCTTTCTGGACAAGATGGCTTTTCCGTACCGCAATGATCTGCAGCACTCCGCATTGCAGCGCCCTGCCGTTTGGGCCAAATGGCTGTTCAGTGACTATAACCGTGGATCGCTTGCCCGAGAGCGCTACGACGAACTGCTGTTTGGGTCGGCCACAATTGCCGATCTTCCTGATCGACCTGCACTCTTCATCAATGCGTTCGATGTGGCGAACCATGTGCGATTCATTTTTTCAAAGCACATCGTGGATACGACATATTTCCTGCCGCGCGACTATTGGGGTCGGCTGCATGAACCACGCGAACTTGTGACGGCCAACGACATGATCTTCTCGAGGCTTGCGCCCGCTAGTATCCGGCTGGCCGATGCCGTTTACGCGTCCTCGGCATTTCCGATCGCTTATCCGAATTTACCGCTCAAATACTGCGGCACCGGAATACTTTTCCAGGGCAGGCAGCTTTTCCTGGCGGATGGCGCATTGGCCGACAACACCGGACTTCTGACGTTGTTTTCGCAGATGCGTGCCTCACTCAAGGACCAGAAGCGGCGCGCAGCAATGGTTGCCATTGCAATCGATGCGTCGCTGGATCGCCTGGGGAGTAGCGGCTCCGCGTTTCAGGATCGAGGAACCGAAGATCGCTACGCCTGGAAAAATACGTTCGTCGGTCACGCCAATGAGAGCATCAACGCGGCCATCGCCTTGCTGCAGGATGTCAGTTGGAAATTCCTTCAAAGCAGTGGAATTGTCGCGGATCATCTACGAGAGAATTGGCCGCAGGAGCTCACAAAACGGACTGGACGCTGCAGCGGCGGGGCGAAATCGTCCTGGGTCGATCCGTTCGAAAGCGGGCAACTGCTGTTGCGCCCACTTATTATCAGGCTGGGCCTGCGCGATGTTTTGAATCCGGATTTCCTAATGCGCTTTGCACCGGCCAATTCGGTTCGGCCCGAAGCCCTGCAAGTCCTGATCAAGCAGAATGAACTTCCGGACGGGTTGGCACAGATGTCGACGGTTCTGCAGAAACGCATCAGCGAAATCGAGACTGATTTCGTACTTTCCGCAACTGCGCGTAAGACTTTGGACTTTGCGGCATACGTGCTCGTGCACGCTAAATTGGCAGCTGATCTTGATCAATGGAACACCATCATGGTCGACACGGCGCGTAACGCGACCGAGATCAAATGCACGAACTGACTGCAGCGACTAGAGACTGGGGTGGACCGCCATGATGCGCAGACTATTCCTGACTGTGATCCTGGCTTTATTGGCGCTTGATGCGGTCGCTCAATTGGGGCTGGAGCCAACTCTGAAGGTACCGCAGACCCCAACATTGCAGCCATCCACGAAACCAGCCGAACTCAACGTAAAGCGGAACGCTGTTTGCCCGTGCAATGCAATCGTACAAGAACCTGTCTATCAAGATGGCCGGATCGTGCGCTACCAGTCCGTCAGGAGGCCGACCGGCATATCTGAGCAGCGGTGCTGTCCTTGAGCGAGCCCAATCTACCCATCTCATACAGGTTGATTCCAAGATGAGCGGAGAACTCGGTGACATCCAGAACATTCATTTTCTGGCGTGCTGCACCGTGCAGTGCCGGAGTTGGTTAAAAAAACTGAGCACAGAACGTTTAGATCATACCGCATGTGCCCCTCAGTTTGGCATCGAAGTAAAACGTGCCAAGCACCGACGGATAGGTTCGACTACGGATACTTGCTGCGGCGTCGGACCAGTTGGAACTGGCTAACATTTGCCCGACCTTATAGGTTGCGGACGACCATTGAACCTGCTCAAAGAGACGCATTCGATTGGTGGAAAGTTGGCAGTATGTCCGATCACACAAGACTACTTCCGTGGCCGCCATCTCGGGCATTCATGCTGCTCGCCCTCGCCGTTGGTTGGCTTCTTACTTTTACTATTTGTACTATTGCACAGCAGGATGCTCTTTCCAGTATCACACTGAAATCCGTCGATAGCTGGGGCTACCAACTTCAGAATGTGGTGCCGCGGATTGTTGCAAAGGATGGCTTCGATATTCTCGTAGTCGACTACTCGCGTGATGGAACTGACGTTGGGGCGCTCTCGGTCGATGAGGTGGCGATACTTCGCAAGCGACAGGGACAACCCAATCGTCTCATACTTGCCTACCTGAGCATCGGTGAGGCGGAGAATTACAGATATTATTGGCAGAACTCTTGGACGGAGAAGTCGGCCGTCCCAGTGAAGCCCGCCCTAGTTAAAGGCTTTGCAGGGCCCTCGGACGGCATTGCGCTCGGGGTTCCCGATCGGGGTGCGCCACTTGATAAGCTCACTGCAGCGGCCCCTCGTTGGCTGTCTGAAGAAAATCCTGAGTGGCGGGGCAACTACCTCGTTCGCTACTGGGACAACGATTGGCAGGCCCTGATTTTTGGTTCGCCTAGCGCCTATCTCGACAAGGTTCTCGCAGCGGGATTTGACGGTGTCTATTTGGACAAGATTGACGCCAACGATGACTGGCAATCGACGCGACCAACCGCAGAACGTGATATGGTCGACTTCGTCAAAAAGCTAGCCGCCTATGCACGCCAGCGTCGACCTACATTTTTAATTGTGCCACAGAACGCCGAGGAATTGTTGGAGTATTCTGACTACGTCCTCGCCATAGACGCGATCGCGAAAGAAGACTTGCTCACGGGAGGAGCGCAACGGAAGGATGGTGTGCCCAATCCGGAAACTGAAATCCTCAAGAGCAAACGTCATCTCGACAAGGCACTGCGCGCGGGTCGTCGAGTGATGGTCGTCGAATATTTGGACCAGCTCGATGCCATCGTAAGTGCCCGCCGTCGCCTGCTCAGCTACAAATATATTCCATTATTTGCTCGACGTGCGCTCGACGAAGCGCCTCGTGTTCTGTCCACTTCAGACGCACAAAAATAGCCTGTCTCAAGATGATCTGGGCCTGTCCCCTTCGCCCATTGCCGATGCGTCGATGCTGACTGCCACCGTCGCCTTCGGGCTTATGGTCGCGGTCATCGTCGGCGTTATCCTGGACGTCGCGGCGGCACGGAAGTTCGTATGATAAAGTCATTGACCAAACGTTGACTGGCCAAGGTAGAGGGCGATGTGCCAATGCACAGGCGACTATCGACTAACAATTTCGATGTTACGTGGGTGAGCTGAGGATCTCAATCAAAGGTTCCCGCTCGGCAAAGGTTGGTCTGTTGCGCGGCCATGTGATCCAGTATCCTGCCGCCATGTGGATAGTTTGGTCAGAAATGCAGACCAGCGTCTCGCCCTTTATGGCTTCATAGCACAGCGGCAGAGATCCGAGCAGAATGCCAGCTCCTGCCTCTGCCGCTCTTAGTGCTTGCACAAACGTATCGAAACGCAGCATCGGGGCCGGCTGTATGACTGCCCCTGTCGCAATCGACCAGTCGCGCCAACCATCTCGTGGGCCGGATGTAGCGATGCGGGGCAATGCCTCCCAGTTTCCAGATGCCTCATTCATCAGGGCAAGTGATGCAACAGGCGTAAGCTCCTCCTGGTAGAGCCGACGCGCCTCTCGTCCCGGCCAACTACCTTCACCAAATCGAAGCTCAAAGTCGGCATCGGAACGTTGGTAGTCGGGCAGATGCTGGATCGTTTCGAACGACAACTGGATATCTGGTAGATTCCGCGCAATCTGGCGAAGTCTAGGAACAATCCAGACCTCGATCACCGACGACGACGCGGCAATTGTGATTTTACGACGAGGCATCTCGAACAAATTGGCGGTGCTGTGTAGCAACTGGTTGAGAGCGACCTGCACATGAGGAAGCCAAGATTCGCCTTGTATCGACAAGATAACGCCCCGCGGTTGCCGATTGAACAACTGCGCACCCAAACGCAGTTCGAGATTCCTGATGCGCTGGCTCACGGCCGCTTGCGTAAGTCCCAGCTCATTGGCCGCAGCGGTGAAACTGCCCAGCCGCGCTGCTGCCTCGAAAACTCGCACCCATTCGAGCGGAGGTAACGTTTGACGAGGATCAGTCATAACCGATTTGATGCCATATAGTCGCTATTCGTTGCTGGTGCTTATGGCACAATTGATGTGGAATATCGAGCATCATCCGTCGCTGGTCAGGAGCTGGGAATGCCAAAAATCGCTGAAGTAGACATTCTCGACGAAGGCAAGGCCATCGCAGTGACGTTGCCGAATGGCGGCAAGCAACGCTTTCACGCAGTATGGTTGCGTGACAACTCCTGGGACGACGCGACCCGTGCCCCCGGCAATGGTCAGAGACTGATAACCCTTGGCGATATACCCGTTGACACGCGTATCTCCGCGGTGAAGTCCGAGGCTGGGCGCCTGCAGGTGACATTCCAGCCGGAGAACCGTACGATCAGTTTCGACCTAACTTGGCTCGCTGATCACGGATATGACAGTAAACGGAATCACATCTCAGGCTGGATCGCTCCAGAAATTCAAACTTGGGACGCTGGACTTGGCTCCAGAATTCCATTGGCCGATTACGGTGTCGTCAGCCGCAGTCGGGCCGCATTGGGCGATTGGCTCCATGGTGTGCGCCGGTATGGCTTTGGCAAGTTAGTCGGGGGGCCGGTTGAAAGCGGTGCCTTGTTTCAGGTAGCTGCGCTGTTCGGCTACATCCGAGAAACCAACTACGGCAAGCATTTTGAAGTTCGCACCGAGGTCAACCCGTCAAACCTCGCTTACACCGGACTTGGTCTCCAGGCGCATACCGATAACCCGTATCGAGATCCGGTTCCCACGCTTCAAATTCTTTATTGTCTGGAGAATTCCGCACAGGGCGGCGAGAATATGGTTGTTGACGGGTTTCGTGCTGCCGAGCGACTGCGTGAGGAAAATCCGCGGGGCTTTGATTTGCTGACGCGCTATTGCGCAAGATTTGAGTATGCCGGCAGCGCGGGCATCTGTTTGCGTGCCCGCCGGCCGATGATCGAACTCGCCCCTGACGGGGAGTTGATCTGCATCCGGTTCAACAATCGGTCGACAGCGGCAATTACCGATGTTCCCTATGAGGATATGGCAGACTATTATGCTGCATATCGGCGGCTCGGCGAGATAATAACTGACACGGCTATGGAGGTGACGTTCAAGCTTGCTCCTGGTGAATCCTTTATTGTTGATAACACGCGTGTATTGCACGCGCGCAAGGGATACTCCGGTGCAGGCTCCCGCTGGCTTCAAGGATGTTACGCCGACAAGGACGGACTCCTTTCGACTCTCAGCGCCATAGAGTTACAAACTCGGAAGGCTGCGTGATGACAAAGCCCAATCACGAAACTCTGACGCCCAATACGATCGTTGCGTTCCTCGGCGATATTTTTGAACGACGGGGTGGCGAGGAATACCTCGGCGAACCAGTCACTATGGCCGAACACATGCTGCAAGGCGCATATATGGCCGAACAGCAGGGCGAAGAGGAGATCATTATTGTAGCCGCGCTGCTTCATGATATCGGCCACTTCACCAGTGAGTTCGGTACGTTCTCAATGGACGATGTGGATGACAAGCATCATGAGGAAGCGGGGGCTCAAGTGATCGAGCGTTTTTTCCCGAGTCTCGTCATCGATTGCGTGCGCCAACATGTTGCCGCCAAACGGTATATTTGTGCAACCAACCCGAATTATTTCGGGCAACTGTCCGCGGCTTCAATTCACTCGCTAAGGCTTCAAGGCGGACCTATGAACGCTGCCGAAATCGCAGAATTTGAACGTAACCCTAACCTAAAAGAGATCGTGCGCGTTCGCCATCTGGATGACGCCGGCAAGATTGCCGAAATGGTCACACCGGGCTTTGCCCACTTCGCCCCAATGGTGCAACGTATTGTGAACGCTCACTGCTACGGCTGAAGATAATTCAGCGCCCTTAGTTCCTAGATAGGGAGCGGATGCGCTGGCTTAATCCACTTTGCAAAAGTACCTCAGAGCAGCAACTCGGATCATGGCATCGCAAAGCATTGGATCGTCGGCGGAGGTGATCACTCAGCTCAGCTTTCCATAACTTGACTATGCGTTCAAAAAGAAGCGCTCGAAGTGCGAGGTCTTTCTTGCCAAGATGGAGTTGGTGGTGGAGTAAGCCGCGCTGATAGCGCTGATCGAGCCGCATTGTCCAAAAGTCAGATCGAACGGTGTCAGCCGCCCGTTTTCACTGGGTGCAACTCTGCGGATCTATCTGCTGCAGCAGTTGTACCAGCCATCTGATCCGGGCACGGCGGAAGTCTTGATGTCGAACATCAGCACTCTGCATGTTTGACCGTTCGCCCTCGTTGAGACCCCCCCACGATTCCCTCAGATGGGAAAATACTCTAGTTCAGAGCTTCATCAGCTCACCGCCGCCGACATAAACTGCCTTGTCGACTGCCTTGTCGACTGCCTGTCGAGCCAACGAGCGCTGCACCTACCGCATCATCTGGACGTCACCGCACACGCTGATAGCTTGGCCCGTGATGTTCCGGCCAAACGGCGAGGCGAGATATAGCGCCATGTTAGCGATATCTGCCATTTCCACGTTCCGCTTGAGCGACACGACATCGAGGTATTGCCGCCGCATCTCCTCCGTTTCAAGTCCGAGAGCGGTCGCCTTGGCAGCGACTACACGATCGAAGCGATCGGTGCGAACATGACCAGGGAGCAGGGCATTGACGCGGATTTCGTGCTCACCGAGTTCGATGGCCAAACTCTTTGAGAAGCCGATCACCGCCCACTTCGACGCCGCATAGGGGCTGCGCATGGTGAACCCCAGGCGTCCTGCAATCGAACTTAGGTTGATGATTACGCCTTGGCGCCGCGCCTTCATGCCGGGCACGACATGCCGCGTGCAATAGAACTGGCTTGAAACATTGACATCGAGCGTCCGGTCTAGTGCCTCGTCGCTGACGTCCTCGATGTTGGCCGTTGGCCCGGCGATTCCGGCATTGTTGATCAGAACGTCGACCCCTCCCCAGGCGCTGTTCACGCTTTCGAAAAATTTCGCCACCTGCGCCGAATCGCTGACGTCGATATTTTCTGCAATTGCGCCAGCGAACTCGGCCTTTGCATCATCCAGGGACTTGGCGTCGACGTCGCATATGGCGACACGCGCACCGCGACTTCCGAACGCCCGAGCGATAACACGACCGATCCCGGCAGCCCCCGCTGTAACGACGACACGTTGATCGCGAAGATCGACAGGCAAGAACGAGACGCCAATAGCAACGGACATCAGTGCATTCCTCTAAAGTTCAGGAGGTCGGCAGAGGTAGCGGCTGCCAGTACCACCATGTTCGCTCCATTACCCAATCCTGAGTATCTTGCTTGTAGGCACGGAAGTGCTCCGACTCGCGGTGGGCGGCGAGAGCCAACTCGTCGCGATAGGTCTCGATCAGCAAAAACAGAGTGGGATCGTTCTGGTCCTGATGCACGTCGAAGCGAAGACAACCACCTAATTCGCGGTCTAGGCTTATCCTCGCGTGCTGGAGCAATCGGCGCTTGTAGTGCTCGACTGCGTCTGCCCGCGCCCGCAGATGCGCCGTATGATGGACCGTCATGAGCTCGATGCCGGATAGAGTAAGCTGCGCATATCGTGTTCAGCTACGAAGCCGAGCTGCTGCTCTGCGGACTTCAAGTCGTAGAGCGGTGCGAAAGGATTTTTGGTGTAAACCTCAGGCTGCTTGACCAGAGGAAGCTGGCCGGTGAGAGCAGCGAACCGATCAATCGTCGGTTCGGGAGCGAGAGTGGTGCGCCCGCAGATTGCGTAAGGACCGAAGCCCGGTGTCTCAACCTCCAACGCTAACCGATAAGCGCGGGCAAGGTCACGCGGATCGACGTAGTGCCACATCGGGCCGCCGCCTGCGGGCTGCCTACCACCTGCCGCAGGCCCCTTATAGCCCTTCGGATCGGCGGCGCGAGCCTTCACCTCGCATTCGAACTCGGGATAGAGCACATAGACCGGTCGCAGCACGACGATCTCAAGTTTGCCACGATCGACAAAACTTCGGCCCATCTCCTCGCATAGTTTCTTGCTCAAGGCGTACGGGTCGGTTGGCCGCAACGGATGGGCAGCATCGACCGGCAGATACGCCGGTGGAATCATAGCGCCTTCCCGCACGGTGTAGCCCACCACCGAGTCGCTCGACGTCAGGATGACACGCTTGACCCCGGCCCACTCGGCGGTCTCCAGCACGTTCCAAGTGCCGGTGACGTTGGTATTAATGATCTCGCTACCCGAACCGCTCCAGATGTTGGGGCGGGCCGCGACGTGGACCACGGCGTCCTGACCGACCATCGCCTTAGCCACCACAGCCGCATCCTCGATCGAGCCTCGCGTGTAGGTCATTCCGGGGGCTTCGGGCGCCAGATCGAGGCCTGAGACCTTGGCGTAGGCAGTCAGTTCGCGCACAACATAGCCACCGAGCAATCCGGCCGCGCCGGTTACCAGTACGTTCTTGAATTTCATCGCCGCCTCTGTTGATGAGAATTGCGTACAACCAGTGCACGAGCCGTGTCGCAGCCAAATCGCGACCACGGCGAGCGCCGCCTGCGCTCAGGAAATGGCCCGGGCTGGAACCAGCATTGCAGGTTCAGCGGACGGCATTGGCTCGGCCGAACCGCTGACGATCATACGCAGGATTTCCTCTCGCGTTGTCTGTGACGTTCGCCGCGTCCCTACGACACGGCCTGTTTTCATAACTGTAATGCGGTCGCAGTGCTCGAATACGTGGTTCATGTTGTGGCTTATCATCAGTACTGCGAGGCCTTGTTCACGCATCTCACGCACGAGATCGTAGACCTTCCGCGTTTCCTCGACTCCAAGCGCCGCCGTCGGCTCGTCAAGTATTACGATTTTGGCGTTGAAGTACACGCTGCGAGCGATTGCGATCGTTTGACGCTGACCGCCCGACATCGAGCGCACCTTCTGGCGGATCGACGGGATGTTGATCTTCAGCCGACCGAGCAGTCGCCGTGCCTCCGCCTCCATGGTTTTAATGTCAAGAAACATGCCGAGCGGTTTCTTCAACGTCAGTTCGCGACCGAGAAAAATGTTTGATGCGACGTCGAGATTGTCGGCAAGTGCCAGATCCTGGTACACAGTCTCCATACCGGCAGCCTTAGCGGCGCGCGGAGAATCGAGTTCTACTTCGGTTCCGTCAAGCACGATGGTGCCGGCGTCCTTTTGCACGGCGCCGGACAAGATCTTGATCAAGGTCGACTTACCTGCGGCGTTGTCCCCGACCAAAGCATGCACCTCGCCACGATGAATGGCGATGCTGGCGCCCGCCAGCGCCTGGACGCCACCGTATCGCTTCGCAATATCTTTGGCTTCGAGGATCGGCGCGGTTTCGGTCATGGCTGCCTCGGGCTTGCTCGAATGGTGCAAAGGCGACCGGAACCAGTGCTCCGGTCGCCTTCGATTTTGGCTTAGACCTTCTTGCCGACAGCCTTGTCCCATGATGGGGTTGGTCGCTCTTCCGGCGTGCGCGCTACCTTGCTGACATTGTCCTTGTCGATGATGAACACCGGCAGCAGGATCTGCTCTGGCAGCTTCTCACCCTTCAGGTGACGAACCGCCGCCTGCACCGCAAGATACGACTGATCATGGCCGGAGAAGTCGACAGTTGCGAACATCTTACCATCGGCAATCGCCTGGATGGCGTCGGTGATGCCGTCGATGCCGACGACCTTGGTCTTGCCGCCGCGCCCGGCCGATGCCAGTATCTCTACGACCCCCACGGCCATGTCGTCATTGGCACACACTACGGCGTCAATCTCGGGGAAGCGCTGCATCAAGTTCTCGAACACCTGCTGAGCGACAAGGCGGCGATATTGACCCGGCTGGGATGCGAGCACTTCGATACCGGGTGTTTCCTTGACCGCCCGTTCGAAACCCTTCTTGCGGTTCTGTGCCGTGATGGCCGCCGGGACGCCATCGATGTGGACGATCTTGCCCTTGCCACCCAGTGACTTGAACAGATATTTGCACATCTCGTACTCGAACAGTTCATCGTCCGATCCGATGAACGTCGCCTTGTCGATGCCGGTCATCGCATTGTTGTAGTTGATGATCGGTATCTTGGCCGCATTCGCCTTCTGGATGCTCGGCACCAATGCCTTGTAGTCGACCGGCACGAACACGAACGCATCGGGCTTTTTGACGATCCAGTCCTCGACCAGGCGAGTTTGCTCCTCGATATTGTCAGGCTTGGTCGGGGCGACGACCTCGAGTGTGACGCCGAGTTCCTTGGCAGCCTTCTCCGCGCCGACGCGGCAGGCCTTCCAGAACGGATTGGTCACGTTCTTGACGAAAAATGCGATGGTTGGCTGCTTGCCCTGCGCCAAAGCACCGGGACTTCCAGCCGTGCCAAACACAGCGGCCGAGCCGAAGCCTGCCGCAACAGATCCGAATTGCCGTCTATTGATGCGCATGTCGCTTCCTCCTGCGTCTCCACTTGTTTGAATCGAAACGCCCGGGGAGACGAGGGGCGCTCCAATTGAACTAAGTGTACATCTATCGCTCCGTGCGATTGATGCGCTGGCCCACCAGTTGATCAGCAAGAACCGATACCAGAATGATCATGCCAAGCACGCCAGCCTGCCAGAACGTCTTCACGCCGAGCAGGTTCATGCCGTTCAAAACCAGGGCGAGAATTATTGCCCCTACGGCCGTGCCGGCAACGCCACCGACACCGCCAAATAATGAGGTGCCGCCGAGACAAACCGCTGCAATTGCCGGCAACAATTGCTCTTCACCCAGGCTGACGTCGGCGGCGTTGGTGCGGGCGATGACGATCAGGCTTGCAAAGGCAGCCATCAGCCCGCTTAGCGCATAGACGATAACCAGTCGGCGCTCGACCGGCATTCCAGACAAACGTGCCGCAGCAGGGTTGCCGCCGATAGCGTAGATGCCGCGGCCAAGCGGCGTACGATGCAGCAAGATGTGGAGTGCGATCAGTACAATCAGCAAAATTACAATCGGCACCGGGATCGGGCCCAGCATGCCATTTCCAATCTGCCGGAAGCCAGCGGGCAGGCCATAGATCACCTCGCCCTTCATGAAGACGTAGGCCATGCCATTGGCGATCCAGAGCATGCCATAGGTGGCGATGAACGACGGGATTTGTGCATAAGCCACAAGCACACCGTTGATGAGGCCGCACCCGAGGCCGACACCGAGCGCAGCCAGCACGCCCATGACAGGATTGCCCCCGGTTATCATCGAGGCGGCAACGCAGGCGGCGAGCCCCAGCACGGCCCCGACCGATAGATCAATGCCAGCGGTCAGCACCACAAGGGTTAAGCCTGCTGACATAACAAACAGCGGAACGGCCTGCCGCAGCACATTGATGATGTTGGCCCATGTCAGAAAGTGTGGCGACAGCAAGGATAGGGCGATGATCAACGCGCCAAGGGCAAAGATACGCGACACGACGATAAAAAGGCGATCCGGGGAAAGCCCAAAGACGTCGTGCGTCTGGCGAGACGCCAACCTTGCCTGAGAAGGGACACTCATGCGTTGTGCCCTCTGAGAGAATCAAGACCAACCGCCGCGATAATGACAACGCCGACGACCGCGACTTGCCACTCGGTAGACACTCCGAGGAGGTTCAGCCCGTTCCTCAAAACACCGACCGCCAGCGCCCCCATCAACGTGCCGGCAATGCCGCCGCGTCCCTTCTCGAAGGAGGTACCACCAAGGATGACCGCTGCAATCGCATCAAACTCGAGGCCGACACCAATCGTCGGATGGGCGGCATTCATCCGCGACGTCATGATAAAGGATGCCAGCGCGGTGAGCACACCGGCGTAGACATAGACCAGCATCTGGTAAAATTGGGCATTGCTGCCCGAAAGCACCAGTGCCTTGCGGTTGCCGCCGATCGCGAACACGTAACGGCCGAACTTGGTGCGGTAAAGCAGCAGCCAGGTCACAGCAAATACGGCCGCAGTTGCCCACAGCGGGACGGGCAGGCCAAGGATTTTACCGTCGTTGAACCAGCGGATCGTGTCTGGCAACCCAGTCACTGAATTGCCCTCGGTCACCACCGTTGCTAGCGACTGGGCTATGCCGAAGGTCGCGAGCGTGACGATGAACGGCGGCAACGCGATGTAGGCCACGAGAGCGCCGTTGACGATGCCAAATGCCGCGCCGATCAACACCGCGACAAGCAGCGCGAGCCAGATCGGTTGTTCCGAGACCACCAACGTCGCCATCACCACGCCGCACAGCCCCAGGATCGGCCCGAGGCTAAGATCGATGCCCTCGGTCAGGATCACCAGTGTCATGCCAAGGGCGATGATCACCAGGACGGCAATCTGCAGGGCAACATTGGTGAGATTGGCGACCGACAGGAAGTTTGGGGTTGCGACAGTCAATACTACCAGTAGCACAGCCAACAGATAGACAGCGCCGGGCGCCGCGGCGAGCCAAACGAGCAATGGAGATTGGCGTATATGCTGTGGGTGGTCTGGCGTCGCACTCATGCCCACGCCTCGCGATTGCCTTGCATCCATTCGGCAAACGAACTGACGCCTCGTTCAAGATCGATCTGTGGTTTGAACCCCGAGTCCTCGAACAGCAAGCTGCCTGCGAGCGGTCCGCGCATTAAGGTGTGATCGGTCCAAGGCGCGGTGCCAGGCCCGACGGTGATCGACGCGCCGGGGACAGCCTTGCGTACTGCAGCAGCGACCTGACTGGTGCTAAAATTAGCTCCCCAACCGAGATGATAGACCGGATGGCGCAAGACCTTGGCGTCATATGCCGCTAGTAGCCCCGCCGCCACATCCGACACATGAGTGTAACTCGCAGCAAAATCGCCGCCGCCGACCTCATCAACCGCTTGGCGGTTCAAGGCGCACTTCAGGAACCAAGGGATCGGTCCGCGCGGATTGTCTCGAACACGCGGTACCAGTGGCGGTCCATAGACCCACGAGATGCGCACCGTCGCGGCCTTTACGTCGTATTGTGAGCGGTACATGGCGGTCATCAACTCGCCACAGAATTTCGTCGTGCTGTAGACGTTGGTCACTGACGGCGGGTGATCCTCCAGGATCGGCACGCGCGAGTCTGCCGCTTTCTGGAACACCGAGCCCGTGCTGACATAGATGAAGCGGCGCCAGTCACGCCGCCTAGCGTGATCGAGGAGATTGGCAACAGCAGCCACATTGGTGCTGGCAGCACCGATGGGGTCCGGTCGCGCGACGCTGTCATTGGGGACCGCAGCGGAGTGGATGGCGCCGGTCACACCGTGCGCGTCGATCAATGCGGCTACAGCGTTCGGATCGGTGAGTTCGGCGCGAACCCAGGTCACCTGCTGGCCGGAGGATTGCGCAACCTTGTCATTGAAGACGCCCCGATATTGCGCGACCACTCGATGACCACGCTGGGCCGATTGCCGGACAAGTTCCTGGCCGACGTGGCCCATTGCACCCGTAACGAGAAGCACCATCGCCCGCCCCTTAGCTTTTTGAACCGGGTCTGGCGATCCCAATGGTCATGTGGCCATTGCTCCCGCCTTCTTCCCGGTTCGCTCCTCCCTGACCTGCCGTCTTTTGCGGCATTGTGGCATTACGTCTCATATGCAGAAATTAGTCAAGACAACAGCCGGAAACGTCGACAGTAGTTGGACAGCCATTTGCCACGGGCCAAGTCAGTTTTCTTGCTTGCGCCCTTGCTTCGGCGTCGGGATCTCAAACGCTCCTAAGATCTTTGATCACAGATTGAACACAACGAGGCGTTCGTCAGTCATATCCCTGATCGCGTACTTCGGACCCTCCCGCCCGATGCCGCTGTCTTTGATGCCACCGTAGGCCAGCTGATCCGTGCGCCAGGTCGATGAGCCGTTGAGTATGACGCCGCCCGTCCTTATCGATCGGACGGCGCGCATGGCAAGCTCCAGAGATTTGGTGTAGACGCCACATTGCAGGCCAAAACGGCTCTCACTGACGCGGCGGAAGACGTCGTCGATATCCGAGAAGCGCTGGATGCTGACTACCGGCCCGAAAACCTCATTGCAGACCACTCGCATGTCTTGCCGTACGTCGACCAGTACGGTTGGCTCCAACTGCGCTCCCGTGCGGCGCCCACCAGTCAGCAACGTGGCCCCTTGGGCGACGGCCTCCTTGACCCAAGACTCGACGCGTTGTGCGGCGGCTTCGTCGATCAGGGTGCCAACATCGGTCATCGGATCGAGCGGATCGCCGACCTTCAGCAACTTTATCTCTGCCACCAGGCGCTTGACGAATGCCTCGTAGAGCGCGTCGTGCACATAGACATTCTGCACTGAGATGCAGCTCTGGCCCGCTAGCCGCATGGCATTGCGGCCGCATACCGGCGCGCTGTCCTCGATCGACGCGTCGGCAGCGACAATCGTTGGTCCATCGCCACCAAGTTCGAGCGCAACGCGTCTAAGTCCTGAAGCGGCCTTGATCGCAGCACCCGCTCCAGGCGATCCGGTGAACGAGATGAAATCGACGCGGGGATCGCGCACAAGCAGGGGCCCCACGAGATCGCCGTAGAGCACGTTGAGTGCTCCGGGCGGCATACCGGCGTCAACGAAGATCTTCGCAATCTCATGGATGACGCCTGGACACTGCGGCGGCGCCTTGAGCACCATGGCATTGCCAGCGGCCAATGCCGGCGCGATCTTGTGGCAGGCAAGGTTGAAGGGTGCATTGAAAGGCGTGATGCCGGCGACGATGCCAACTGGGAACCGCAACAGCAGCGCGAGCTTGCCCGCGCCCATGGCGCTTGCATCGACCGGCACCTGCTCGCCTGCGATGCGAACCGCCTCTTCGGCCGAAAGCTGCAGTGTGTCCTGAGATCGCACGACCTCGCCACGAGCATCCTTAATTGCCTTACCGGTCTCCCGCGTCATAATCTGGGCAATGACCTCCGCGCGCTCGACCAGGAGTGCGCTGGCCCGTCTCAGCAAGTTAGCGCGCTCGTAGCCTGGCATGGACGCCATGGTCTTCTTGGCGCTCATGGCCGCATCTAGTGCCAAGTCAAGATCCTTGGCAGCAGAGCGCGGCGCCCGCCCGACGACCCCGCCACGATAGGGGTCCATGACTTCATAGGTCTCGGCCGCAGCCACCCATTGGCCTCGGATCAACTGGGGAATGTCTGCGATTACGGACCCGTGCGATGATGATTTTGAAATTGTCACGTCCATGGCCTCCTGGGTTTCACGCCGCCACTGTCTCAGCCTTTGCCGGTCATCAGCAGGTCGATCCAGTCGTTGAGGCCACGCCGCATGTCCCATTGCGGCTGATAGCCGAGCTCAGACCGGGCGCGCTCGATCGACAGTGCGCCCTTCTTCACGGCCTCGGTGCCGTCGACAAACCGCAGCGGACCATCGCCATGCGAGATTTCCGCCTTG
>JANNRP010000171.1:0-2380 GCA_031401535.1 Hyphomicrobiaceae bacterium | reverse complement strand
TGTCTGATCGGTTACGGCCCGAACCGAGGCGTGCTGCGTCGGCGTATTGCCGACCAGATCGCCCAGATATTTCGCGGCACCGCGCCCGGCGATATCGCCATCGAACGACCGACGGTGTTCGAATTCGCGATCAATCAGAAGGTCGCTAAATCACTAGGCCTCAGCATCCCTCTCGCAGTGTTGGCGCAGGCCGACGATGTGATCGACTGAGGTGATCGGCGTCTGAGCGCTGACTATATCTATATGTTCGGGTCGACGACCGACGGCAGTTTAGCTCCGGGTCAAAAGTCACCGTCCGGAACCAACCTTACCAAGCCTTGCGGCTCGGCAACTGGTACCAGAACAATTGAAAGCCTTACGATGGTTGGGCCGCGAACGTTAGGCCGACTTAGTCTTTTGCTTGCGAACAAATGCGCGTGCAGGAGTTGCCCAACGAGATCACTTCCGGACGACAAATCTGTGGAAACTCTGGGTTGCGCCCTCGTCACGCCCCATTCGGACTAATATTTTCGCGTCATGTTCACCCTTCCCAAAAAGTTTGCCGAGGTATTCCTGCTTTGGACCATAGGCATAGCCTTGAACTTATACGTTGAACAGTTGGCCGACGCATTTTCGCCCAAAGTAGCTACCTTCGTAGTCGGACTGGTTCTTTCGGTAATCGCCTCGTGCTGGCCCCTCATATTGAGTGAAACTGCTCGCCAGTGGCGGATTGAGAAGCGACCGATGGACAGAGCTGCAATATTATTCACTGCATTTGTGTTCACTACTATCGGCATCTCAGTGACCGTCTTCGGTTTAATGGGCAAAGATATCTTGCTCGGAGAGAACGCTGGCGGCGTGGATAAGATAGGTTTGGTGCTTGGTGGGGCCATTTCCGTTGGGATATGGACGCGGCACACTTTCTCCGCCCGTAGTTGATTTGAAGTACATATGCATATCGAGAATGCCTCTTCGCCCGTTGTCGCCGCCCCATGATCATAAAAGGACGCAGCGCATTTGTGCAGACCCGAGAGGCACCGCTAATTCTTGGGGTCAATAGTTAACTACGCTGTCCCATCCAAGACGCACGCATTCGCGTCTCCTGTTGGGCTGAAAGCTCCAACGGCGGAAGTACCGCGTTTTGGAATTATGGAGACTCGACAGCGTCACGACGACACGCCTTTCTATGCCATGATCGAGACACTGAGTGATGACTGGTGAAGGCAGATGTATCGGTCGTCCAATGCTGTTTCCCCACCCAATGACGTCATCCCGGCGCAGGCCCACGGCTGCGGACCGCGAGACAAATCAAACAGACAAAATGCCAATACTGCAGCCGTTTCCTTTAATTTGCACCCCTACCCTCGCAATGACTTGTCGTGGGTCCCCCCGGCCTGCGCGGAGATGACGGTTGCGGGGCTGTAAGGTCACACTGCTCTTTGACGATGTTCTCGAAATCCGTTTCATCAGCTAGACTCGCGACCTCCATCCTGATGACCCGGACCCTGCCCCATGCCCTCGCCCCCACGCACCATCTCCCGCGCCGCCTATGCCGACATGTTCGGGCCGACGACCGGCGACAAGGTCCGCCTCGCCGATACCGCACTCGTCATCGAGGTGGAGCGCGACTTTACGGTCTACGGCGAGGAAGTGAAGTTCGGCGGCGGCAAGGTGATCCGCGACGGCATGGGGCAATCCCAGGTGACGAACGCCAAAGGCGCGGTCGATACCGTCATCACCAACGCGCTAATCGTCGACCACTGGGGCATCGTCAAGGCCGACGTCGGCATCAAAAACGGGCTGATCTTCAAGGTCGGCAAGGCCGGTAATCCCGATATCCAGCCCGGCGTCGACATCATCATCGGACCCGGCACCGACGTGATCGCTGGCGAGGGCAAGATCCTGACTGCCGGCGGCTTCGACACCCACATCCACTTCATCTGCCCGCAGCAGGTGGAGGACGCGCTGATGTCGGGCCTGACCTCTATGCTGGGCGGCGGCACCGGCCCATCGGCTGGCACCAGCGCCACGACCTGTACGCCCGGCCCCTGGCATCTCGAAATGATGATCAAGGCCGCCGACGGGCTGCCGATCAATCTCGGCTTCGCCGGCAAGGGCAACGCGTCGCTCCCTGCCGCCCTCGTCGAGATGGTCAAGGCCGGCGCCTGCGCACTCAAACTGCACGAGGATTGGGGCACCACACCGGCAGCCATCGACAACTGCCTGAGTGTCGCCGACGACCTCGACGTGCAGACCATGTTGCACTCCGACACGCTGAACGAGAGCGGCTTCGTCGAGGACACGATCGCAGCCTTCAAGGGCCGCACCATCCACGCGTTCCACACCGAGGGCGCCGGCGGCGGGCATGCGCCAGATATCATGAAGATCGCAGGGCTGCCCA
>JANNRP010000170.1:0-6915 GCA_031401535.1 Hyphomicrobiaceae bacterium | reverse complement strand
CGCGCCGATATCGCGCGGTTGACCCAGACGGGTGTCTCGAAATGACATGCGTCGACTTTGGCAACAACGTGCCGTTCACCAGTTAACCTATCCCCCTATTCAGTTTTCTACAGAAATATTGTAGTCTGAAAGTATAAACTGAATAGATCGCGCACTTTAATCTGACACAGAACAATGAAATCATTGCGGGGTGATGAGTATGGTACGTCGTGAGTTGCGTCTGGTTGGTGCCGCGTCAATGCTCACTGTTCTGGCTACCGTTCCGGCCGCTGCGTTTGGCGGGTGTGGTGCGCACTCATCGGAGTGCTTGACCAAAGTACGCACGCCCGACGTTTATGCGACCATCGAGCATCCGGTTATCGTTCATCCCGGCCACCGCGAAGTCGTCACCACGCCGCCCGTGATTGGTCTGCGTCACACCAAGGTCGAGGTCAGCCCGGGCCGCGTTCATGCACAGCATATGCCGGCGGTTTATGCCAACATCAGTCGACCCGTACTGGTCCAACAGGCGCGCGTCACCTATTCCCATGCACCGGCAGTTTACCGCTCCGTACATGAAACCGTGGTGATCCGTCCGGCGAGTGTCGCGTGGCAGCGTAGTCACGATCATCATGGCCGTGAAACTATGTGCAAGGTGCATACGCCGGCCGTTACCCGCACAGTGGCGCGCCACGTAGTGGTGGCGCCGCCGCAGCGTATCGCGCACCATTCACCGGCCGTCTATCGCGAGGTCAACCGCACAGTGCTGGTCCGACCGGCCACGACACATCATTCCTACCAACCGGCCTTGCATAAATGGGTGGCCCAACCCTATGTTGCCCGTCCGGCAACAGCACACGTTGTCCAGCACCCACCTGTGATCGGGCTCGAGCGCCGCCAAGTACTTGTCCGGCAGGGCGGTTACCACTGGCAACCAACTGGTCATCGCTGGCACTGATTGGCCGTTGGTGCGTGTAATCCGGAGATTTATTGAGGGGGCGCGTCGTGTGCCCCCTTTTCATGTTGGCGGCAGTCATGCGACACCGAAGCAGTATTGGCTGCATGGTCGTCTGTTCAACAGGCCGCCACAATCTTGCGCGAGGTAATCACGCGTCCGGATTGCATGCTCAATTTGAATTGGCGGGGTCACGTTCGTACCATGCGTAATGCAATTGCCGTCATGAACACGAAGGGCGGCGTCGGAAAGTCCACAGTAGTTCTGGCTATCGCCGAAACGATGGCAGCGTTCCATGGCAAGAACGTCCTCGTTATCGATTCCGACGCGCAGGCAAGCGTCAGCTCGATGCTGATGACACCCAGCAACCTCCACAAGCTGCAGTCTGAGGGGCTGACGCTGGTCGATTTCCTGATTTCGTCTGTATTGAACAACACGCCCGCCGAATGGCCCCGTTTCGTCGTTCGCGGCGTATCCGACGTGGATGATGCGCGTTCGGTATTCCTGATACCGAGCGATATGCAGCTGACACTGTTCGAACGTGAAGTTTCGAAGGAGAGCTTGCACGCACGCCTTCGGTCGTCGATCTCCGGGCTGCTCGATAGCGTCCGCAGCGTGTTCGACGTGGTGCTGCTTGACTGTCCTCCGGGCCTGTCGATTCTCACGGAAAGCTGGTTGCGAGAGGCTGATTTTCATATTTCACCGACCAAGGCCGACTATGTCTCGACGTGCGGGCTCGAGGTGTTTCGCCGCTTCAAGGCGCTCAACCCGGAGATGGGATTCGCCGAGAACCTCGGCGTGATCGTCAATATGCGGGACAGTTCCTCTCACACCGAGGCGGAATATCATCGCTGGCTCGCCAGTAATCCAGAAAATGTGTGCTTCGAACAAACTATTCCTCGCATGGGCGCGCTGCAGGATGCGGCCCGGTTCCAGGTCGAGGACCGCTCATATCAGGCAAAATATCCGGGTGACGCGGGCAAGGCGCTGAAAGCCATCACCATGGAAGTGCTGGCACGCATGGCAGCGGCCAATCAGCAACCCGTGGCGAAGTCGGCCTGAGTCGGCAGGCAAAGGTTCGACGCGTCAGCGCTAACTCGTCCGGTTGGCCACGAACGCCGCAGCTTGCCGCAGTGTATCAGCCTTGGCGCCGAACGGTCCCAGTGCTGCCACCGCTTCGGCCTCGACCACGGTGAGTTTCTCACGGGCGGCGGTGATACCCATCAGGGATACGAGGGTCGCCTTACCAGCTGCCGCATCTTTGGCAACGGCCTTTCCGACAATCGCCTCGTCACCCGTAGCGTCGAGCAGGTCGTCGGCGATCTGGAATGCGAAGCCGATCCGCTCGCCATAGGTCGCCAAAGCGTGCTCTTCGGTCGAGGACGCGCCACCAAGGATCGCACCCGCGATGCAGCCGAACCGTATCAATGCACCGGTTTTCATTGCTTGAAGGCGCCGAATGTGTTCGACGGTCGGTGCCGTCGGCAGACCTAGCTTATCGGCTTCGAGGTCGAGGCACTGCCCGCCGACCATGCCGGCCCGCCCGCTCGCGCGCGCAAGTTCGAGCGTCAGTCGCGTGCGGATGGCATCATCGATTTTGGCTTTCGATCCGGCTATGATCTCGAAGGCGAGCGTCAGCAGGCCGTCGCCCGCCAGGATCGCCGTCCACTCGTCAAACTCAGCCCACACCGTCGGTTTGCCGCGACGCAGGCGGTCGTTGTCCATCGTCGGCATGTCGTCGTGGACGAGGCTGTAGCAATGCAGGCATTCGAGGCTAGCGGCAATATCGGACGCGGCAAGAGGGTCGACGTCGAACAGTCGTGCGGATTCGAGAACCAGGAACGGCCGGAAGCGCTTACCGCCGGCCAGCACGCCGTGCCGCATCGACGATGACAGTCGCTCCGGCGTTTCCCGGTCGTCGAGCCAGGTCTGTAAACGTTGATCGACTGTGCGCTGCGCCTCAGCCAACCGTTCATGGATCAGCATGTCATTCCCATCAGCTTGCCCCGGCCAATTTCGTCGCACGCAGCCGTGGCGGCGTCAAACGGGACGGCGGATGGGCTCAGCGACGACTTGCTATACTCACCGCAACCCATCGACGCCTGTGATCTCGCTAATGGTTAAGCCGCCGATGCGGGGCGCAGGGCGGCCGGAATCGGTGACGACGATGACCACCAGAATTTCGTCGGCACGCGGGGCGTCGGCGACGCGCACCTCCATGGCATCAAAGTGGCTGCGCACGTAGGCCGCATCTTTGTGCCCGAGCGGCACGTCGATAGCTGAACCCATGCCGCCCATTTTCTTGGCCGACGGCATGAGTGCCGCCCCCTTTACCAGGGCTGCCCGTACCGGCGTGCCCAGCTTCGGATGCAGGATGGCAGCGGCGTGCTCCAACTCGCCATGCTCGCCGACGATAGCGGCCTTGCCGTAACTCTCAGCCTTGCCACCATCGATGCCGAGTGCAGCGACTGCACGGCTGGCGAGTAGCGCTCCCAACTCCTCGCCGATTGCGATCAGTTCCGACACGTCATCGACGCGCCGCCCGGCGAACGGATTCTCGATTACCGCGACTGCGGCGGCCTTGCGCGTGGCGGGCGATACGCCGACGCCGGCCTCCCGGTGTGTCTCCTCGACGGTGACGACGATCTTGCGGATGACAGCGGCCATGACGTCCTCCTTAAACCGATAGATATTTCTCGCGGATGTCGGTCGCCGCATCAAGTGCGGCAAGCGTGCCGCTGAACCGAACCGCGCCGCGCTCCAACACCACGACACGGTCGGCAATGCTGCGGGCGAAATGCAGGTTCTGCTCGGACAGTAACAGCGCAACACCACGCGCTTTCAAAGCCTGCACGGCAATCTCGATGGCATCAACGATGACAGGCGCCAACCCTTCGGACGGCTCATCAAGCAGAATGAGTTGTGGATTTCCCATAAGGGTACGCGCAATCGTCAGCATCTGCTGCTCGCCGCCGGACATCTGACCGCCGCGCCGATCGCGCATAGCGCCCAGATTAGGGAACAGTTCGAACAGAGCGTTGGGCTTCCAGGCCTTGCCATCGCGCGGCGGCAAACGCCCGACCTCGAGGTTTTCCATCACGGTGAGATCGGTGAAGATACGCCGATCCTCTGGCACGAAGCCTATGCCAACCCGGGCGATCCTGTGCGTTGGCAAGTCAGCCATCGGTAGCCCGGCAAAGGTGACGCTACCAGCGATACGCGGCACCATCCGCATGATCGCCTTCATCGTCGTCGATTTTCCAGCGCCATTTCGCCCGAGCAGTGCGACCACCTCACCAGGGGCAACGGTAAAGCCGACGTCGAACAGGGTTTGCGCACCGCCGTACCAGGCATCCAGGTTTTGCACGTCGAGCAGCGAGATCCCTGATGCGGTCATGACACGACAGCCTCGGCCCGCGACCCGAGGTAGACCTCGCGTACCTGAGGGTTGGCGCGGATCTCGTGTGGTGAGCCGGATGCGATCAGCCGCCCACGGTTCATCACCAGCACGCGGCTGGCGTGGCCGAACACCACATCCATGTCATGCTCGGTAAACAGAATTGCCGTATTGCGCTCAGCGGCCATGCGTGCCGCCAGTTCCATCAGCGCCCCGCGCTCTCTTGGTGCCATGCCCGCGCACGGCTCGTCCATCAGCAGAAGGCGCGGCGCGTTGGCAAGTGCCAGCGCCAATTCAATGCGCTTGATGTCGCCGTAGGCAAGCTCACCACAGATTCGTCCCGCTAGCGCCTCCATGCCGATCAGCGCTAGCAGTTCGGCGGCTGGCGCATGGACCGCAGCGCGGCCACGCCGGAAGAATCCGAAGCTGCCCGCCTGCGACATCAGGCCGACCTCAACATTCTCCGCAACGGTCATCGATGCGAACGTCGCCGCGATCTGGAACGTACGACCAACGCCTTTGCGCCATAGCGCGCGCGGTTTGAGACCCGTAACGTCGACGCCGTCGAGTTCGACGCGCCCCGCATCCGGCATGATTTGGCCATTCAACATGTTGAACGTGGTGGTCTTGCCAGCCCCGTTCGGGCCGATCAGCGCGACCAGTTCGCCGGCCGCCACGTCGAACGTCACACCACGGACCGCCTGCACGCCGCCGTAGGATTTCGCGAGATTGCTGACTTGCAGCACACTCATGCGCGGCCTCCGCGCGCACGGGCCACGAGACTGCCCACGGTGCCGACGATGCCGCTCGGGAACAGCACGGTGATAAGGATGATCGTCGCACCCAAGACGGCCTGCCAATAAGTTGTTGCACGTACGATCCAGTCCTGCAGCCCTATGAAAACCGCCGCCCCGACGACCGGCCCAACGAGAGTCTGAACGCCGCCCATCAACACCATGACGAGACCGTCCATCGAGCGTGGAATCGACAAGCTGTCCGGTGACAGCGACCCCTTGGAGAACACGTACAGCGCGCCAGCAAGTCCGGCGAACGTGCCGGCCAGAATGAACGCCTGCCATTGGATACGCCGCGTATCAATACCGACCGCCTCGGCCCGTAAATTGGAATCGCGCGCAGCGCGCAGTGCGTAACCGAATGGCGAATGGGCGAGCGACCACACGGCCAGAATGGCGAGCGTCGCCACAGTCACGGCGAAATAGAAATAGGCACGTTTGGAATTGAGCAGCTCAGGCGGCCACACGCCGACGAGGCCATTCGATCCTCCGGTCACCGCGTCCCATTGAAAGGCGATCGCCCAAGTGATCTGCGCCAGCGCAAGGGTGAGCATGGCAAGTGATACCCCTGAAAGGCGCACACAGAGCCAACCGAAAACGGTCGCCAACAGGGCAGCCAACGCAACACCGCCGGGCACCGCCAACAGAAACGGAGTGCCTGCTTTCGCCAGCACCGCAGCGCCATAGGCACCCGCACCAAAGTAGGCCGCGTGCCCGAACGATGCCATGCCACCCGCACCCATCATCAGGCCGAGGCTCGCGGCAAACAGTGCAAACAAGGCCATGTCAGTGATCAGCACGACCGTGAACTGATCGGCGAACAGCGGCACAGCGGCAAGCGCAGCCGCCAGTAGTCCCAGCACCTTGAATTCGACATTGCTCAACGGATTGAGCGGCGCTGCCGTCAAGCTGCTTTGGCGCTGCACGGATGGAATTGAGCCGAACAGCCCCCACGGCTTCCAGATCAGCACCACGGCCATGACGATGAATTCGGCGACCAGCGTCAGTTTCGAAAATGACAGGATCGTGCCTGCGATTGCCACGTCGCCGATGCCAATGCACCATGCCTTCACGACACTGACGATGATCGCCGCCACATATGCGCCCGGAATGCTGCCCAGTCCGCCAACAACGGTGACGACAAACACGTCGGCAATGATGCCCAGGTCCATCGACAGGTTGGCTGGCTCACGCGGCATCGAAAGCGCGCCACCTATACCGGCCAGGAAGGCACCAAGCGCAAACACGCTGGTGAACAATACCGCCTGATTGACGCCGAGGGCCGCCGCCATTTCCCGATCTTGCGTGGCGGCACGCACGGTCGTGCCCCAACGGGTACGGGTCAGCAGCCCCGCGATGAGCACCTCGCTCGGCGCGGCGAATTGCGTCAGGCCAGCGAGTGCGCCTTCCGCGCCCGCGTCGATCGTGATCGACACCGGATTCGTAGCGCCGTTCGCGGGATCGAATGCGAGCGGCAACCCGTCAGACGACGCGAACGACGTGAGCGTTCCGTCGGTGCCGAACGTCGCGGTTCCCGTTCCGCCCGAAACCAGCACGCGCGGCTCCGCGACGTTCGCGTTCCACGACCACTGGTTCGGCGTGCTCGGATCCTTCGTGAATGTGAGCGAAACAACGTGCGTGTTGCCGAGGCCGTCGAAGACGGTGATTGAGCCCGCTGCCGTCACGTCGCTCGCTTCGCGCGTATTGACGAAGCCGAGCGTTGCCGCAAGCGCGGCGTTGTCCGTCTCCGAAAGCGAGATCGTCGAGAGCGCCGCCGCGCCGCCGGGATC
>JANNRP010000169.1:0-3315 GCA_031401535.1 Hyphomicrobiaceae bacterium | reverse complement strand
CGACCCACGCATCGGACCGACCTTCCAGGCCCGTATCATTCTGTGGAACCACACCGCAAAGGAGTTTGCCAAACAGCCGCTCCTAGGTGTTGGTGCTGCGGCCACGCGCCTGCTCGACCGGCGCAATCTACCGGCCGCCGAGGCGGCCCAGCCGAAAGATTTTGTTTACGCACAGCGCACCGGCCCCCACGCCCACAATATCTTTCTGCAGAGCTTTTATGAGTTGGGGATGATCGGTACCGGCATATTCTTATGGTTTGGCGTGCTCATATTGAACGGCATCGCGCGGACCCCTGAAACAACGCAGCCGTACATTCTTGCGACCGTGACCACTGTTATCGTAACCACGTCGAGCAGTTTTGGACTATTCGAAACTTGGTTCATGGCGGTCTTTGCGATGTGTGCAGTCGGCTCAATGATGGCGATTGCCTATCGCAGGCGAGTCTTGGATTAAGTGCGACCGAATTCAAGCAATCATGTTCTCAAGCGTTTCGAGCACATCGGCTTCCGCTGCGGGCTTGTCCCACCGGATGCGGTGAATGCGAGGAAACCGCATGGCGACCCCTGACTTGTGCCGGGTCGATCGTTGCACGGCATCGAATGCAATCTCGACGACGAGTTCCGGTTCCACCGATCGCACCGGTCCATACCGCTCGATCGTATGGTTGCGCACCCACTTGTCGAGGTCGAGCAACTCAGCATCGGTATAGCCGGAATAAGCCTTGCCGACCGGTACCAGCTCGCGTGTGCCATCCGACCGCAACCGCCAAGCGCCGAACGTAAAATCGGAATGAAACGATGAGCGCTTTCCGGAGCCGCGCTGTGCGTACATGAGCACGCAATCGACAGTCATCGGCGCGCGCTTCCATTTCCACCAATGGCCCTTGGGACGCCCGGCCAGATACGGACTGTCGGAGCGCTTCAGCATCAGGCCTTCTATGCCGGAGCCGCGCGTCGCCGACCAGATCTGGGTCAGTTCCTCTTTGGATGTCGCTCTGATTGTTGGCGATAAATCCATCAATGGCGGACGATGCTCGGCAAACCAGGTTTCAAGACGCACGCGTCGCTCGGACAATGGTAATGTGCGCAGGTCCTCTCCCGCCAAAAGCAGAGCGTCGTACAAACGGATATGAGCTGGATACTGCGCCAGCATTTTTCCCGTTACCGCCTTGCGGTTCAGGCGTTGCTGCAGATCATTGAAGGGCGCGATATCGTCGCCACGTTTGATCAACAATTCGCCGTCGAGGACGCCTTCGAACCGAATTCCATGCAGCACTTCAGGGAAACTCTGACCGATATCGTCGCCGGTACGCGAGTACAGTCGGGCCTCGCCGCTGCCGCTGGCGATCTGCACGCGGATACCGTCCCATTTCCACTCGGCGATTACACCGGAGATATCGAGATCGGCCAGGTCCTTTTCCTCCAGCGGGTGTGCCAGCATCAAAGGACGGAACACCGGTGCACCGGTGATGTCGGGTTTGGGTCCGTGACCGTCGAGCCAGGCAAACAGCGCAACAAAAGGTGGTGCGACGCCGTGCCAGATCTCTTCGATCTCGTCGACGTCGCGCCCAGCCATTTCAGCGAGTGCCGTTCGAGCAAGCCTGCCTGATACGCCAACCCGCAGCGCCCCGGTCAATAGCTTGAGCAGCGCCCAACGGCCGGTAGCATCAAGGCCATTAAGCCATTCCTCGATGCGCTGACCGAGATCACGCTTGTCGACGATCGAGAGCACAGCCACCACATCGCCCAGCCGCGGCGGTGCCGTTGTCAAAGCGGGCTCGGGCCAAACGAGCGCCACGGTCTCGGCGGTGTCGCCGACATAGTCACGCGACAACCGCAGTAATTCTGGGTCCAGCCGTGACGCCATCAGATCGGTCAGGATGCGGCGAACGGGAAATGAAAACGGCAGGCCATCCGTCAGTGCGGCCAGAGCCCAGCCACGATCGGGATCGGGCGTTGCGCGGAAATAGGCTGCCATCAGTCGCAGCTTGGCGTTGCGTCCCGGCGTGTAGGTCAGGCGGTCGAGCAGTTCAGCAAACGCCTTCATTCGGCCTCGTCCTCCCGTCCGAGCAGGGCAAGGGCCCGGCCACGCCGCCCCATCAGGCCGATTTGATGGACGAGCGCCTCCTCACGCCCGTGAGTGACCCAGATTTCCTCCGCGCCGACGTCAACGATCGTCTCGATCAACTCTCGCCAGTCGGCATGATCAGAGATGATCAGCGGCAACTCCACGCCGCGTTGGCGAGCACGCCCGCGCACCCGCATCCAACCGGAGGCAAAGCATGTGACCGGATCAGCCATCCGCCGCGACCAGCGATCCTGGAGGGCCGACGGCGGACACAATACGATCTCTCCGGCAAGGCTGCGGTCGGTCGCGCTGACCAATTCCAGCACCCCGAGGTCGATGCCGTTGCGCTGATAGAGATCACAGATCGATTTCATCGCCCCATGCAGCCACAGAGGTCGATCGTAACCAGCATTGCGCAACAGCTTGATCAGGCGCTGACACTTACCCAGACCGTAAACCCCAACCAGATGCGTACGTTCTGGAAATGCGTGCTGCGATTCCAATAGTCGACGAATTTCGCGATCATCAGGCTCGTGCCGAAATACCGGCAACCCGAACGTCGCTTCGGTCACGAACAAGTCGCACCGGATGGGTACGAAGCTCGCGCACGTTGGGTCACCGTGACGCTTGTAATCACCCGATACGACTACGGTTCGGCCGCGATAGCCAAGTCGGATCTGTGCACTGCCGAGAATATGGCCGGCCGGGTGCAGCGAGACATCGACGCCACCCATTGTGACGGTCTGGCCCATCGGCTCGGATTGGAACGTTCCAGCACAGGCGGCACCGAGCCGGGTATGCATGATCTCGATTGTTTCGCCACTCGCCAGCACCGCACCATGACCAGACCGTGCATGGTCCGAATGTCCGTGTGTAATCACCGCCCGCACCACGGGCCGATGTGGATCAATGTGAAAGCCGCCCGGCTCGCAAAAAAGCCCAGCCTCGGTCGGATACAGCCAACGCTCAAAGGGGTGATCAACCATCTGGGTGTGTCGCACGTCGAGCCCGCTCCGTCGACATACTGCGGCGCTTGGCGCGCGGGTCATCGACTGTGATGGCAGTACAATTTTAGATTGTACAAACACGGTATGCGCTATCTTTGGTTTTAATTACTTTGAATTATTTCACCTTGTGTTCCGAGGTACTGGGACATCACCCGGGTTCATCAATTTTCGACTTGTTGTTTTATTGAAATACTTGTGCCGTGTGGGTGACGTCTCGTGCTGCGTGTATACCTTCTTCAG
>JANNRP010000168.1:0-34660 GCA_031401535.1 Hyphomicrobiaceae bacterium | reverse complement strand
TTCGGCGGCGGATGCTGCGAGCAGCCAGCCTACGCCCCGATGAAGTAAAAGACCCATACTGCTCCCCTCGGAGCGCTGTCGTCACATTGAAAGCTGGACCTTCTCCCCGAGGTCTGGCTTTCGACGTTTTGTCGCGAGATTCAGCATGCCAGGGCTATCGGGGGTTGCCCAATGCACTTCTGGATTGATCTTCTGGCCCATCGGCGGATATAGACAAACAACCTTTCTGCGAAAGGCGGGTCGGCATCGGGTGGTGCACAATGCGTGCATTGCCTCTTTTGGTCTGCAGCGACTGCCATTTTCGGCAGGAATTACAGAGACATGCGGGCGTGGTGAAATTGGTAGACACGCCAGATTTAGGTTCTGGTGGCATAGCCGTGGGGGTTCAAGTCCCTCCGTCCGCACCAGCTTTCCAATCGCAGAAGGCCAAGACAGCCGCCGAGCCCGCATGTTATGCGGTGCCAAGGTTGGGTGATGCAACTCAGGTGTAGCTTACAAATCAGGTCGTGCAAGTCATGCAGGTCAATGTCACGAATTCCGACGGCTTGAAGCGTCAGCTCAAGGTCGTCGTCGACGCAGCCGAACTCAGTCAGAGGTTCAGTGCGCGGATCGACGAGGTCAAGGACCAGGTCCAGATCAAGGGTTTTCGCAAGGGCAAGGTACCGCTCAGCCACATCAAAAAGATGTATGGCCGTTCGCTGATGGTGGAGGTTCTGCAGGCGGCAGTCGATGAGACCAGCCGTAAAGCCGTGGTGGAACGCAACGAGCGCCCCGCCCTGCAGCCGAAAATCGATTTGCCGGAGGATGCCGCCGAAATCGAGAAGGTGATCGAAGGCAAGGCTGATTTGGCTTATGCCATGACGTTCGAAGTGCTGCCCGATGTGACCATCACAGACCTGACGCAACTCAGCTTCGAGCGCATGGTTGCTGATGTTGAAGATGTGGCGATCGATAAAGCCATCGGTGAATTACTGGCTCGCAGCACGGCGTTCGATCCAGAGGAGGGTCGCATCGCCGGCCAGGGTGACCGAGTCACCATGAATTTCATCGGCAAAATCGACGGCGAGGTCTTCGAGGGCGGGTCAGGCGAAGGCATTACGCTGGTTATTGGCCAGGGTACTTTCATTCCAGGCTTTGAAGAAGGCTTGCTTGGCTCCAAGGCTGGCGATGAGCGTGCGGTGCAGGCAACGTTCCCGGACGAGTATGGTGCCAAGCATCTTGCGGGCAAGGCCGCCGTGTTCGACGTAAAGGTTACCGAGGTGTCGGCGCCGCGAACGGCCGAGGCCAACGACGAGTTTGCCAAGACGCTTGGCGCGCCCGATATGGAAAAGCTGCGCGAACTCGTAAAAGGGCAAATCCAGTCGGAGCATGATCGCGTCACACGGTCGCGCATGAAGCGGAGCTTGCTGGACGTCCTTGAAGGGACGCACGACTTCGCGCTGCCTGCCTCGCTCGTGGACAGTGAGTTTGAAAGCGTCTGGAACGAAGTGACGGCCGGCATGAAGCAGGCTGAGAAGTCGTTCCCGGATGAAGGCAAGACCGAAGACGAGGCTCGCGCTGAATATCGCCGTATTGCGGAGCGCCGCGTACGCCTCGGTCTGATCATCGGTGAAATTGGTGAGAAGAATAAAATACAGGTCACCCAGGACGAGATGCGCATGGCCCTGATGGAGCAGGCACGCCGATTCCAGGGCCAGGAAAAGTTTGTCTACGAGTACTATGAAAAGAACCCGGACGCAGTCGCTCAATTGCGCGCGCCGATCTTCGAGGACAAGGTGATTGACTACATCGTTGCGCAGGCCAAGCCGGTCGAGCGTAAGGTCAGCCGCGACGATCTGTTCAAGCCGCTGGCCGATGAACAGCAGTAGTCTTGAAAAGGTCACATCGTAGCCCCTTGAAATATGCGGGGCGCAGTCGGACATTGAGTAAATTCGATTCCCGAGAGTGATGACTGGGCGACTCAGTCCGAGCCAGCCGAAGAAATAGGAGACGAGCCGCCATGCGCGATCCGATCGCACAGATCACCAACACGTTCTGGCCCATGGTGGTCGAGCAGTCGACGCGTGGCGAACGGGCCTATGATTTGCCCTCGCGTCTACTCAAAGAGCGCATTATTTTCGTAACTGGCGCTGTCGAAGACCAAATGGCCGCATCGATTTGCATGCAGTTGTTGTTCCTGGAGTCGGAGAACCCGAAAAAGGAAATTTCGATGTATATCAATTCGCCGGGCGGGGTCGTCACCTCGGGCATGGCGATTTACGACACCATGCAGTTCATCAAGCCGGACATCGCGACCTTATGTATCGGACAGGCGGCATCGATGGGTTCGCTGCTGCTATGCGCTGGCACCAAGGGCATGCGCTATGCGCTTCCGAATGCGCGTATCATGGTGCATCAGCCATCTGGTGGTTTTTCCGGTCAAGCGTCAGATATTGAGCGGCACGCCGAAGATATCGTTAAGATGAAGCGCCGCTTGAATGAAATGTATGTGTCACATACCGGCAAATCCTATGAAGTGATCGAGCGCACTTTGGACCGCGATCACTTTATGACTGCTGAACAGTCGCGCGAGTTTGGCCTCATCGACAAAGTATTGAACAAGCGGGATGAAATAGAATTGACGTCCGATGCTAAGTCATCTTGAGTTTAACCTTTGATTTGGGTGCTCTTGGCTCTGAAAGTACGGTCGCTGTGTATTGTAGGGCGGGTGGGTAAGATGTCACACCACATATACAATACAGCGAGTGGTGCAAAAATTGCCAGACAGGACCTGTTAATCCAATCTTGATCGGATCAGGCGTTGCGTGCTCTGATTGGAGTAGAGAGTCTTGGACCCCTCGACAGTTGGCGCGTAAGCGTGATTTTTTGTCGGGAGCGGTCATAACAGGCGAAGTGAGCGCGGCGCGGCGCACCGTTCGCACAGGGTGAGAACAAACATGGCACAACAAGAGAAAAACACCCTTTACTGCTCGTTCTGCGGCAAGAGCCAGCACGAGGTTCGCAAGCTCATCGCAGGGCCGACTGTATTCATATGCGATGAATGCGTTGAGCTTTGCATGGATATAATTCGCGAGGAGAACAAGAATACCCTCGTGAAATCACGCGATGGTGTGCCATCGCCACAAGAGATCAAAGGCGTGCTCGATAGCTACGTAATTGGGCAGGACCACGCCAAGCGCGTACTGTCTGTGGCGGTCCATAACCACTATAAGCGGCTCAATCACGCAACCAAGAATAACGATGTCGAACTCGCCAAGTCGAATATCCTTCTGGTGGGCCCAACTGGGTGTGGGAAGACCCTGCTTGCTCAGACACTGGCCCGCATTCTTGATGTGCCATTCACGATGGCCGATGCGACAACGCTTACTGAGGCTGGCTATGTTGGTGAGGATGTCGAAAACATCATTCTGAAGTTACTGCAGGCCGCTGATTATAATGTTGAGCGGGCGCAGCGCGGCATCGTCTACATTGATGAGGTCGACAAAATCAGCCGCAAGTCCGACAATCCGTCGATCACGAGGGACGTTTCGGGCGAAGGCGTGCAGCAGGCGCTGCTTAAAATCATGGAGGGAACAGTCGCCAGTGTTCCCCCGCAAGGCGGCCGTAAACATCCGCAGCAGGAGTTCCTGCAGGTAGATACGACCAATATTTTGTTCATCTGCGGCGGAGCATTCTCGGGCCTTGAGAAAATCATCTCACGACGCGGGAAGGGCACGTCGATCGGGTTCGGTGCCGCGGTCATGGGGCCAGATGAGCGCCGGACTGGCGAGATCCTGCGTCATGTCGAACCGGAAGACTTGCTGAAATTCGGACTAATCCCTGAGTTCATCGGTCGCTTGCCTGTAATAGCGACCTTGGAAGATTTGTCCGAACCCGCCTTGGTGCAGATCCTGAGCGAGCCCAAAAATGCGCTCGTAAAGCAGTACCAGCGACTGTTTGAGATGGAAGATGTGAAACTCACCATCACGCAGGATGCACTCAAAGCTATATCCCGCCGCGCCATCGAACGCAAAACTGGTGCGCGTGGCCTTCGCTCCATCATGGAGGGCATTTTGCTCGAAACGATGTTCGATCTGCCAACCCTGAAGGGCGTCGAAGAGGTCGTGATCGGTCCGGAAGTGGTTGACGGTGGCGCGCGACCGTTGCGCATCTATTCAGATCGAGCCGAAGAAAAAGGCTCGACCGCATGAGGTCGTGATCACCACGATATTGTGGGGGTATTCTGGGAACAGGGGCACTTGGACTGTCGTTTCGCTGCCCCCATATGGGTGAATGACTGAGAGGCACTACCTCTCGCGCCGGATGGGTTTATGGTGGCCCACTGGTCTTCGCGTCGCAGAGCATTCTTGCTCAAGCCATCGCATCGCCACACGACCGACCTTACCGTCGCCTAGTTTCAAAGGGGTGGTGTGGTCGGGTCCCAGGTAGCGGTTGTGGATACAGGGTCTAACAAGCGTCATCGACGTCTACCGGTGACCGTAAGGAATGAGAAAACCCATGAGCGAAGACAAAGAGCCGAAGGTAAAAGCGGCGACCAAAGAGGCAGGAGCGAAGGAGCTGTACCCAGTCCTTCCCCTGCGCGATATTGTGGTCTTCCCCTACATGATCGTGCCGTTGTTCGTTGGTCGCGAGAAGTCGATCGCCGCGCTCGAAGAGGTGATGCGCGCTGATAAACACATACTGCTGACTGCGCAGAAAAATGCTGGTGATGATGATCCCGCGCCAGACGCAATCTACCAGGTGGGCACGCTGGCATCGGTGCTGCAATTGCTCAAGCTTCCGGACGGCACGGTAAAGGTGCTGGTTGAAGGCAGCGCGCGCGCCAAAATCGTGCGGTACGTGCCAAACCCGAACTATTTTGAGGCAGAAGTCGAGCGCGTTGCAGAAACGATCGGCTCCAAGGATGAAATCGAAGCTCTGTCGCGATCGACGGTGTCCCAGTTCGAATCATACGTCAAACTCAACAAGAAGATCAGCCCCGAAGTTCTCGGCAACATCAGCCAGATCGAGGACTATTCGAAACTCGCCGATACGATCGCATCGCATCTCGCAGTCAAAATCTCCGACAAGCAAGATGTACTTGAGACGACCACGGTTTCGGCGCGTCTGGAGCGTGTGTTCACCCTGATGGAATCTGAAATCTCGGTGCTGCAGGTCGAGAAAAAGATCCGGTCGCGCGTTAAGCGGCAGATGGAGAAGACGCAGCGCGAGTACTATCTGAACGAACAGATGAAGGCGATCCAGAAGGAGCTTGGCGATACTGACGAGCGCGACGACATCGCCGAGTTCGAGGAGAAAATCGAGAATACCAAACTGTCGAAGGAAGCTAAGGATAAGGCGCTCGCCGAGCTCAAAAAGCTCAAGCAGATGAGCCCCATGTCTGCCGAAGCGACGGTCGTCCGTAACTATCTTGACTGGATATTGTCTATCCCGTGGGGCCAGCGCGGCAAGGTAAAGAAGGATTTGACTGAAGCGCAGACGGTTCTCGACAAGGAGCACTATGGCCTCGAGAAGGTCAAAGAGCGGATCGTCGAATATCTGGCCGTGCAAAATCGTACCAATAAGCTGCGTGGCCCGATCCTCTGCCTCGTTGGCCCTCCTGGTGTTGGCAAAACGTCGCTTGGCAAGTCGATTGCCAATGCTACGGGGCGCGAGTTCGTACGCATGAGCCTTGGTGGGGTCCGTGACGAGGCCGAGATTCGTGGCCATCGACGGACGTATATCGGCTCGATGCCAGGCAAGGTCATCCAGTCGATGAAGAAGGCTAAGAAGACGAACCCGCTATTCTTGCTCGACGAGATCGACAAGATGGGTTCTGACTTCCGTGGTGATCCGGCTGCAGCGTTGCTCGAAGTGCTTGATCCCGAACAGAACAGCACGTTCAATGACCACTATCTGGAAGTCGATTACGATCTCTCGAACGTGATGTTTGTGACGACGGCGAATACACTGAACATCCCACCGGCATTAATGGACCGTATGGAGATCATTCGCCTTGCCGGTTACACGGAAAACGAGAAGGTTGAAATCGCCAAGCGGCATTTGTTGACTGAACTTCAGCAGGCGCATGGGCTCGAGGCCAGCGAGTGGACCGTTGAGGATAGTGCTCTTCGGTCGATTGTCCGGCTTTATACCCGCGAGGCTGGCGTGCGCTCGCTCGAACGCGAGATCGCCAAGCTTGCACGTAAGGCGGTAAAACAGATCCTGATATCGGGCGTCAAGAATGTGACGTTCTCTGCCGACAACATCGCGGACTACCTGGGCGTGCCGAAGTACCGGTACGGCGAAGCGGAGGAGGCTGATGCGATTGGTGTGGTTACAGGCTTGGCATGGACAGAGGTCGGTGGCGAGATCTTGACTATCGAAGGCGTGATGATGCCTGGTAAAGGCAAAATGTCGGTCACAGGCAACTTGCGCGATGTGATGAAGGAATCGATCCAGGCAGCGCAGGCCTACGTGCGTTCGCGCTCGGTAGATTTCGGTATCCACCCGTCAATGTTCGAGAAAAAGGACATCCACGTTCACGTGCCGGAAGGGGCAACGCCGAAGGATGGTCCATCTGCCGGTGTTGGTATGGCGACAGCGATTATCTCGGTTCTGACGGGCATCGCAGTCCGTAAGGACGTTGCGATGACGGGCGAGATAACGCTACGTGGTCGTGTATTGGGTATCGGTGGTTTGAAAGAGAAGCTACTGGCGGCCCTCAGAGCTGGCGTTACGACGGTGGTGATCCCTGAGGACAACGTCAAAGACTTGGCGGAAATACCCGCTGAAGTAACGTCGTGTTTGACGATCATCCCGGCCTCAAGACTGGACGATGTATTAAAGGTTGCGCTGGTGCGGATGCCCGATCCGATTTCATGGGACGATGTTACCCCGGCACCAGTGACCGTGACTGAAGACGACAAGGGTGGTGCTCGAATTACTGCCCACTGATAATCCGTAGAAGCTGTGAATATTGGCTGGATACGCGACGTGACTCTAGGTCCCTGGACATGCTCCTGGGGCCTTTTTCTTTGTTCGAAGACTGTGAATCAGTGTTTTTCCCTGTGTTTTCGGGCGATTCTGTCTGTTTTTCCTCTTGACGGGGCCTGCTCAAACGCGTTGTTTGCGGGCTCTGCTACCGTCCGACGGTGGTCAATTTGGGTTTGGTCTCTCGTTGCCGACAGGCTCTGCGATACGAGAGTTTCAATTTCTTTCAACGCAAAACGTAAATATAAAGGGTGACACCAATGAGCAAGAAAGACGCAATCGATGCCGTCGCCGAGCATGCTGAACTGACCAAGGAGAAGGCCGGTATCGCGCTCGACGCCCTCATCACCTATATCGAGAAGACCTTGAAGAAGGGCGATGAGGTTTCATTGCCTCCGCTCGGCAAGTTCAAGATCACGAAGCGCAAGGCTCGCCTTGGCCGCAATCCGTCGACGGGCGCTGAGATCAAGATCCCAGCCTCCAACGTGCCGAAGTTCCAGCCGTCGAAGACGCTGAAGGACACGGTAAACAAGCGCTAGGCGATTGCTGAACGGTGTTGGATTGACACCAATTCGAAGCGGCGCCCTGCAACGGGCGCCGCATTCGTGTGTAGTCTCGCCAACTGGATGGACACGCTAAGCCGCCGCCCAGGCTCAGTTGATGGTTTGGTTCCAGCGCTGAGGTCAGAGCAGTTGTTGCAGTCGAAGCATCTCGCCCACTTTGAGATTAGATACAACCCAGTAGGCCATGCCATTCCGGCTCCACGTCACAAGGTTGTAACCTTAGTGGTTTGTGATACTGGCCGCAGGGTCACCGGCAGCACTAGACGTCCATATGAACACGGCATCACTGCAGTTCGCGTAAACAGACGACGGATCCAAACTGGCGCTGGCACAATCCGCAAGGACGGCAGCCGTTATGCACGAACAGTCAACAAGGTGTGATCACCATAGGCTGGCGAATTAGCGTGTCGTAATTTTCGCGTCTAACTTTATAGGAGGCTATCATGACCAAGCCCATGTTTGCGGCCCTAGTCGCTGCGGCGTCACTATCATGGGCCGTCAGCACCTTCGCCGCCGATACAGTCGTCTCGAAGGACGCGCCTGATCTTGCGACCGTGCGTGCGCAAATCAAAGCCAAGGACTTCAAAGCGGCGATCGCCGTGCTGACGCCAATGCTGGCAACACATCAACATGCCGATGTGTTCAATCTACTGGGCTTCAGCCTGCGCAAGTCGGGCGATCTGAAACAGGCGGCGACTTATTATGCCAAGGCGCTGGACTTCGATCCCAACCATATAAGCGCGCTGGAGTACCAGGGTGAGATGTTTGTCGAGCTAGGCCAGCTCGACAAGGCGAAGGCTAACCTCGCCAAGCTTGTGATTCTGTGCCCGCAGGGGTGCGAGGAGCGGGAAGACCTTGAGAAGGCAATTGGCGGCTCGCCTGCCACCAAGACGAATTGAAGTGGTTTCACTTCCGCCGTGAACGCGCTACCCGTGCCGGGCCTTCGCCCGTGGTCGGTGAGGGGCGATGGACAAACGGGCCGGTGCGATCGATGATGGCATCAAAGTCAGGTCGCTGGCCCTGAGTATGCGTGTCAAGTGCCGCGCGCATTCCCGTTAGATGTTCCGGCGATGTGCCGCAGCAGCCGCCGATGATGCGCGCGCCGCTGTCGATGGCGAGCCGCGCATAGGCCGCCATCAAGTCAGGCGTGCCGGAATAATGGATATGACCATCGTGGTAGCGCGGGATGCCGGCATTGGCTTTCGAAATAACGACGGGACCGGGGTTTGCGCCTGAAAGTGCAAGGACCGACGCAAGCGTATCGGATGCACCGGCGCCGCAATTGGCGCCGATCGCCAATGGTTGAGGCTCGAGGTCGGCCAGCGCTTCGACGAGCGCCTGCGGTGTGATCCCCATCATGGTACGTCCGGCAGTGTCGAAGCTCGCCGTGATTGTGTAAGGCAGGCCAACCTTGCCGGCGGCGATTGCTGCGGCTCGCATCTCCTCGACCGCTGACATGGTTTCGATCCAGGCAACATCAGCGCCGCCGACCTTTAAGCCCTCGATCTGTTCGACGAACACCGCCACGCATTCGTCTTCCGTTAGAGGGCCGAGGGGCACGAATAATTCGCCCGTTGGTCCGACCGATCCAGCGACGACAATGGGGCGACCCGCGGCGTCGGCAACTTGGCGCGCCAGCGAAGCCGCGGTACGGTTGATCTCGTGTGTGCGGCCATCCGCTTGATGCAAAGCCAGCCGCCGCCGATTGCCGCCGAACGTGTTAGTTAGGATGATATCAGCCCCGGCGTCGACAAAGAGCTGGTGCAGTTTTTTGATACGATCGGGATGTTCCTCATTCCATATTTCCGGCGAATCGCCGGACATCAAGCCCATTTGGAATAGGTTGGTGCCGGTAGCGCCATCCGCCAGTAACCAACGTTTAAGTGCGAGCATGTGTTGCAGTGTTGGCATGGGGCCTCGCATCTATTGGCTTCAATCAGACTGTAGTGGCATCAAATGCGTGTTTAATGCCACCGGCTAGCCGGGAACCGTCGAAAACATGTCAGCTTCGGTCGCTTTGCAGCCGTTCCTGAAACGGTTGACCCCGACTATAAGTGGGTAAGAACGAGCGAGGATAAATGGCGCAACGCATCATTGTCTATTGGCGTGACATTCCGGCCCAAGTGATCGTCAAGCAAGGGCGCGCAGCGGCAAAGCGTGAGTTGCCTGAACGCTTCATTCAGGCGATCGATGCAAGCGCCATGGCTGTTGGCGCCCGTGACAGCGAGGTTTATCTCAGCCAATGGCGGCGCGGCGTGCCCGAAGCCTGTGCCGATGATCTGGAGGTCGAGGCCGATCGAGCCCTGGCCGAAATTCTCGCGCAGTATGATAGGGCACGTTTGAAGGCGCTGATCGCCAACGGCGGCAACAACGCCGCGACGTAACCGTTCCCAAGACGCCACCCACCGACAAGGACTGCCAGTGGACCCTGCCGCGACCTCATCAACTGACGCACTGGTACTATTCATGCCCAGTGGCCGCCGCGGACGTTTCGCCCATGGCACGCCTGTGCTGGAAGCTGCCCGCTCACTTGGCGTGTTCGTGGAATCGGTCTGCGGTGGCCGCGGTATTTGTGGACGCTGCCAGGTCCTGCCCGCCGAGGGACACTTCGCAAAGCACGGCATCGAAAGCCGCAATGAGCACCTGACCGCCATCAACGACGTAGAGCTGCGCTATGCGTCGAAGCGCACGTTGGCAGCCGACCGCCGCCTGTCATGTCAGGCGCGTGTGCAGGGCGACCTCGTCATAGATGTGCCGGTGGACGTGGCGATCCAAGGTCAGATCGTGCGCAAGCGGTCCGAGGTGCGCAACATCGAGCGGCATCCGGCTATCAAGCTCTTCCCCGTGTCGATCGAACCACCGGATATGGATAGGCCACTCGGCGATCTCGACCGGTTATTTGCAGCTTTGGAGCAGGAACACGGGCTGGTCCGCATCCACTGTGATCTGACGCTGCTGCCGCGTATCCAGGCGCTGTTGCGGCGCAACGGCTTCACTGCGACAGCGGTCGTCCACATTGACGGCGATGCCGTGCCGATCCTGATGGACTTGCGTGCAGCCGGTGATGACAAGCTGTTCGGCATCGCGTGTGATATAGGTTCGACGACGATCGCCTGCCACTTGGTCGATCTGGCCAGTGGGCGGACCGTTGCATCGGCCGGCACGTCTAATCCGCAGATCCGTTTCGGCGAAGACCTGATGAGCCGTGTCTCCTACGTGATGATGAACCCGAACGGTCGCGAGGCTTTGACCACGGCCGTGCGCGGGGCGATCGAGGCTCTGATCGACCGTGTCGCAAGCCAGGGCGGCGTTACCCGTGGCGATATCCTAGACGCGGTATTCGTTGGCAATCCGATCATGCATCACCTGTTCCTTGCGCTCGACCCGACGGAACTTGGACAGGCGCCGTTCGCACTTGCCGTTTCAGGTGCACAGTCGTTGGCCGCGCGCGACCTCGGTCTCACGCTGCACCCGGCAGCCAGGGTTTATATCCTCCCCTGCATTGCCGGGCACGTTGGTGCCGATGCCGCGGGTGTAGCACTCGCCGAAGGGCCGCAGTACCACGATGAAACGACGCTAGTCGTCGATGTAGGCACCAACGCCGAAATCCTGCTCGGCAATCGGGATTCTGTGCTGGCGGCATCATCGCCGACCGGACCGGCGTTCGAAGGTGCCGAGATTTCATCCGGTCAGCGCGCCGCCCCTGGCGCCATCGAACGGGTGCGGATCGATCCGGTGACGCGGGAGCCGCGCATCAAGGTGATCGGCTGTGACCTGTGGTCGGACGAGCCGGGTTTCGCCGAGGGTACGGATGCCTTCGGTGTGACCGGCATTTGCGGATCGGGCATCATTGAAGCCATCGCCGAAATGTATTTGGCCGGGATCATTCTGGGCGATGGCATCATCGATGGCAGTCTCGTCGGCGCGAGCGACCGCATCGTCGCCGATGGCCGCACCGCTTCTTACGTATTGTGGCGCGGTGCGCAGGAGTTGCGGGTTACCCAAGGCGATGTGCGCGCCATCCAACTCGCCAAGGCTGCACTTTATGCCGGTTGCCGTCTGCTGATGGACCGGATGGGTGTGTCGACCGTTGATCGGATCAAGCTCGCCGGTGCGTTTGGATCATATATCGAGCCAAAATACGCGATGGTGATCGGGCTGATCCCGGATTGTGACATCGAGCGCATTTCGTCGGTGGGCAATGCGGCTGGCACAGGTGCGCGCATGGCCTTGCTCAACACCGCTCATCGGCGCGAAGTCGAGGCGCTGGTGCGGCGGATCGAGAAAATCGAAACCGCCGTCGAGCCGCGCTTCCAGGAACATTTCGTCAATGCCATGGGGTTCCCTAATTCGGTTGAACCCTTCCCCCGCCTCGAAGCGGTCGTGCCATTGCCAAAGCGATCGCCGACGGCAGCGGGATCGGGCCGCCGACGGACGCGTGGTGGTTAAGCCATGCGGGCTCCTATCGCCGCGAGCCACTGCTGAGCCTGATCCCGCTGGGTCGATGCCCAGTGGTCTGGCTTGAGATCTGCCAGTCCGGCCTTGTGCAAGCTGTAGGCGGCCAGATCCTGGAACTCCGGCACGTCGAAATAGGTGGTGTGGATCAACTCATCCAAGGCCAGATTCTTGGATAGTTCTGCCATCGCATCGGGCGACGACGTCGCCAACGCGCGGCGCAGTCCAACCAAAGTTTTGACCGCATTGCGTTCACTGAATCCGCTGATCTTGGCTGCAACCTCATCAGGCAATGCCGCGAACCGCTGCGCAAACTCGGATGGATGCGAGCCCGCCTGCTGCACGCTTTCCGTCGTCCGGTCGTCGCCCCACGTGCTTTGCTTGACCGACGACCAGACCAGATTGTCGATCGCGCGGGCGAGCGGTCCGCCGACCCATCCAGCGATGAACTTCAATAACATGACTGCAACAGCGGTTAGCCCCATGTAGAGGGCAACGACAGCCGCGGTAATTGATGCCGTCGTGCCGAGCGTCTTCACGCCTGACATCGTCGTCGCCAGCATATTTGGTGCCGCAGCACCGCTGAGTGCTTGCTGTTTCGCCTCGAAGGCATCGAGCGACGTTTTCAGTTCGGCAAGGAATTTCTTGGTTCCCGGCGACACTGGTGATTGATCGGTGAGAAAATGGATACCAAGCGCAATCACCCCCAAGACTGTAAGAAGCAAAGGCGCTGCTGCCATCAAGGGCACGAGGAACGATGACGGCACAATTTCACCCTTTAGATGGGCGGCGTTGGCCAGGGCGCCGATTGCCTCGTCGTCGCGATGATACAGGCCAAGCCACCGATCCGCGTAGGTGGCTTCAACTTTTTTCTTTAGAGACTGCTCATGCCAGCCGCCGCGATAGTTCACGAAGGCATAGAGTACCAGAAGGCAACTTGCGCCGTAAAATACCAGCGTGCCGACGATGGGCGCATAGAGGCCCATAAAAGCCTGTTTGCCCAGCGTCTCGTTGACGGTCCTCCAGAACGGCGTCGCCGCAAATATGGACATGACGATAAGCCCTGCCGCCAGCATCAACGCGCCGACAGCCGTGGCATAAACGGTCAACCCCGTGGTACCCAATCGGTTGAACAGGAAGCGATTGGGTCGATAGTCGACAAACGGTGTACCAATCGTGCACCAGGTTTTCAGTCGTTCAAGCGGATTTTTCTTGACGATAGACTGGAGCAGCGCCCCGTGAATTACCGACCCGCCGTGACTGTGCCCGATCAGGTAATAGTCGGCGCCCTGTTTGTCATAACCCTTTAGCTTTTCGTATAACTCTGCGCCACCGACCCGCCGCTCAGTTTCGCTATTAGGGCCCTCCTTCCAATGGAACGGCACGATCTCGACCCGCGTCGGATCCAGTTCTAACCGCTTCTCAAGAGCTTTCAGGAAGGCGCTGTCACGTTGCCACCACCGATCGCCGTTGTCATCCTTATGGCCAGAGCCGGTGCCATGCACTGTGACGAGCTTGGTCTTTGGATGCGTATCTTGACGTGGCGTCGGTTGTGCTGGCGACTGTTCCATCGTTGAGGCTCCCCATAGCTGCTCTTTTTGAACGGCATTTGGGAGGAGCGAACGCCTCACGACGGACGAATGCAAGAGAATTCAGAACTGCGCCTGCTCGATCAGGCGGCTTTGAGATCGGAAACATTATTCGATGGTTTCAACACCTGTGATAGGCGGGTGTGGTGCGCTGCGATGGCAAACGGGCCGCCAGCTACCAACCTCACGCCCCGTCAATCACTGCGTAATTGCCGGGTTGCCACCGGATAAAGACCTTCCTGTCCTAGCATCCAGACGGACATTCCGTCTGACCCAAACAGTGGCGCAAATGCGTCATCGAGCACGTTCAGTCCACCGGTGAACGCTCCAAAAGCCGGCAGTACCAGCCGCAGCCCGTTGCCGACGAAACAGGGGCGGCGCAACATGCTTCCGTAAACGGATAGTCTGGCTGCCGGGTGCAGGTGCCCCGCGATTTCGTGCGTGACCGGCGCATTGCGTGGCACATGCCGCAGAGTCAATCCCTCAAGGCTAATGTCTTGCATGACCTCGCCGCCCAGCACATCGGCGAGCACGGGGTCATGGTTGCCCGTCACCCAGATCCAGCGGCGGTCCTCCTGCATGATGCGTAGAATATCCAGATCGTCCGCGTTCATGCGATCTGCAGCGTTCTTATCGTGCAGGCTGTCGCCGAGTGCGATCACGGTTTCCACGTTATGCCTATCGATAACGGCCGCGAGCCGCATCAGCGTTGCCCGAGTGTCGTAGGGCGGTAGCATCACGCCGCGCTTTGCGAAGGACGACCCCTTCTCGAAGTGTAGATCGGCGACGATCAACGCCTTCTCGGCCCGCCAGTACAGTGCACCGGATTGGTCGGCCAGGAATGACTTGCCGCAGATGGAGATCGGCTGGGTGTTGAAATCGGCAAGCGCGAAGCGCTCGGGCTTGAGATCGTGCATGGTAACTCGTGGGTGACCTGTTCGAGTGTCGCTAAGTATACTCCGAGTCGCTCACTTATGTGGTTGGATGAGGTGTAAAAATATGTTGACCCAACCAATCGGAACTCAGTTTTGGCGCCAGGAAGGCTTGCAGTCTTGGCCGACCCGGTTCAGGCCGTTTACCTCTGCACGTGCCCGGTTTCCCAGCCGATCAATGCACGTTTGCGGGTTAAGCCCCAATGATAGCCACCGAGGCTGCCGTCGCCACGCAGCACGCGGTGGCACGGCACGACAAACGAAATCGGATTGCGGCCAACCGCTGAGCCGACTGCCCGGGAGGCTGACGGTTTCCCGATATGACGGGCGATGTCGTTGTAGCTGACCGCGCGTCCCATGGGAATTTTCAGTAACGCCTCCCATACGCGCACCTCAAAATTGGTGCCGATCAGGACAAGGCGCACGGGCGTATCGGGCTGCCATGCGTCGGGCGAAAAGATGCGGTCAACATGCCATGCTGTTTGGTGCGGTGCCTCAAGATAGGTAGCGCCCGGCCAACGATTTGTCATGTCGGTCAAAGCTTCTAGCCGCGTCTGATTCTTGTCCTCATCGACAAAAGCAAGACCCGCCACACCGCGTGTCGTTGCCAAAACCAGCACCTCGCCAAACGGCGAAGGATGGAAACCATAGACGATGTTCAGACCCTCGCCGCGGCGCTTATAGTCGCCAGGCGTCATGGCTTCGTGATCGACAAACAAGTCGTGCAGTCGACTGCCGCCCGACAAACCCACCTCGTGCGCTGCGTCGAGCACACTGGACGATCCGCCGAGCAGAGCCCGTGCGTGATCGACAGTAATTGCCTGCACGAACTCTTTGGGCGACAGTCCGCACCAGCGTTTGAACAACTTCTGGCAGTGGGCCGACGACAGGCCCATGTGACGGCTTAGCAGATCAAGGTCGGGCTGGTCGGTCCAGTGCTCCGACAGAAAGCGAATGGCGCGACGGACAAGATCGTAGTCGTGGGAACGATCTCCGCTGAGCGGTCGGATGGGTTCGATATCGAGAGTGTGCAACATGGGTCCACCTGGTTGCTAACGAGGGTGGAGACTGTCTAACCGTTGCTTTCAGTGACGGCGACCCGAATGTTGTTCTGGCACCTGTCGCTGCATCATTTCTGGAACTAGCGGTCAGATGCAAAATATCCGCGCAATAAGGTTCGGTTCTGTTTTCAATATTGGATCAGCTGGCATGGCAAAATCACACTGTAGCGGTCGGCCATGTTGCCACGGCGTATGTACCGTCCTTGCTCTTCTTGCGGAATTTGACGGGCTGGCCTTTCAGTGGCCCCGCTACGAGTTGTTTCAGCATCGCCTCTACAATGCCGATGGGTCCGACGGTTTCCATGATCCAGGGAATGTCGCCCGAGCGCCATTCCTTAGGCGCCAGCGCGCGCGATTGTGCCGTTTCGCTCGATAGACGCTGGTCGACGTCGGCGGACACGGTGGCCCATAGTACCAAGGCTACCGGCGCTGTCACTTCCTTATCTTTTTCGCCGAACTTGGCATCCGCTACCATGAATTGGTTGGAGGCCACGCAGGGCATTACGCGGGCGAATATATCACCGAGTGTCAGTGATCGATGTCGTTGTGAGGCCATGAGAACGGCGACGACCTTGCCGAGCGCCGGGGTCAATAGCCCGTTGATTTTGAACTCTTGCTGGGCCTTGGGCTTGGCTGATTCAGCTGCTGCCATCGCGCTCGGCTCTGCGGCGGTTGCCTGCTGCATTTGTGGAGCCGCAGCGTTTGATGAAGGTCGCGCGACTACAGGCTCGGGATTTGCGGGCTCATTGCCCTTGGTGGGTTTTGACCAGAACGCCATGGCACCGGATCCTTCTAATGACAATAGAAAATAATGAGCAGCGTAATGTATCTCGCCTCGTTTGCCGAGTGCTATTTTCCGTGATTCCGACAACTGAAGCTCAGTTGAACTTACCGCTGTTGCAGGTCAGCGACTTAGGCTGTGGACTACCAAGGCCTGAACAGGCCTGCCAGGAAACTACCACTAGTGTCCTGGGTGATGCGGCCAGCACCATTCGTCCGCGCCACCCGTTGTTTGGTCGAGGGGCTGCGTTCGGCGTCAGGCTCCAGCCTTAGCTGCCGGTGCGCGATCAGATCGCTACCCCCGCAGGCTTGTGTGATCCGTCGCGCGAGTGCCGGTGGTGGCGGTTCGGGCTGCGCAAACGATTGGCACAAGCGGCCGATACGGTCGGAGTTAGCCGCGGCTTCTGGCGCGCAGTATAGTCCGCTGCCATCCACTTGCGGTGCAAACCTGACGCCGCGCGCGCCGCCAGACCGATCGTCGAGACCGGCGGCGAGATGGTTCAAGACTTCTATGCGCAGTCGGCCTGCATCGCTGTCGCGGACGCGCGTCGATTGATGCATATCGCGCAAGGTTACGATCTCGATTGCTCGCAGCCGGAAGCGCTCGCCTGCGGCGCGCGCCAAATGTACGCGGGCCAAGATTCCATAGTCGCGACAGATGCCGAGACGGTCCATGTTCTGCATCCCAGGGTGCAGTAAATTGCCGAGGCCGTAGAAGATCAGCCGTCCGTCAATCTCCTGAACGCCAGCAGCCACATGGGCGTGGTGTCCCGCAATAATATCGATGCTGCCGGCAACTGCCGCCATGCGTAGTCGCCGTTCGTCGGTGGCACTGGGGCGCACCTGCAATTCGGTGCCGTAGTGCACCGAGAGCATGCGGATGTCGCCGTTGGACGTGGCCAGTTCGTGCACAATGTCGCGAAAATCAGCGGGCGCTTGGTAGGATGCCATACCAGCGCGCAGTGACGGTTGCGGGGAAGTCGGCAGGCCGCCACCGCCGATGCCAATCGCTGAGATACGGACGCGTGCATTTTTGACTTCGATATCCGCTGGCGCCAATACCTCGGCACGACCGATGCCAATACCCGGCAGCCCTTTCAGACCAGCGTCCGAAAGCCCACTCAGATGGTGCAACGTCTCCCGAATCCCAGGCTCTCCGTAGTCGATCGCATGATTGTTGGCTGTCGAGACTACGTTCAAACCAACCCCGAGCAGATGCCGGATGCCCGCCGGATGACTGCGGAAGTTAAATGCCTTTGACACCGGGTTGAGGTCGTTACGGTCCGTGACCACAGTTTCCAGGTTGGCGAAATTGATATCGCCGTCCATCAGGGAGGCAAGTCCACGTGTAAGCTCCGCCCAACTTTGACGCGCGCCATGCCGGATCGCGCCTTCCAAGTGTACGGGTTGGTCACTGCCGCCGAGGCCAAGGTCGCCGCCAAGTACGATGGTCAATGTATCGCGGGTAGGCACGATCGGTTTTGCTGCTGTGGGCGGCTGTGCATCCGCGTCGGCTAAGTGGGGCGCACTGACCGGTGCCGCATTAAATGGAATGTTGGCGACGACCGCTGCAGCGGCGACGCGCGTATCGCGCTCAGTGACATTTTGCACCGTAAGCGAATCTTGCGCTCGCAAACTGCCGTCCCAGCCGCCAACTGCGCCAAAGTAGACCGCGCCCAACAACACCCATGCTCTACGCATTCTACAACTCCAACTCTGGCTTTGCAGGCTAGAGGCGGGTTGCGTTCGTCGCCAGCGGTGCAGCGACGAGGTTACGGATTCTGGTTCTACCGTTACCGGCGCGCCACAACCTCGGCTCTTATCTCCGAAGTTGGGATGGGTTCGTAAGCATTCTGGTTGCAATTCTGTCTGGCACACGGAACGCTGAAAGGATCAGTCGGGTCAGTGCTACACGCACTTTGCAGCAGCACAGGCGTCGATGTTCTGCCAGATCTCCCAACTGCGGTTGAAGCTGGTATCGAGCCCTTCAAGGCTGCCGCGTGGTACAGTCTGCTGGTGCTGCGCGGTTTGCCAGCCAGGATCAAGGGACCGCTATCAGAATCCGACACTACCTTTGGAGCGTGCAAGTGCTGCCCGCAGGGCATGTGCAAATTCGCGCTTTTCGTCGTCGTTGAGGCAGCGTGCAAATACTAGGCGCTGTTCATGATGGGCAAGTTCAAGTTCGATGCGGCCGTCGTGGTGCTCGAGCAGGGCCACGCGCACCCAATAAGGATTGAACTCGCATGACCGTCGACGGCCGGAAGGCTCGACGCTCGTCACGGTCAGCAAATCGGGCGTGAGATCGATGGTTTCATAGGCGCGGCCAGCCCTATAGTTCATCTTGAATGCAAGGTAGATCAGTGCCACGTCGAGCCCGCAAAAGATCAATACAGGCCAGGCGCCTATCAGCCAGAAAGCGGTGCCGACGGCGAAGTTGATCAGGCAAAGCGCCGTCATCAGGATGACAAAGCCGCGAGGGCCAAGTGAGCGATGCGGGGACAGGACAGCGCGGAATGGTTCAACTGTGTTTACGGCTGCGTGTTTCGGGTTGTCTTTGTTGATCATGTGCATCAGCGTATGTCGTCCTCCAGCCCGAATGAAGTCATGCCGACACCGAAAAACACATCCAAAAGGCCGCAGCTCCCCGTGTTCAGATCTAAGGCCGGGGCAAAGGCTAAAAACAGCCAACGATCAAAGCTAACTGCAGCAGCGATCCAACAGATGTTCACGCGATTCCACGCCGAAGAGCCCGAACCCAAGGGCGAGCTAGAGCATGTCAACGCGTTTACGCTGCTGGTCGCGGTCGTGCTATCGGCGCAGGCGACGGACGCTGGCGTTAACAAGGCGACGCGCGCGTTGTTTGCCGCGGCCGACGCGCCGGAAGCGATGGTCGCGCTCGGCGAGGATCGCGTGCGCGAATACATCAAGACTATTGGGTTGTTTCGCAACAAGGCGAAGAACGTGGTCGCGCTGTCGCAGGTGTTGATTGCCGAACACGATTCGACCGTGCCGGCCGACATGGATGCGCTGATCAAGCTACCGGGCGTCGGGCGCAAGACCGCCAACGTCGTACTCAACATGGCGTTTGGTCAGCCGACGATGGCGGTCGACACGCACGTATTCCGTGTCGCCAATCGGACAGGGATGGCATCCGGCAAGGACCCGGAAGCGGTCGAGATGGCGTTGCTGAAGGTTGTGCCAGCCGAATTCGCCTTGCATGCCCACCACTGGCTGATCCTGCACGGTCGCTACACGTGCCTTGCCCGCAAACCGGCATGCGCCGCTTGCATCATCGCCGACTTGTGTGCGTTCGAGCAGAAGACTGCGGGGTGAGTGGCACCCGCCTGTTCACTTAGGCTCCAGCAGCAATGTTCCCACGCGCTGGACGGCCGCCCGGATGTTGTCGATTGAGTTGGCGTACGAAAAGCGGATGTAGCCTTCGCCGTGGATGCCAAACGAGGTGCCGGCCACGGTCGCGACACCGGCTTTTTCCAGCATCAGGTTCTGCAATTCCTTCGCCGTGTACCCGGTCTTTGAGATGTTCGGGAACGCATAGAACGCTCCGCCCGGCTCGACGCACGTAACGCCCGGCAGCTGATTGAGCAGCGGCACGATGATGCGGCGGCGTTCGTCGAAGGCTTTGACCATCGCATGCACTGCATCCTGCGGGCCCTCTAGCGCTGCAATGCCGGCAAACTGGGTCGGTGCATTGACGCAGGAATGGCAGTTGACGCACAGGCGGACAACCTTGTCGACGAGGTTTGCTGGCCAGATGCTGTAGCCAAGCCGCCAACCGGTCATCGCGTAGGTCTTCGACCAGCCGTCGAGAATGATCAACCGGTCTCGGATCTCGGGGAACGACAAGAAACTCGTGTGAACGCGGCCATCGTACAGCATCTGGCTATAGATTTCATCCGACATGATGGCAACGTTGGGGTGTTTGGCCAATCCGGCCACGAGCTTGCGGACCTCGATTTCCGGAACCGCGCCACCAGTCGGATTACCAGGGCTGTTAATGATGATAAGCCGTGTTTTTGGCGAAATCTGCGCCAGCACTTCGTCGGCACTGAATGAGAAATCATTTTCTTCGCGCAGCGTCATGGCAACAGGCGTCGCACCCGTGTACTCGATCATCGAGCGATAAATCGGGAAGCCGGGGTCAGGATATATGATTTCGGCGCCAGGAGCACCGAACATCAGGATCGCAAAGAACATTGTCGGCTTGCCACCCGGCATTATGACAACGTGATCCGGATTGACCTCGACGGCGTGGCGCTTGTTCAGGTCCTTAGCAACCGCTTGCCGGAGCGCCGGGAGGCCGTTGGCTGGCGTGTAGCCGTGGTGGCCGTCGCGGATTGCCTTGATTGCGGCTTCGCCGATATGCGCCGGAGTCTTGAAGTCCGGCTGGCCGATGCCCAGTGAAATAATGTCCTTCCCCTGCGCCTGCAGGGCGGCGGCGCGCGCCAGTACGTCGAACGCGGTTTCAGTTCCGAGCCGGTCCATGCCAGCAGCCAGGTTCAGCATGCGCGTGTCTCTCCCAATGAACTTTGCTGCAACATGGCATGGATGCGCGGTCACGTGCAAAGCGCCGTGTTGGCTTGGTGTTGGTCTACTTAAAGCTATTTTTGGCACTCACTCCTTGACAGTGCTAACGATGGGGAACATATGCAGTGCGCTATCTCATCGTTGTGCGGCAGAAGTCGCCGCGCGCTCGAGAATCTGGCTGTTATTTGATTTTGCCCTCACAACAAAAGGTTTGTCTCATGAAGTTCCGCCCGTTGCATGATCGCGTTGTCGTAAAGCGCACCGATGCTGAAACCAAGTCGGCAGGCGGCATCATCATCCCCGACACGGCTGCCGAAAAGCCTATGCTGGGCGAGATTATCGCGGCGGGTCCCGGCGCGCGCGATGAGAGCGGCAAGCTCGTTCCCCTTGATGTCAAGAAGGGCGACAAGGTGCTGTTTGGCAAGTGGTCGGGTACCGAAGTTAAGATCGATGGCCAAGAGCTGCTGATCATGAAGGAAAGCGACATCATGGGCGTGATGGTGAAGTGAGAAAAACAAGGGGAGTAGCGGGTAGTCGATAGGCAATTATTTTACCCAGTTGCTCCACCCGCCCCGCCACTAGCTCCCGCACTTCGCCAAGCTTTTCTACCAGTCGATCTCGATTTCCTTGTTCAACATTCAATCTAGGAGCCTCAACATGGCCGCCAAAGACGTCAAGTTCTCTCTCGATGCCCGCGATAAAATGCTGCGCGGTGTTGATATTCTCGCCAACGCAGTCAAGGTTACGCTCGGTCCCAAAGGCCGTAACGTCGTGATCGAGAAGTCGTACGGCGCCCCCCGTATCACCAAGGACGGTGTTACCGTTGCCAAGGAAATCGAACTTGAAGACAAGTTCGAGAACATGGGTGCACAGATGCTGCGCGAAGTGGCGTCGAAGACCAGCGATCTCGCTGGTGATGGCACCACCACGGCAACTGTGCTGGCCCAATCGATCGTGCGCGAAGGCGTTAAGTCGGTCGCAGCGGGCGCCAACCCGATGGATTTGAAGCGCGGCGTCGATTTGGCGGTTGCCAAGGTCGTAGCGGAGCTCAAGGCCAAGTCGAAGAAGGTGACCTCGAACGAGGAAATCGCTCAGGTCGGCACCGTCTCGGCCAATGGCGACGCGGAAATCGGCCAGATCATCGCAAGTGCGATGCAGAAGGTTGGCAATGAAGGTGTCATCACCGTCGAGGAAGCCAAGAGCCTTGAGACCGAACTTGATGTCGTCGAAGGCATGCAGTTCGATCGCGGCTACCTGTCGCCCTACTTCATTACCAACGCGGACAAGATGCTGGTTGAGATGGAGAGCCCCTACATCCTGATCCATGAAAAGAAGCTGTCGGGCCTGCAGGCCATGCTGCCGCTGCTCGAGTCGATCGTTCAGTCCGGCAAGCCATTGCTGATCATCGCCGAGGATGTCGAGGGCGAGGCGCTTGCCACCCTCGTGGTCAACAAGCTGCGCGGCGGTTTGAAGGTTGCGGCCGTCAAGGCTCCGGGCTTCGGTGATCGTCGCAAAGCGATGCTGGAAGACTTGGCAGTGCTGACCGGCGGCACTGTGATCTCGGAAGACCTCGGCATGAAGCTCGAAACCGTGAAACTCAACATGCTGGGTCGTGCCAAGCGGGTGTCGATCGACAAGGACAACACCACTGTTGTCGATGGCGCCGGCAAGAAAATCGACATCGAGTCCCGCGTCAAGCAGATCAAGGCGCAGATCGAGGAGACCACGTCGGACTACGATCGCGAAAAGCTGCAGGAGCGTCTGGCCAAGCTCGCGGGCGGCGTTGCCATTATCAAGGTTGGCGGCGTTACCGAGATGGAAGTCAAAGAGCGCAAGGATCGCGTCGACGACGCATTGCATGCGACCCGAGCCGCCGTCGAAGAAGGCGTCGTCCCAGGTGGCGGCGTCGCGCTGCTGCGTGCGATCAAGGCACTGGCAACGCTTGAGACGGACAACGATGATCAGAAGACCGGCATAAATATCATTCGTAAGGCGCTGGCTGCACCCGCACGCCAGATCTTCCAGAATGCCGGTGAAGATGGTGCGGTTGTCGTCGGCAAGATTCTTGACAACAACAAGTATAACTTCGGCTTCAACGCCCAGTCAGGCGAATACGGCGACCTCGTCGCTCAAGGCGTGATCGACCCGGCCAAGGTCGTGCGATGCGCGCTGCAGGACGCTGCGTCGATCGCCGGTCTGCTGATCACCACCGAAGCCATGATTGCAGAGCGTCCGAAGGATTCAGCGCCTTCGATGCCAGGTGGCGGCGGAATGGGTGGCATGGGCGGAATGGGTGGCATGGGCGGCATGGACTTCTGAAATCGGCGCGGCCTGCGCCCCACACGGGTAGCGGGCCGCAAACGATCTTGTTCAACGACCGGCAATCGAAGGGCGTGGCGCAAGCTGCGCCCTTTTTTATATGGCGAGCCGGCATGAACCAAATGCGGTTCGCTCAAAAGCCCATGACCGGTATCTATGCGCCGCTTGTTCCGGCGTGTATGGCTGGCCCACGGCTAGGGTTGCGGGGCCGATGCTGACGGTGCCAAGCGCCAGCATCGGGCTACGTTCATACCAATTGATGGACCATTTACATGTGGAATGTTCTCGGTCGGATACTCAAATCCGACCTCTACTATTTTACCGGTCGGTCGATGAAAAGCGACGCACTGCTGCGGCGTGCCGTTGCTGCCGACGACGAGTGTTATCGTGCGGCCGAGCGACTGTATTCGCGAGGAATCGATGACGAGCCTCTACTAGCGCTTGGGCTGCGCTCCCTGCTTGCCGTGCAAAATTCGTCGGGCCGCGATAGCGAAGCGCGGCGCTTCTTCACGACCGTAATGGAACGCCGTGATGTCTCACACGCGCAACTATTCCAAGACCTGTTCGTACTGCTGGCGACCGGCGACAAGCGCACCGGTTATTTTGTCGAGATCGGCGTCGGCGATGGCTTGGCGCTGTCGAATACTGCACTGTTGGAACGGAACTACGGATGGACTGGTATTCTCGCTGAGCCCAACCCTGCTTTTCATGCCGCTATTCGTGCCAGCCGCTCGGCGGTACTGGACACTCGTGCCGTGTATTCGCGCAGCGGCGCCACCCTTGATTTCCTCTGCGACGGTGCAAGAGAATTGTCCGGAATCGTCGAAACCCACACGCGCAAGCAGCAGAAGACCGGAGGCCGGATCATCCCGGTCGAGACCATCAGCGTCAATGATCTGCTCGATTTTCACAAAGCGCCCGCTGTTATCGACTATATGTCGATCGACACCGAGGGGTCGGAGTTGGCCATTATTTCGGGATTGGATTTTACGCGCTACCGTCCCCGCGTCCTGACGCTCGAACACAATAACCATGCGTCGCGACTTGCTAAGTTCAAGCAATTGCTTGAGCCGAAAGGGTATCGCTACGTCTTGCCCCGGTTCAGCCAGTTCGACGCCTGGTTTGTAGACGGCTCGCAGCAGCTTGGTGATGGTATCGCGTACCTTTAAAGCAGATCACGGTTGAGCGACACGCATGGCCTGATGTGCCATTTTGTAACCATGGAACGTGTTCCGCCGTAGCATGGTGGCGCGACGTCCTCGATTATGGAATCAACCCTTGCCCCTACTCCTCGTCCTGGCTGCCTCGTGCCTTGCAAGCGCGATGATCGTGCGAATCATGGATCCGCTTGTCCCTGAGATCGCCCGTGACCTGTTTGCATTGCCGGGTACTGTCGCTTTGCTGGCGTCGGCATTCGCTTTTCCCTACGCACTAGGGCAGCCAATTCTTGGGCCGTTGGGTGATGCGCTGGGCAAGGCGCGGATCATCAAGTGGTGCCTTGGGGTGCTCGCAGTGGCACTGGCCGCATCAGCGATTGCGCCGACCATCGAAACTCTGTTTGTTGCCCGCGTTGTAGCAGGCCTTGCGGCTGGCGGCACCATTCCACTTGCCATTGCCATGGTTGGCGACCGGTTCCCGATGGCGGAACGGCAGGTCGCCCTGTCGCAATTGCTGATGGCGATGCTGGTCGGGCAGATGATCGGGGTCATCGGTTCTGGGTTCATTGGCAGCATAACCGGCTGGCGCTGGGTGATGGTGCTTGCCTGCGTGCTGGTCGTGGCCTCGCTTGTTCTCTCCGTCGCCAAACTGGAAGCCCGGTCTGATGCAATAAGGCGGCCGTTCAGCGTCAAAGGTATGCGCGAGGGGTATGCCAGAGTATTCGCCAACCCGCGTGCCAAGGTGTGCTACGCGGCCGTGTTCATTGAAGGGATGTGCATCTTTGGGCTGCTGCCCTATCTTGCAGTGTTGCTGGAGTCGCGCGGGGCCGGAGGAATACGCGAGGCAGGTTTCGTGCTGGCCGGTATGGGCCTGGGCGGTGTCCTGTTCGGGGTACTGGTAAAGATGATGCTATCCCGCCTGGGCGGCCAGATGAATTTGATCCGCGCTGGTGGCGTTGTTGCGGGTGCGGGTCTTGCCACCTACCCGATTGCACAGACTTGGCCCCTGGAGGCTGCAACCTTCGTCATCACTGGGCTCGGGTTCTATATGATCCACAATTCACTACAAACGCAGGCGACGGAACTGGCGCCCGATGCACGCGGCGCTGCTGTTGCGCTGCATGCCTTCTTTTTCTTTCTTGGGCAGGCCTGCGGACCAATCCTGTATCGGCTTGGGTTCGACGCTAGCGGTCTGCAATCACCGCTCCCGGTTTTGGTGGCGGCAGTCATAATGGCACTGCTGGGATTTTTTGTTGCGCACCAGCTCGCCAAACCGTTGGTCCTGGTCAAGCCGGTATCTGCGGCGTCTTGAGTTTGTGAGCATGGAAAGCGCCGTCGAGTAGCGCGCCGATCCGCTTTTCATCGGCGCTGGAGACCTGAAGACGAATCGCGATCGCGTGTGATGCTGCATGTAGCGCCAGCGCATCGCCCGTTGCCTGCATTGACCGCACCCAATCCTTCTCAGTCGTGACGATTTTCGCGCTATGCTGTTTTGCGCTGTTCAGAACGCGGCGGGCTTCGTTGTCGCTGATCATATGATGATCAGGGAATGTAAAGCTGTCGACGATGCGGGCGCCATGCGACCGCAATAGTCCAAAGAAGCGAGCTGGATTGCCGATGCCTGCATAGGCGACGATCGCGCGGTTAGCGAAGCACGTGACGTCGCCTAGGGGTATCGGCGTTGCCTCCAACACCGGCCCGTTGAAGCGTTGCTTGAGCCACTGGACAGTGTTTGAAGGTTGGCTGGAACCAGGCATCTGGTTGACGAGTACTGCGTCGGTCAACGTCATCTGAAAGCCGAGCGCGGCACGCAAAGGACCGGCAGGAATAACATGACCGTTTCCGATGCCCCGCGCGCCATCGACAACGGCAATTACGAGATCCTTCGCCAATGTGGGGTTTTGCAAGCCATCGTCCATAATGATGACCGTGGCAGCCAGTCGACCACCTTTATTCTCAGCTTCGATAAAGCGGGCACCGGCCGCACGGTCGGGGGCAACGACCGTTGGTGCCGCGCGTGCCAGCAACAGCGCTTCATCGCCGGTCTGAGCGGCGCTAGAGCGTTCTGGGCCGACGAGCGTTGGCGTCTTTGTGCGCCCACCGTATCCTCGCGTCAGGAACACGGGGTGCTCAGTCCTTGCGATAAGTTGTCGGGCGAGTTCGATTGCGGCGGGGGTCTTGCCGGTGCCGCCTGCCGTGAAATTGCCGACACAGATGACCGGCAACGATGCGCGATAGCCGGTCGTGTGGTGCCAGCGCTGCACGGCAAGCCAACTTGCCAGACGGCCGACCGGCCGAAGTAGTGGCAATAGAAGCGGTTGCGGTTGATCGGCGCCCGCGTACCACCAGGATGGCTCGTCAAGACGCACGCTCAAGCCTCACTGGGCCATTATCGTCAATGACCCCATCTGGCGCTTGATCGGACGGGATCAACGGCAATAGAGCAGCTACCGTCTTTGGCAGGGCACCCGACAGCTTATCCAGTGCGGTTGCAGCCCCGGCCTTGATCCTGGACATGGCGGCAGGGTCCCGAAGCAACAGCGCGACCTGAGCGGCGAGCGATGCGGCATCATTGACTTCAACGATACCACCATGCCGCCGCAGCATCGTGTAGGTGTCGATAAAGTTACCCCAATGCGGACCAGTCAGTACGGCGGCGTCGTGCCGGATTGCCTCGATTGGGTTCTGCCCGCCCTTGGCGCCCTCGTTGACGCCCAGTGATTTGCCAAGAAATGCTACTGGTGCGGCAGCATAGATCGTGCCCAACTCGCCGATTGTGTCAGCAAGATAAATATCGGTGCGGGCGTCTGGCAGCACACCCTTGGATCGCGACGCCACGTTTAGTCCCCGTGATTGAAGCATTGCAGCTATTTCCGGCGCGCGAACTGGATGACGAGGCACGATGATCGTACAAAATCCAGGCCAGTCAGCGACCAGCAACTGGTGCACTGTGGCGGCAATCTCGTCCTCGCCCGCATGGGTGCACGCGATGACAAGGCGCGGCCGACTTCCGAGCGCCGCCGCTAGTTCTGCCAATGCTTGCCGGTCCACTGGTGGTGGTGGTGAATCGATCTTTAGATTTCCGGTTGGTATCGAGGTCCGCGCCCCCAGATCGGCGAACCAACGTGACAATTTTTCGTTTTGTGCAAGCACCACGGCGAAGCGGTTGAAGATCGGGCGTGCCATGCCGCGATTGCGCATCCAACGATTGTATGAGCGTGGTGACAGTCGAGCGTTTATCAACGCCAAAGGGATGGCGCGGTCGGCAGCTGCGATAATTAGGTTCGGCCAGATTTCACTTTCAGTGAAGATAGCGAGATCGGGTTTCCAATGGTCGAGGAAACGGGCAACGAGACGGGGGCTATCGAGGGGAACATACTGATGGATATCAGCGGCGCTCAACCGGCCTGCAGCCAGCGCAGCCGAGGTGCTGGTGCCGGTGGTGAGCAGAAAGCGCAGATCCGGCCGCCGGGCGCGCAACTCATCCAACAACGGCAGCACGGCATTGGTTTCCCCTACGCTGGCCGCATGTGCCCATACGAGTCGGCCAGATGGTCGTCCGGCTGACGCCTGGCCCAGGCGCTCGGTCCTGCGTGCCGGGTCTTCCTTGCCGCGGCGTTCCCGCCATCTGAGGATTGTCGGCGCCAGTGATTCGGCTGCCCGCATGATACCGCGATACACTTTTAAACGACGACCTATGACCGCCGGTGGTGCCATTGGATCGGCGCCGGGTGGTGTGGCGCGTGTCGCATCGACACCGGCCAGCGCGTAGGCTCGCCGCGTCGCCTCGTTCATGGCGTTCTCAAGGGTCTTGCGGGCCGCCTCAAGAGCATTTGCATCGGCGTCCGCTGCGACGCAAATGGGATCACCAACAATAACGGCAACGGTCGAATATGGCAGGTTGATAGTCAGGCGGCTCCAGGTATCGAGTGCGTGGTAGCGACTTGAGGCGACGGCCACAGGTATGATGGGTTTGCCCGACAGCCGGGCGAGCGTGACGATACCAAGACCGGCGCGACGGGCAGGGCCTGGGGGAACATCAGCGGTCATACCGACGCTAACCCCCTCCCCTAGCGCCGTGCGGGCTGCAAGTAGTGCGGCGGCGCCGCCACGATCGCGCTTTCGCAAGCCGGCACCAGCGCCACGAATCAAGCCCATATCGAAGCGTTGCAGCAGGTCGCCTAGCACATCGGCGTCACCGTGCCGCGCCACCATTATGCGCACTTTGACGGCGGGTGGATTGAGCACGGGCAACATCAGGAATTGCCCATGCCAGAGGGCAAAGATCATCGGGTGATGGCTGGTGAAGCGCGCAACGCCGTCAGTGGGCTCGTAAACGATACGCGCCGTGCGATGCACAAACCTGATGTAGCGTGCCAGCGCTCCGCTGCCGATGCGGCTGAGCTTGGGATTGTCGAAGAAGAGGCGCGCCATTTTGTCGTTTCATGACCAATCGAGCTGTGGCGCGGTCGGGTATCGGCGCGTCACGTGCCGGAACCGTGATCTAAACGCGGTGGCAGCTGCAACGCCGCACACCTCTTGCACCGGCTTTCTATAGGAGTTAACCAGCGCTTGTAAATTGCGTCGAAACTCAGGCCCTGACTCAAACTAGTAAAGTGCGGCTGTGGCACACGTCGCTGGCGGGGCAATCGGGCTGTTGTTGAAAGCGAGCATGAACGGCGTCGTCAAGCGAACACGGCGAGCAATGAAGCGTGTTACGTTGGGATGGCGCGAGGGTTTGGCCGCGCGGTCACCGGCGTGGGCGAAGCGAGCCTTTGGTCCGACGCTGACGTGGATTGATATGCTGTTTGTAGACCACGGGTTCCTTCGTCTGTTTTATATCAATAGGCACCCGTTGGGCCCGCTCGCGTCCAGAGCTGCCCAGCCGGCCCCGCATCAGATACGGTCGTTTGCGGCTGAAGGCATCCGTACGATTGTGAACCTGCGCGGCGTGCGGGAATGCGGTAGTTACGAACTCGAGCGCGAGGCCTGCCGTCGATATGGTATCACGCTGATCGACTGCCAGTTCCGATCGCGCGCGGCGCCAAGCCGCGAAGAGATCTGGCGGGCGCGTGACCTGTTCGAACGCATAGAGTATCCAATGCTGATGCACTGCAAATCAGGTGCCGATCGCGCGGGCCTCGTCAGTGTGCTTTATGCGCACATGAAGCTCGGTCTGCCGATCGCGGAGGCCAAGAGGCAACTGTCATTTCGTTTCGGCCATATCAGGCAGGCTGACACGGGTATTCTCGATCACTTCTTCGAGAGCTATCTCGCTTATAATGCAACGCACTCAATTGCCTTCATCGATTGGGTTGAGCAGATTTATCATCCAGATGATATTGTGCGTTCGTTCTCGGCCAAAGGTTGGGCTAACCGCCTGGTCAACGGTATTCTGTGGCGGGAATAGGGTGCGGCTCAAGCGCTGCATCTGTGGCATTGGCCGTCATAAATTGCTGGCGGCATAGGTTGGCATAGACACCACCGACTGCAAACAATGTCGCGTGCGGGCCAACTTCGACAATCCGACCGGCGTCCATGACGCAGATCACGTCGGCGTTCTGCACCGTCGACAGCCGATGTGCGATCACGAGCGTGGTTCGGTTGAGCGTGAAGCGGGCGAGGGCATTCTGCACGAGGCGTTCCGACTCGGTATCGAGAGCGCTGGTGGCCTCATCGAGCAGCAGGATCGGTGCATTACGCAAAATGGCGCGGGCAAGTGCGAGGCGCTGTTTCTGTCCGCCCGACAAACGCTGCCCGCGATCGCCGATGCGGGTCGCGTAACCGTGCGGCTGGGCCAGGATGAAATCGTGCGCGGCAGCAGCCTTGGCGGCCGCGATGATGTCAGTCTCCGTCGCGTTGAGCCGTCCCAGTGCGATGTTGGCGCGAATCGTATCGTCGAACAGGGTGACGTCCTGGCTGACGATTGCGATTTGCGACCGCAGGCTCTCCAGCGTGACGTTGCGCAGGTCCTGCCCATCAATTTCAATTCGCCCCGAGGTGACGTCGAACAATCGCGGTACTAGATTGATCATGGTCGACTTGCCCGCACCGGACCGTCCAACGAGCGCTACTGTCGTGCCCCCCGTGATGGCGAGTGACACACCAGCAACCGCTGCCCCCTCCTCGGCGCTTTCATAGGCAAACGTCACATCAGTGAACGTGATATCGCCCTTGGTGACAAGCAATGGCTGGGCGTCATGGCGATCAATGATTGTTGGCTTCTCATCGAGCACGCCGTACATGCTTTCAGCGCCGGCCAGGCCTTCGTTGATCTTCGTCGACAGATTGCCGAGCGCACGCACCGGCTGGGCCGCCAACAGCAGCGCTGTAACGAAGCCGACAAAGTCGCCCATCGTTGCCGCCCCGCTGGTGATGCGCCAGTAGGCGAACGCGATGACGCCTGCAATAGCGATGCCGCCGAGCGCCTCAAGCATGGGATCGAGGCGCGCACGGCTGATGACGGCCTTCATGCGCAAACGCAGTACGTCCTCAAAACTGCGGTCGACACGCGTGTTGGCATAATCCTCAAGTCGGAAAGTCTTGATCAGGCGCGGGCTCGCCAACTGTTCCGAAACGAGTGAGAGCATGTCGCCGAGCTCCACCTGGGTTTGCTTTGCAACCTTGCGTAGCCGCTTGCTCACCGCGATTATGGGCAACGCGGCGAGCGGATAAATGCAGAGCACGATCAGCGACATCGCCCAGTCGAGGTAGATCATCGAGGCCACATATCCAACAATCGTCAGTACATCCCGAACGGCTGTGCTGAGAACGGTTTGCGTTGCACCCTGAAGATAGCCAACATCATTGAACAACTTGGACAACAGTTGTCCCGGTGCCTGCCGTGTCAGTCGGGCGAAATCGGCGTTGATAAGATGACTGAAAACCTGCGACTGCATATCGGTCGACATGCGTTGAATCAGTCGATTCGAGGCGACCGTCTGCAGGTACATCAATGTACTCTTTGCCGTTGTGGCAAACAGGATTGCACCGATGATGTACGGCAGTGCCGTGGTGCTACCGCCGAGGAGCGCATCGGTCGAGAATTTGATGATGGTTGGATAGCTCGATGACACGGCCGCAAGCAACATCGTCAACAGCATGACGCCGACGGCCTGTCGACGCCGCGGCCAGATCCAGTCCCAGAACCAGCGTTTGATCAGGTATTGCGTTGTCGGCTTGAACAGCGGGTTCGTGGTGGTCACGTGTTCTTGCGCTCAGGCTTTGGTCGGGACGGTTGGCGTCGTCACATCCGGATCCAGCAGTTTGTGCATATGAACTATGAAATACCGCATGTGCGCATTGTCGACCGTACGCTGGGCTGCACCCTTCCAGGCTTTGTAGGCTTCGGCATAATTCGGAAAAATGCCGATGATATCGAGTTCCGCCAGATTGCGGAACTCAACCTTGGACAGCGCGCTGAGCTCGCCGCCGAACACAAGGTGCAGCAGCTGTTTGGGTGCCTCGGCTGGCGGTTGTTTGCTCATGTCGTCGGCCTCAGTCATGATTGATTGAATGAACGCGGCAGTGTCACGCGGTACAGATCAGTCGTCAGCCTCTCCTGCCCCAGCCAACTCAACCATGCAAGTATCAAACTGGGACAGTGGATCAGGCTTTCTTGATGATGCCATTTAAGCCAATGCGAACGGTTGTGTGACACTGTGCATAGACAGCTGCGCAAGATAGCTGCTCGAAAGTTGACAGGTTAGTTCGGTGATGCGCTAGTGTATACTGGGTTCCAGTCGCGCTTCTCCGAAGTGCGTCAGACGGCAATTTTTCAGCGTCCACCTGGCAACCCAGTGTAGGTCAGCGCCATATCGGCTAAGAGCCCGAAAAAGAACAGCCAGCCGATATCACGGTTCGACTTGAAACGATGCAAACAGTTCGCCCCATCAGCGGTTTGCAGCGTTGCCACCTGCCAGCCAAGATGCGTGGCCACAAGAGCGAGGCTTACACAGAACACGGCGTGCACATGCGCCAATGTTCCGGCCGCAGTCCATAACAGCACTGCGCCGGCGTAGAAACCGGCAATCCAGATCTTGGTCTGATCTCCGAACCGAAGCGCCGTCGACCGCAAGCCGAGCAGGGCGTCATCCTCCTTGTCCTGATGCGCATAGATCGTGTCATAGCCGATGGTCCACAGCACACAACCGGCGTAGAGCAGCATGGCGGCCGGTGCGAGCGAACCCGTGATCGCCGCCCAGCCGACCAAAGCGCCCCACTTGAACGTCAAGCCCAGCACCAGCTGCGGCCAGTAGGTGAACCGCTTCATGAACGGATAGATTGCGACCAGCACCAGTGAGCCCATGCCGAGGACCACAGTGTAGCGGTTGAACTGAAGGAGAACGATGAGGCCCACGAGTGAAAGCGCCATCGCAAAATAGAGCGCTTGCTTGACCGTCACCGCACCCGAGGGGATAGGCCGACCGGCCGTGCGCGCAACGCGACCATCGTAATCGCGGTCGACGATATCGTTATACGTGCAGCCGGCACCCCGCATGACAAAGGCGCCGACCATGAACAACGCCAGATACCACGGGTTCGGGTATGGTCGACCTTGGGACAGTTCGGCAAGCGCCAGCGACCACCAACATGGAAACATTAGCAGCCATGCCCCGATCGGTCGGTCAAAGCGGGCAAGTTGGAAGTATGGCTTGAGTGATCGTGGCGCATATCGGTCCACCCAGTTACCGGGTCGAGCGTCCGGTAGGGTAATCGACGGCGCGTTTTGAGATCGATCTTGCATCGGCTGCGATTATCATGCGGTCAACCCGCAATCCAGGGCCGTAAGCGAGAGGAAATGCCAGATTACGCCTGTGCCGCAGGGCCGCTAGCGCCAGGATCAGTGTGCAAGCGCTCGCCGGGCTGGAACTTGGGGGCGGCGGCGCTTGAGAGTGGCGGACCACTCGCAGCTGGATTGCACTGCCTGAAATCGGTTACGCTCTCCACATGGCCATTCACGATCACACGTCCCAGCGGCTATTTGTCGAGGCTGATTTGGTGGCAGGCCAGCCGGTCGCGGCTGATGCAAATCAATCAAATTATCTGCTGCGTGTTCTTCGTCTGGGCAAGGGCGATGCCTTGCTGATCTTCAATGGTCGCGATGGCGAATGGTTGTGCGAACTTCGCGATGTGTCGAAACGCGGTTGCAATCTGGTGCCTGTGCAACAATCACGGGTGCAGATCGCTGGTCCTGATATCCACTATGTGTTCGCACCGTTGAAGCGCGCGCGGCTCGACTATACCGTGCAAAAAGCCGTCGAGATGGGTGCTGCTCGTCTCGTGCCGGTTCTGACGCGCCATACGGTAGCCGAACGCGTCAATCTGGAACGGATGCGCGCTAACACGATCGAGGCAGCGGAGCAATGTGGGATATTGGTGTTACCGGGTATCTCTGAACCGCAGAAATTCGATAAACTGATCGCTGGGTGGGACTCCGCACGCCGCCTGATTTTCTGCGATGAGGCCGCACCCGTTTCTGATCCGATCGCCGCGTTATCCGCTCTGGGTTCGGGTCCGCTCGCGGTGCTGATTGGACCCGAAGGCGGATTTGCTCCAGAAGAGCGTGATCTGCTATATGCTCAGCCGTTCGCGACTGTGATTTCGCTTGGCCCCCGCATCATGCGCGCCGATACCGCTGCGGTGGCGGCATTCGCACTCGTCAATGCGACGCTCGGTGATTGGGCACCATAGCTGTCGCAGCGATCGGCACTCCACCGTGAGGCATGACGGCGACCGACATGACGCCTATGTGTCCAATGGCAGCAGCTTAAGTGTCGCCTTCAAGGCCCGTGCGCTATCGCCTTTGCCCTCGGTTATCTCGACGACGCGGTGACCATGACCGCCGTGTTTGTCCACCCAAGTAGGAACCAAGCCGACTGTGGCAACGCGTGTCTTCTGCTCTGCCGGTTGAACGAGTTCAGCGAGCGATATCGGCCCCTTTCAAAACCGACTCGATCGCAGGAGAAACGGCGATAGCTGCTGGTCGTGGTGAGGGTCGGCGCTGAAGGGCGTTGTGAAACAAGCGATGGTCAACGTCGGCAATGACGATCCGGTCACCGTCGGCACAGGCGCCCTTGAACGTCATGGTTTTGCGCCGCCGCGCCAGACCCAAGAGCTGGCAACAGGCAGGCGAGGGTCGATACAGCAGCGGAGCTGGGCTTTGGGGAATGCATCACTCAGATATCACTTCAGTAAAATGGTTTAAGTGTAACAGAAAGCATATGTAAATTGATTGGCTATAAGTCTGCGCTCGCGCCAAGCACGGCTGCTGTGCCATTCCGAAGG
>JANNRP010000167.1:0-1765 GCA_031401535.1 Hyphomicrobiaceae bacterium | reverse complement strand
GCAGCGCTGTCGTGAAGCCGACTTCGAACAGTCCGGCGCAGATCAGCATAACCCAGGCCATGTGCCGATCCCTGCCTACCGCGAACTTGCCAGTTGCTCGACCACAAGATTGCGATTGGTATAGACGCAGATATCCGCTGCAATCGCCATCGCCTTGCGCGCAATCGCCTCGGCCGTATGCTCGGTATCCAGCAACGCGCGGGCGGCCGCGAGCGCGTACATTCCACCCGAGCCGATACCCATCACATCGTGCTCCGGCTCGAGGACGTCACCGGTGCCGGTCAGCACCAAGGTTGTAGAGGCGTCTGCGACCAGCATCATGGCCTCAAGACGACGTAGATAGCGGTCGGTCCGCCAGTCCTTGGCAAGCTCGACCGCCGCCCGTGTCAACTGACCCGGATACTGCTCGAGTTTCGCTTCCAGCCGTTGGAACAGCGTGAACGCATCTGCTGTTGCGCCGGCAAATCCGCCAATCACATCGCCACGCCCGATCGACCGCACTTTTTTTGCATTGCCCTTGAGCACGGTTTGTCCCAGACTGACTTGACCGTCACCGGCAATCACGACGTGCCCGCCCTTGCGCACGGTCAGGATCGTCGTGCCGTGCCAAACCGTCATGCGATCGCCTTCAGAGCTGCTCATCGTAAACCTCGACGCTAACGCCGGACTTTTCCGACACCGCTCTAGCTGATAGATGGCACTCATGAACTACGCAAGGAAAGCCCCGTGACCCGCTCAGCTACCATCCAGCGCAAGACCAAAGAAACCGAGATCACAGCCACCGTCGACCTGGACGGCACAGGTGCATACGACATCCACACCGGCATCGGCTTTCTCGATCATATGCTGGAACAGCTCGCGCGGCACTCGCTCATCGATATCACGGTGCGGGCCAAAGGCGACCTGCACATCGATTTCCATCACACCACCGAAGATGTTGGAATTGCGCTAGGCCAGGCGATTGCAAAGGCCGCCGGTGACCGTAAGGGCATCGCGCGGTATTCCGACGTACATCTGCCCATGGACGAGGCCATGACCCGCGTTGCCATCGATGTATCAGGCCGCCCCTATCTGATCTGGAACGTCACGTTTACGGCCCCAAAACTCGGCGACATGGATACGGAGCTTTTCCGTGAATGGTTCCAGGCCTTTGCTCAGAATGCTGGCATCACGCTGCACGTCGCGGCGCTGTACGGCGAAAACAATCATCATATCGTCGAGACGTGCTATAAAGGTTTGGCTCGAGCTCTTCGCCTAGCCCTTTCTCACGATCCACGGCAGGGTGACCGGATCCCCTCCACTAAAGGCAGCCTTAACGGCTAAATACCAGCGCAGCGTCCTCTGTCGAAAACCGAGCCCAAGCCCGTGCATGTATTTACCATCCATGAAGCGCCAAATGCCCCCGCCGACCGCATCGATCGCGGAGAACGCCTTGAGTTCATTCGCGATGGCTTCAATCCGTTAGCAGCTGTTCTGCCGCCGCTGTGGATGATCGGCAACCGATTATGGTTGGCGCTGTTGATCTATCTGATCGGTATTACTGCCATGGATGTCGGCCTAAATGTACTCGGGCTCAAAGCACCGGTGATTGCCGTCATCACCATGGCAACGAACCTGCTGGTCGGCTTCGAGGCAGATAGCATCAAACGCTGGACGTTGCGACGCAGCGGTTGGTCAGAAATCGGCACCGTTGTCGGTCGCAATAAAGCCGAGTGCGAGCGACGCTTCTTCGACAATTGGTTGACCGCACAACCGGCCATTCGAC